>CAIMVM010000001.1 GCA_903844895.1 uncultured Pseudomonadota bacterium
GATGCCTTAGGAATACAACTTCCTGCCCTAATTTAGCGCAGAGGGATGTTGTCCCGAATGGATTTTCGCTGATTTCCTATAGAAAGCTTGATGCGTATGGCTTTGGTAGATTTATGTGCCGCTAATATTGCGTAAGATCCGCTAAAAATCAAAGATTAAGGTTTTAGGTAACGACTTTATCTTTAACTCTTTATCAATCTCTTTACTAAAATAGCATGTGGCGCTAGGTTTAAAGAAATTCAGGACCCGCTCAGAGTCAGATCTTTCATCGAAAATGGAAATAAAAATAACATTTCCTTTGAAATCTTGTCTTAAATGGTCCTTGCAGCTTGAGCACCACGATGCAAAGAAAACCACTTCTGTGGAGCCTTTTCCTTTTTGCCACTCTTTTATGTTGGACCAGCTTGCTTCTTTGCATTCATTGGAAAAAGCATGAGAACTTACAAGCAACCCGATTAAAATTTTAGATATAAGTTTCACGTACATTCCTAAAATGAGTGGATATAGGCTAAGGTGAGATTCCTAGAAGAATAGGTGTTGTAATTTCTTCCTATGGTCCCGGTTTCAGAATAACTAAGTCTGGCTAAGTCCGTTTCCGTCACCATGGATTCAACAGTTAAAAAAAATGAATTTGTTAAGGCATTGGGCTGCTCTGTGCCATCTTCTACTTTGACCTTTCCTTTATTTTCAGTCGTTGTGCCAATGACCCATTTGACAAATAAAGGTTGCAAATAAGAAAGTGATGCTGTGGTTCTCAAAATTAAGTTTGGACTGTATCTTAGTCCGTTTATGCTTCTTGCCAATGGTTGAACTAAAGATAGTGCCATTCCTGGTTTTACTGTCCACTGACCCCACCAAACATCAATTCCCGTCTTTATTTCCGAGAAACCGTTACCAAAAACATCCAGCAAATAGGGGTCTTTCGATGATTTGGTGCTTTGGGATGTAGAATGCTTGTACCCAAAAAGGGCCTGTATTTGCGGGCTCCATTCATCTTCGATCGATAGCATGGCAAGTGAGTATCGGCCGCCGAAGGAGGCGTCCCCCAATCCCTGTTTGTGAAGATTACCACGGCGGTTTTCGATATAGGATTTTGTTATGGTTGCAAAAGCTTTGCGTGAGATAGCAGCTCCAAAAGAGGCAGTTGTAGTCCATTTGCATTGTGTTCCCCCTGAAGATCTGTAGTCGCCGTGGGAATCTATATTAGAATATCCCTGCCCATTAGATTCTTGTAGCAGCAACTTAAAAGAGTCGTTTGGGTAGAGAACGAGGGGGTCGTCTCCCGATGAGCCACAAGATGCGCATGCGAAAGCTTTGTGAGAACATGCCACAAAAAATAAAAAAAGCAATCTTAGAGTCACTAGGGCACCTCTACTTTAATGATGACTTGGTCGCTAACGCCGTTAAGTTTTGCAGAAATGGAAATTTCCCAAGGGCCTCCCATGTTGAACCAAATCCCCTTCACTTTAACCCGATCTTTGCTCTGAGTCGAAGGCTCGAAGGCTAGGTTAGAAGTGTCCGTTCCATGTCCCATAGAAGGCATGGTTGGCTTAAAAGATTCCAAAGAAACCGAGTCTAAAATCGAACCATTATTCGGTTCCATGATGAAATCAGCGGAAAGAGACTCCACGGATTTAATCTTCCCTTCAAATACAAGTTTTGCTTTGTAGGTTTGATTTTGTGAGGTGTAGAATATTGCTTCTACGGCATTGTCGGGAGACGTTTTTTTATCCCCGCAACTGGCCAAGGTTAACCAGAAAACAAATCCAAAAATTGACTTCATAGGTTTTCTCGCAGTTTAAAAGTGTCCCTAAGCATTGGGTCGATACCTGTGGGAAGTTCATCGATTCATCATACCACGAAATCCCATAAGTTCTGTTCCAATGAGCTCCTAACCCAGCTGTGAATATTCCTCTCAGCTAATATCCTCTCATCGGGTGTCAGTTGAGCGTTGAAGTTGTCGACAGCTTGAGCAAGTGAATTTCCATTCAATTGGGAAAGGAAATCACCGCGCAAAGCGTCAAGCAATATCCAATCTACAGTGGGACCTTGAGATTTCATAAGGATGTAGCTAGTAGAGGATCTTTTTGCTGGTGCTTTTTGAGAGATTTTAAGATCTTCATGGGGTGAGCGTCCATGATCTAAAATGGACTTAATCTCAACTCTAAGATCCCAAAGTCCAAAGGAGTCTTGGAGAATTCGAAATTTATCTTTAAGTTTGAAAACAGTATTTTCCGAAGGAACTATTTCTAGTCTTTCAGATTCTATTGATTGAACCCTGAAGAGTTCATGCCAAGCTAGATCTAGGTTTAATGACTGCTCGAGCAACAAGTGTCTTTCGGACTTAAAGTTAAGATCGATGTGCTTTTTTAATTCATTAAAAAAGCTTTCCGGGATATGACCAAGGTCCCTAACGCTTGAGGTCTCATCAGAAAAATGTTTTAATGCAAACTTATTGAATTCCCAAAGGCCAAGAAAGTTTGCGAATAAAGGTAGAGACGATTGTAAATTGCTTAAGTGTTTGTACCAAAAATTGCGACTATAAGTTTCGATGCCTAAAAGGGAATAATGATCTTTTTTTGACTCTTGCTTCAATATCCTTTGAAACTCGGTGACGTCAGTCACAAGGGAGTGATTTTTCTCTATAAGGGGTGTGAAAATCAAGCGAGACAATAGACTCTGAAAAGATTCTAAATCAAAAGAGACACTAGGCGTCATTTGGATGCCTCTATGCTTTTTCTGAGGATCTTTGCTTTCTCTGCCTCCAAGTAAACAGTTTCCAAATCTGGGATGTTTTCATCCCATTCAATAAGAGTGGGGAAAGGGGCACCCTTTTGTAGGGCGTAACCATATAAATCCCAAACACTATCGGATACAGATCTGTCGTGGGTGTCGACGATCAAATTAGGGTTGGAAGAGTCGTGCCCAGCCAAGTGAACTTGAGAAACTCTAGTAAAGTCGATCCTGTCGATATAATCACGGGGGTCAAATTTATGGTTGACGGAGGAAACGTAAATATTATTTATATCCAGGAGATACATGCAATCTGACTTCTCAACAATCGTGGAATAAAATTCCCACTCCGGCATATCCGATTCCTTAAAAGTTAGGTAGCTTGAAAGGTTTTCAATAGCAAAGGGTCTTCCTACATAGTCTTGAACAAATTTGGCTCTATCCACAGTTCTTTGAACCAAGTCCTTTCGAAATGGGGTAGGTAATAAGTCGTGATGAAATCTATTTTCCCGCTGGCTCCAGCACAGGTGATCTGAAAAAAAAGGGGCTTCAAAGTTGTCTGAAAGCAGTTTGAGTCTTCTTAAATAGTCCAAATCAAGGTCTTCTGAGCCGAGAAGATTCAAAGAAACCCCATGGAGTACTATGGGGTACTCCATGCGTAGCTTGCTGAGATAGTGATTTGGGATGGGCTGATCGAACATAAAATTTTCAGAAATGATTTCTAAGTAATCAAAATGATGATTTTGTAGAAGATTCTCGTAAAACTTTGGCCTTAGTCCCACTCCCATGGAGCCTTGCGGAAGTGTCTTTTGATACACCATGCTCAACCTTCTTAACTTTCAAATCCAAAAAATCAATCTACCTAGAATCTATTTCCCAAAAATCATTCCTGTCCGAGAACTTGATACTCTTCCGCAACAAAATCAAGAGTTCCAACGAACGCAGCCACTTTTTTTACTTCGGACACACTTAATTTTTGGTAATATGCTGGCATGTTCGCGAAGTGCTGACCATTGGTATTAAAGCCTTTGGTTCCAAAGGCAATGAGATTCATTCGGGCGGTTTCGGTTCGGTTCTTTGCCAGATTTTGGAGATTTTCTTTTTCCTCGCTTGTAGCACCGGACTTAACGAACACTTTAAAGGAAGCGCCTGTCAGCATTTCTGCAGCGTGACATTCCGCACAAGATGCTTTGTAGATCTCTTCGCCAGTTTTTGCGGCGCTTCCAGCAGATTCTTCTGCTAAATCGATACAGGATAGGCCTCCACAATTATTCTTAGCAGCACATGTGTGTTCAAAACGTTTTTTGCTAAACTTATTGTAGGACAATCCTGCGCACGTATTGGTATTGCTGCAAACCATATGGGTTTCCACTAGACCACCTCGGGCGTCGCACAAATTAGTGAACTCAGCCAAACTAAGTTCCTGCTTCACGGGAGCATTTGGGTCTACTGGTGGGGTTGCGTCTTTATACTTGTCACTTAAGCCGCAAGCTGAGGCGAAAGACAAAACTCCCCCCATTGCTGCGGCTAAAAGAATAGACTTCCCACAAACATCATCTAGTTGTTCTGATTTCATTCTCAATTTCCTATTTATAGAATTAATAGTCACACCTTGGGATTATACAACGGCTTTTTTGTTTTAGTATACCTAGGTGACTTTCTACTTTCTACTTGCTAATTCCCGAATGATATTCGTATGTTGTCTTCAGCTTTTTTCAAAACGTCTCCCGCTTTTTCTGGGAACTTTGAGCCGGCTCGCGCTCGATCAGGTCTTCCTCCGCCTTTTCCTTTTGCCGTTTCAGCTAATTCTTTGATCCATTCGCCTGCTTTTAAGCGACCATGTAAAGCTGGCCCTACAGTGACTAAAATTGACAGATCTTCCGCATCAACATGGGTGAGAACGGAAATGCCATCTGCGAGTTTTGCGGCCATGGAGTCTAAAAGGGAGGGCAAGGAGTCTTTGCCGACATCTGTTGAAGCTATAACGGTTCTAATTCCCCCAATGGTTTTCCCATTGAGAATTAAAGTGTCCGCCAAATTGTTGGTCACAATCTGCTCGGATTGTTGAAGACGCTTTTCTAGTTGTTTCATTCGGTCTTGCATCTCTTCAAGCCGCAAGGCGAGTTTGTCAGGTGTTGTTTTGAGCACTTGAGCCATTTCCAAAACAGCTTGAGATTGAATCGTCGTATATTCGAGGGCTCCCATGCCAGTAACCGCTTCTATGCGCCGGATACCAGCAGCAACAGAACTTTCAGAAATCACTTTAAACAGACCTATTTGTCCTGTTGCTTCGACATGGATCCCCCCGCAAAGCTCCTTAGAGGTTGGCCCTAAATCGAGCACTCGTACATGATCTCCGTATTTTTCGCCAAAGAGTGCTACTGCCCCAGTGTGCTTAGCGGTTTCAAAGTCCATAACCTTAGTTTCGGTGCGATGATTGAGCTGAATTTCTTGATTAACGAGCGTTTCAATGTCTCTCAACTCTGAGTCTGAAATAGCCTTATGATGAGTAAAGTCGAACCTCAAGCGATCGGGACCTACAAGAGAGCCTTGCTGAGAAATTTGGGGGCCTAAAACCGATTTTAATGCAGCATGAAGCAGATGGGTTGCGGAATGATTTCTTTTGATGCGCTCGCGAAGCTTGATGTCTACTTGTGCCTTTAGAGCCTTAAGGTTTTGTGGAATAAGCAGACCGCTGATAAGTTCTGCCCGGTGAATTGTGGTTTCCAATACTTTGATCGTATCGACAATTTTGAGTTCAATATCTTTTCCGGTCAAGAGTCCCTGATCTCCTACTTGGCCACCTGATTCTGCATAGAACGGGGATCTATCAAGAACGAGATAAATTTGGTCCGCACGTTCCATAAAACGTGTCACATTAACAGTTGCCTCTGTATCAGAATACCCCGTAAAGATAGTGTCCTTATTGGCATCAATAATGGTCCAATAGTCGTCAGAATTAAAGGAATTATCAAATTTAGCTGCACTTCGAGCTCGTTCTTTTTGGGCAGTCATACAGGCATCGTAGCCAGCTAAGTCTAATTGAAGTGAGTGCTCCTCCGCAATCATCGCAGTGAGGTCGACAGGAAAGCCATAGGTGTCATATAGAGCAAAGATTTCTTCACCTGGTATTGTTAATTTTTGCTTTTTCTTGAGTTCTCCTGCCAGCTTCGTGATGCGTTCGAGGCCGTGGCCCAAGGTTTTCATGAAGCGGGATTCTTCAGCCAAAATGACTTGTGTGATGTAGGACTCACGCTCTCTAAGTTCTGGAAACGCTTCTCCCATAATGCCGACCAGAGTCGGAACAAGCTTATGGATCACGGGATCTTTAAAGCCGGCTTCATGGGCGAATCGCGCAGCCCGACGTAGGATTCTTCGGATGACATATCCGCGACCATCATTTCCAGGAGTGACGCCATCTGCTATTGCAAAACTTATAGCTCTAAGGTGGTCTGCAATTACCCGATAAGGAGTTCCCTCCTCATTATTCTTGTAAGTTTTTCCAGACATTTCCGCCAATTTATTGAGGATTGGCAGGAACAGATCGGTTTCATAGTTAGAGCCGGTTCCTTGGATCACCGAACAAACCCGTTCAAAACCTCCCCCTGTGTCTACATGGCGCTGGGCCAGGTCCTTTAAACTTCCATCAGGAAGTCTTTCATTTTGCATAAAAACGAGATTGATAAGCTCTATATAACGGTGGTTTTGCCCGTTAACTCCCAAAATGGGGTCCGCAAAGGTTTCGTTTTGAGAGCTTAAGTCGCCGATATCAAAATGTATTTCAGTACAGGGTCCACAGGGACCAACGGGGCCCATTTCCCAAAAGTTCGGCTTGTCAAATTTCATAATCCGCTTGTGTTCAATGTCGGTCTCAGATTTCCAAAGCTCCATGGCTTCGTCGTCAGTAAAGTGAACACTTGCAAAGAGTCGGTCTTTAGGTAGCTTCCAAACTTGAGTAAAGAGCTCCCACATCCAAGTGATAGCCTCTTTCTTATAATAGTCGCCAAACGACCAATGCCCGAGCATTTCAAAAAAAGTATGATGGTAGTTATCGCGACCAACTTCATCAAGGTCATTGTGTTTACCGCTTACTCGAAGACATTTTTGCGAATTGTAAACACGCTTTAGCCCCTCTCGCGTATCTCCTAGGAGCACGTTTTTAAACTGATTCATACCACTATTGGTAAAAAGAATTGTGGGGTCATCCTTGGGGAATATGGGACTGGAACGAACAAAGCGATGGTTCTTTGATTCATAAAAGGAAAAAAAAGATTTTCGGATATCATTGGAAGACATAAAGGGAATATTGAATTTATTGGTCATGGATGATGATTCCTAGTAGCCAGTTAACAGATAGGTAAGTGGCCGTAACTTTACCAGAACTGAGGGAAGTTCCAAGTAGTAACGCGAGGAAATCCATCAATTGTCTAAGACAGTTGGGCGAGGTTCTGCAGTATCCCAAAACTGTCGATAAGTCTGCCGTCAAAATAAAACATAAAATTAGACACTTATAGCTATTGGGCTGCCATTCGATCAACCACTTTCCCAATCCTGCCGATAGAAAATCAAATCCAAGGATACAAGGCATTTGAGCTTGCAGATGGGTCGTTCTTCTAAAAGGTAAAGGGGCCGTTCTTAGATGAGATTTATGGTGTATGGGGCTTCCGCGCTGATCTCCTTTCAAGCATGGGCGGGAGGATTTGAGAGGTCTGATCTTACTGCAAAGATCGGCATTGTAAATGGTGTGTCTGGGCTCCAGCTCAACGCAAAGAACAGCAACAGCAGTGAAAATGACCCAGAAGTTAAAACCGTGGCTTTAAATCCAAATTCTGTAGGATCCATAGGATATACGTTTTCTTATAAGTATTTTGGTATTGGCTATGAGACAAAAGGTGGAACAGATAAGAGCTCGATTGAAAAAAAAGGCTATTCAGATAACGTTAGGTATAGTTTTTTCTATGCTAGTCACAATTGGGCTGGACAAGTCTATTATCTAAAGTCGCAAGGATTTTACACAGAAACTCCAAAAGTGATTCAGCCAGACTGGACCTCAGATCGCCCCTTTCCCCAGTTTCCCAAAATGAAAGTTGAGAATTTCGGGACAAGTTGGCTATATGCTCACGATGCGAAAGATTTCTCTGCGGAAGCTTTAGTGAGTCAATCGGAAAGGTTTAAAGGAGGGTTTTCTGATTCAATGCTTTTTGGGCTAAATATCGGAAAGACGATCTTTCACGACGTACCTAAATTAACGGTCTACTTTAACGATAATACCCAATCTTCCATTGATTTAAGTCAAGTAGAAACCCTGTCGGTGAGCCCCCAGATGGGCTACGGATTCTTTTTAGGTCTTTATGATTTCTATGCCAGTGTGAGCGTTCTACTTGGTCCATCTTTTGAAGCGAGTCGCATGGGCTTAGAACACAACTATTCCATGACTCGGGGAACAAGTGTAAAAATGATTGGAAGTGCTGGCTATCACTCCAAATCAATTTTTCTAACGATATCAGTGTTTATCGACACCTTGACCAAATCAGCGGGAGACCTAGAAATTGCGCCGAACCGAGTGTTTACCGAACTCGCTCTAGGGACCCATTTTTAACCTCAAATCGAAACGGGATTGTCGTCGTGTCCTTCAAAAGGATTCTTAAGAGGTAACGCCATCAAGCCTTGGATAAGTGGGACGTCTGCAGGCGCCCATTGAAGGGAGCCTAGCTTCCAAACTTCCATCCAGACCCATTGGTCGTGGTCGACAAGCCGAAAATCAAACGGCATCTCCGAATTTTGTGCTGATTCGTCCTCTGGTGCTTTTGGGCTTGAAGGGGGGAGTGCTCGAGCATGGTAAGCAATAAGATGGATAGTCTTTACGGAATCTTTAAATTCGCACGAACCCAATTTGGGTCCCACTTCTATAGAGAGGTTTAACTCTTCTTGAAGTTCCCGTCTTAGGCAGGCTTCATGAGTCTCACCCATTTCTAACTTTCCTCCCGGCAGCTCCCAAAGTCCGGCGTTTGTGCTACCTTTTTTCTTTCGCGCGCAAAAAATCCGATGATGGTTCCAAATGACTCCGCAAATTACATCTATTATCAAGAAGCATCCTTTCTCAAACCGTAACGTCTTTTCAAAAATACCAGTTTCAGGCAACCGTACAGGAGCTCTTCTGTGTGCTCTGTTCACAAAAACAGCACAAGATAGAACAGAAAACGAGAGGCTAAACTTTTGCAAGATTTCTTTAGTGAATAAATCTACCCAGTGCTAAACTAGACTCCTAGATATTTCGATAGGGGTGTATGGTATATGATGAAGTGGTTTTTCGCAGCTTCTTTTGTTTATTTGGGTTCCATCTATGATAAATCGTTGGCGGCAGAAATGTCACTCGACCAGTATTTAGAGCAGGTGCGAAACTCACACGAAGGCATGAAGGCCAATCAAACTCTAATGTCGGCTCAGTCGGATAGAAGCAAGGAGGCTGAGTTAGTTACAAGTTCTAATTTTTTTCTCAATGCACAAAATTTTTATGACGAAAAATTTAACTCGCAGCCAGGCAGGGGCTCAAAAGTCGAATCCAATGGACTCACATTTGGTGTGTCGAAAATTACTGATTTTGGACTCTCTGGAAAAATTAGCTACAGCCTTAGTAAAACAAACCTTCCTGATGCCAAAAAGAACTTAATTCCAGAACCTAAATATTTTGACACGGCAACAACGATAGAGTTGAATCAGTCCCTGCTCAAAAATGGAGACGGCTCAGATATTAAGAATACGAAATCATTACAAGTTGCCCAGACGGAAATGAATTATCAAATTGAAAAGATGAAATACCGAGTCAGCCTTGCCGAAGCAGAAGCAGCCTACTGGCGGCTTGTGTTGGCCCGTGAAACCATAAAGTTTCAAAAAGAGAATTTAAAGAGGGCAGAGGCCCTGGTTTCTTGGCTTCAAAACAAGGTTTCCGCGAAACTAGCTGATTCGTCAGAACTGGTTCAAACTCAAGCTATATTAGAGTTGAGAAAGCTAGAACTTCAAGGTGGGATCGATGAAGAAAAAGCGGCCATGAGAGCCTTTAATACGGCCAGAAATATAGACAGCGGGGAGGTTGCAGAGTCCCTCACGCGAATGACTTCAGAGCTGGTTGCTGGACTTAAGATTCCTAACGCTGGAGTCAGACCTGATGTTGCTGCAGCTGAGCAAGCAGCAAAGCTAGCCAAGGCATCAGCGGATTTAGGGCGTGATAAATTTAAGTCGTCCTTTGATGTTTTTGCAAGTTATGCCTTTAATGGTCATGATGAAAAAGTCGGTGAAGCTATAGGCCAAGGTTTTACTCCAGAAAATCCCACGCGAATTGTTGGCGTCAAGTTGACGGTTCCTCTCGACAACACCAATGTGCGGACTGCCCGCGAAGGCTATGGAAAAGAAGCGGTAGCAGCTGAATATAATGCAAGTCGCAAGAGCTTTGAAGCAAGTCGTGAGTGGGATGAGTTGGTGCGGAGGGTGGGTGAAGTTAAAAACCGCCTCAAATTAGTCGACAAGATGGAAGAGCTTCAACGAAAGAAGCTCGAAATGGAGCGTAAGAAACAAAAACTAGGAAGATCAGTTTTGTTTCAGGTCATTCAATATGAAACCGACCTTATCTCTGCCCAGCTAAATATTATACGGACAAAAGGTGAATTGTTGAGCTTAGTCGCTAGAATGAAAATTTTTGGAGCTGAAAAATGAGTATTGCATCACTATCTATTAAACGTCCCGTATTTTTGACGTGCATTGTAGTACTTTCTGTAGTGATTGGTGTGCTGTCGTTTTTTAAACTGCCGGTTGATATTTTCCCTGATGTTAACTTCCCCGTCGTTTCGGTCATTACGACTTACCCAGGCGCTGGGCCAAGCGAAATAGAAACTCAGATTTCTAAGGTTTTGGAAGAAGAATTTAACAGTATTTCTGGCGTTAAATCTGTGCGTTCGGCGAGCTCTGAAGGCCTTTCCAGGGTTATCATTGACTTTACGCTCGAGACGGATGTGAAATATGCGGAGCAACAGGTTAGAGACCGCCTAGGCGCTGCAAAACGTAAACTTCCAGATGGGGTGAACGAGCCCATCGTTCGTCGCTTTTCACCCTCAGATCAACCTATTATGCAGCTTACGTTGTCAGCTGATCTTCCTGCAGCTGAGCTGTTCGATGTTGCCAATGAAGAAATCCGGCCCAGTTTAGAGCAAACCCCGCAAGTAGGTTTAGTTGAAATTGTCGGTGGTCAGAAACGTGAGATTAAGGTTGAGTTAGACCGGGCTAAGATGCGCGAGTTTGAAGTTTCGGCAAGTCAAATTAGTCAAAAGCTAGGTACGAGTGGAGCCAACGTTCCGATTGGTAAAGTGACCAAACCTGATTCAGAAATCTCGTTAAGGGCTATTGGCGAATTTAAATCCCTAGAAGAAATCAAAAATACCGTTGTTAATTTTATCGGTAATGAGAGGCCGGTGGCCATAAGGGATGTTGCTAAAGTTGTAGATACCCTTCAAGATGAAACTGCCAAAACCTATCACAATGGCGAAAAAACCCTAATCCTCTACATATTTAGACAAAGTGGTTCCAACACGATACAGGTAGCTAAAGCCATTACCGCTAAAATAGCCTCTTTAAATGATCGTTTAAGCAAGCAGCCTGGAGCTCCTAAAATTACTCTGGTGCGCGATGCTTCTGAGCAGATTAGGCTCAACGTAGTGGATGTGCAAGAATCTATTCTTATCGGAATTGTCCTGACGATTGTAGTCGTTTTTCTTTTCTTAGGAAGTGGACGTTCCACCTTAATCACCGGACTTGCTCTTCCCAACTCCCTTATTGGTGCTTTTATTCTCATGTCCGTTGCCGGATTTTCCATAAACGTGATGAGTCTTTTGGCCCTGTCATTGGCGGTTGGACTTTTAGTCGACGATGCGATCGTAGTGCGAGAAAATATATTTAGACATCGCGCCATGGGTAAACCTGCAATTCAAGCGGCCATTGATGGCACTAAGGAAGTTACTTTAGCTGTTGTTGCAACGACTTTAACGGTAATTGCAGTTTTCGGGCCTGTCGGCTTTTTAGGCGGTGTGGTCGGGCAGTTCTTTAAACAGTTTGGATTAACCATTTGTTTTGCCATGTTGATTTCTCTATTTGATGCCTTAACCATGGCTCCCATGATGTCGGCTTATTTCGGTGGGTCCCACCAAAACTATACCAAAGGTTTTATGGGCGCAACTGTGGGTCGCCTTCTAGGAACCTTCGATGCATTTCAATCCTATCTGGAAAACGTCTATGAAAGGATATTGAGATTTTCCATGCGCGCTCCCATTGTCATTATTGTGGGAGCTCTCGTTATATTTTTTGCGAGCTTTGTTGCATTGAAATATGTTCCGAAGACGTTTCTTCCTCCCCAAGACATTGGTGAGTTTCAGGTCACCTTGGAACTTCCAGCGGGTGTTTCTCTAGAGAAGATGAATTCGGTTTCCACGGAAGTAGACCAAGTGATCCGAAGCAACAAGGAGGTATTAAATACCCTTCTTACGGTTGGATCCCGCGAAGGTGCTTCCAATTCCGCAACTTTTTATATAAATCTAGTGCCAAGGAAGCAAAGGTCATTTAATACTACTGAGTTTAAAGATCATATTAGAGAGCAGTTAAAGCCTTTTGCTTATGCATCTCCCACTGTCGGTGACTTTGATGCGCTGGGGGGTGGCCAGCGTCCCTTTGCCGTCTATATTATCGGTCCAGACCTTAAGCGCCTCGATGAACTTTCCAGCAAAGTATTTCAGGTGTTAAAAACGCACCCCGCCTTAACGGACCCAACCTACGGAAACAAGCCAGGCAAGCCTGAAATTCAAATTCAACTCGATAAAGCAAAGGCCGAAAAATACGGTGTTTCTACTACTATTGCGGGAGCAGAGTTACGGACCCAAGTAGACGGTGCCACTCCTGTGGTCTTCCGTGAGAATGGCCGTGAGTATGATATTCGGGTTAGGATGCAAGAAGATCAGCGTGATCTTAAAAAGTCATTTCATGAGATTCTCATTCCCAACATTAATGGACGACTGGTTCAGCTAAGAGATGTTGCGGTAGCTAAAGAAGATACGGCGCCACTTTCTATCAATCGTTCCGATAGAGCACGTTATATTTCAATAACTTCGGATATTGCTGCTGACGGACCAGGAATGGGAGCTGCGGTTTCCGATGTGAAGCGTATGCTGTCAGAAGGGGAAACCCAACTTCCTCCCGGCTATCGTTATCAGTTTGTCGGTCAAGCTGAGAGCTTTCAAGAACTCATTGTCAATATGATTACAGCGCTAGTACTTTCAGTCGTTTTCATCTATTTGGTATTAGCTAGCCTTTATGAGTCTTTCGTGGTTCCTTTGACGATCATGGTCGTTTTACCGTTAGCTGTGTGCGGTGCCTTCTACTCATTGGCATTAACAGGCAAGTCTCTCGACATCAACTCGATGATCGGTTGCATTCTCTTGATCGGTATTGCTACTAAAAACTCCATTTTACTGGTCGATTACGCCAATCAAAAAGTTCGAGAAGACGGTTTAAGTCTGTCGGAAGCCATGATTCAGGCAGGCAGAACGCGACTTCGTCCTATTTTGATGACTACTGTTGCCTTAATTGCTGGAATGCTTCCGATTGCCATTGGGCTTAATGAAGTTTCTAAGCAAAGAACTCCCATGGGGGTAGCCATTATCGGCGGACTCATCACATCGACACTTCTATCGCTTCTTGTGGTCCCAGCTGTTTATGCTTACATGGAGCGTTTTAGAATGTGGTCCTCTAAAGTTCTAGGCAGGGTGTTTTTAGCGGATTGATATCTGCGAAATTTTGTTCAACTTTCCGGCCTCTCAAAAGAGTTTTGAGAGGCCCTTTTGATGAATACTAATTGGGCTTTTATTTCCATTTGTTAACTTGCACTGGAGTTTGGCATCGTCGGTTTGTCTCGTTGTGGGCTGTTCCCGTGTTGTTGTTTTGAATTCAACTTTGCTCAAACTCTCCAAGCGCTGTCTCGCGCAAATTACTTTCTAGTTGAGCCATCTAAAATTGGATTAGGTGCATCCTCTCCTCATCGGGATGCGTCGTAAATTTCGACAATTTTTGCCCAATGCCCTATCTTGTGGTCGAAAGTTTTGGGTTGCAGCCGATGGGACATGTAGTCCGGTCGATCCCAAGAAATCCATTGGCCGCCGATGATTTCGCCCTGGCTGTTAACTTCCAGCTCGTACTC
This sequence comes from uncultured Pseudomonadota bacterium, assembly GCA_903844895.1. Taxonomy (GTDB): domain Bacteria; phylum Bdellovibrionota_B; class Oligoflexia; order Oligoflexales; family CAIMVM01; genus CAIMVM01. Next base: position 13,967 of record CAIMVM010000001.1, read on the forward strand.
ATATTCGACGGTTTTGGCATAGCTGGAATTTGCAGATCCCATCGCACTCCAGTGGGCCATTGATTCCTGAGTATAGGTAACGCTGGTCTTCACCACCAGACGCTCTAGGGTTCCCGCGGCGCTTTTGGGAGCGGGTTTGCGAATCTTTCTTATGATCTTTGATTGATAAGCAAAAACAGGCTGATTCCAAACTTCGGCGTCGCGAATGATATCGATGACCATTGCTTTCTTTTGGAGCCCAATCTGGTTTGCCAGAATAATATGGAAACTACCGGGATTTACTCCTAGCGCGACTTTATTAAATCACTATGGTTAAAAACCCGCTATGCTTTGCCGCACAGCGGGTTCAAGGGATCCTAAGTGTAGTCACTGGAATTGATGTTTGGCCTGATAGACTGATTCGAGATGTTTAAGATTTTGGCAGTTTCTTTCAGGTCGGGTGGTATGGACTCGAGTTCGTATTTCAAGGTACTGCTTTTCTTTTTCTTGGTGCATGCGAGCCGTATGTGCTGAAGTTCAGTTAAGAAGTTA
>CAIMVM010000002.1 GCA_903844895.1 uncultured Pseudomonadota bacterium
ATATTCCTTGGGTCGGACGAACAAAGTGACAATAAACTCAATGGTTATTACGCGAGAAAATATGCCGTTAAAGGTTTAGGCTCGATTCAATTAAAGGTTCCACGCGATCGGAAGGGTGCCTTTCAAAGCAAGATTATAGCCTGTGGCTCCTTAAATTGCTAGAAACGACAAAAACATAGGATTTTTAGGCCATCAAGTAAATATCACAAGTGACACAAGAATCCTCGCCATGTTTAAAAATTGACAAAATCATAGATATTGCTTGTGTAATAATTAGTCTCTTCTAGGCTGTAGGCTGCCCTGTTTTAGTTGGTAGGGCATGCCTATTTGAATTTCATCTCCACCACTCCGTGGCGGATGGCGGAGGCCTATTCCTGCAAAATGACTTGAATGGCTTCCTTCCAGGGAAGACAATGCACAGAGCCGAACTCTTTGGGGTGTGGGTCTCGAGAAAGTAATAGAAATTTCCCTTTGGTTTCTTTAGCAAAGGCACTGAGATTTCTGCAATCCTCCTGGCTTACATTTTCCGAGGATTTTATTTCAATAAATACTTTTATTTTTCCTGGCCTCTCGATGATCAAGTCAATCTCCACATCGTCTTTAGTCCTTAAGAAACTGAAAGACCAGTCCTTGACGTAGTATGCATTGATGCGAATCAATTCCGCGATGATGAAGTGCTCAAAGGCATTTCCAAAAGCAAAAGTCTGAGGCAGTAGGGGGACCGTTAACGTGTGTTCTAGGGCTCTTTTGATCCCTAAGTCAAAGAAGTAGAATTTTGGTTTCAGAGATTGTCGCTTTCGCAGAGATTCATGAAAAGCATGAAGTCGAAATCCAAGGAGAGTATCTTCTAATATATCAAAATAAGCAATCACAGTGGTGGTATCCACACCTACGTCTCGAGCTATTTTTGCATAGTTTAAAATTTTGCCATTCATTTGGGCTGCTATAGGCAAAAACTTCCGGAAGGGCTCTATTTTTCGGACCCATTGTTCCGCTTGAATTTCTGTAGTTACATAATTTAAACTATAGGATCTTAGGTAGGCGTCTCGAGCCTCCTCAGCAGCCAATTCAAAAATCTTCGGAAGGCTTCCCCATTGCAAAACATCTCTAAGGGAGAAGACGTCCCCTAGTTCGATATGAGTTAAGGGGAAAAAATAGTTGGTAAAAGCCCGTCCTGCTAAAAGATTAACCCCCCTTTGCCTAAGACGTCGAGCACTCGATCCAGTTAAGGCAAATTTTAGTTTTTTTGTCTCAATCAAATGGTGAACGAGATTGAGCAGTTTAGGAGCTTTTTGAATTTCATCCACGATGACCCAGGTACCAGGCTTGGCGTGTTGAAGGCGAGCGGCAAACTCCTCGGGCTTGCGCAAAAAAAGATCCTCTTCAGCTGGGTCTAGAAGGTTGATCCAGATCACCTCGAGATCTTTAAAAAAATGGGTTAAAAAGGTCGTTTTCCCTGTTCCGCGAGCGCCAAAAAGGAAAAAGCTATCTGATATTATTGGATTTAATAGTCTGTTGAACATACCCTATAAATGTACGCCATTTACAGGGCATAGTCAACATATTTAGTGGGCGGCGACATTGTCATGAATCTATGCGACTATTTAACGACTTTTCCAGCGAGTCCTTTATCAGAATATTGGTACCTACTCAGCACTAGCGCAGGTTTAACAATAAATTGAGGTAATTTGCCGCTAAATAGAATTTGCAAAGCCTCGGTCGAAGATATTCCGTGCTTGCTGCATATGAATAGATAGCTTCTTATTCGGCTAGAGATTTTTGCGCCCGGGGATATTTTTGAAATCTGAGAGTTTCCTCCTCAAACTCGATGGGTCTGTTGAGAAGGTTTCTAGGCTTGGTCTGGGCTACTCGGGTTTAGATTATTTGGGCAAATTCATAGAAAGCCTTGGACTCATAGGAAATTAGGATTCTCCAATTCGATCTATACGTGCCTGCCAGATAAAGCTGCGGGTTCCAGGCTTCAAGCTGCTTTGTATCGATACTAAATGACCGAATATCGTTTTTGATGCATATTTTGGCCAAAGCCGGACAGTAATTTTAGTCCATGCCGGACAGTGATAGGATCATGGGTAGAGTAAGTGGATCGCATGTTAGGTCGTTTTCGCTTTATCTCATACACATTTCAAAATGCGAAATGTTTAGAGCTGGGACTCCTAGGACGCGTCCTATAGGGCTCCCTTGGAATCTTGGGTCTTGTTATTTCAAGCACCCGTGAATTTGGTGTATGGCGACGGAAAGCGTGAGCTATTTTTTCTAATCACTAATTGGATTATAGGGCCGCGTTTTATCTGTCTCTTGGTTCCAATGATTCATTTCAAAAAGCACGAATTCTGCGAAGGTTTTTATATTCCCTTTCACAGAAGCGATCTCGAGTGCGTCCCTATATTTTTGTCTCTCAGATAGTCGAATCACATTCCTGTTATAGCCCCTGAAACTAAAATCAAGTTTCATATAAGCGGCCTATTGGCCCATTGCCGTCGGTGTATGGATGGATGAAAACAAAGATGATGTGGCCCGATACAGCTCAAACGGCAGCAGACTTTTCGTCCATCAAAAGTCGTTCTAGGGTATTCATAGAATCCCATGTTGCATCTGGGGGTGGGGGGATATGTCTTGAACCAGAGATGTAGACTTGGCGATTTCTATATCCAGCTATTTGACTTGCTTCTACAACTCCATCTTGAACGCTCAGCTTAAAAAGCTCTAGGTACCAGTTTTGAACATCGTCATGGAAGACCTCATCGGGCGAATCCCCATTTAAAACTTTAACTACACTGACCTGAACCTGTTGGAAGGCTTCTTGATATCCTTTTGCCGCAAGAGCATCCTCCTTCAGCCCCAATGTTGTCGACATCTTCCAAGCGGGTTTTGATGGGATGTACCATCCTTTCATGACTCGCAAAAAGTAGCCCGCAAAAGTGGTCCTTACAATCCCCTGTCTCGATGGCAAATGAGAGAATCTTATTGGCCAATGCGTTCGACTTAGGAATCATCATACCTGCGACAAATTCTCTCATGAACTTTTTAGTAGGACCGACATAGAGCTTGCGGGGAAGAGATTTTAAAAAACAGTCTAAAAAACAGTATAAAAACAGTTTCATCTGCCTCCAATGACCATTGGCTTCATGGGAGGGGAGGCTTTTCTATTTGAGTAAGAAGAGAGCCGCAATAGGACTTACTCCACATAAATCAGCGACTTATATCAAATTGAATTTTTGGGGTGTTCCAGGCCAAGCATGAGTTGCGCCTACGCCTTGGTTGAGCCATAATAAATCGATTAGTTAATAGATCGACCGCAATAATAGCACCAGTTCGGCGGGGGAAATAGTGAACGTATCAAGAATGCCCATCGGGATTTCGAGTTTTGAGAAGCTGCGTAAGCAGGGGTATTATTATATCGACAAAAGTAATTTTGTAGCTGAAGTTGCCGAGTCTGTATCGGAAATTCTTCTTCTTCCTCGCCCAAGGCGCTTTGGCAAAACCCTCAATATGACGATGCTGCAAGCGTGGTATGAGTGCAGGCCCGACGGTAGCAACGCCACACATTTGTTCCAAGGACTCCGCGCCGAAACTACCGAAGGCCGGCACCAACCACACAAAGGCAAGCTGCCTGTTATTTTTCTCACGTTTAAAGATATCAAAAAAGCGAGTTGGGAGGCCACTCGGAGTGAAGTTGCGATAGTTGTCGCAGCAGAGATTCGTCGCCTCTCGCCTTGGTTTCAAAGAGCCAACCTTCATGCAAACTCTTTAGCCGATCTGAACGCGCTGAGTTTGGGCAATACTACGACCCCACTTTTGAACCAATCACTCAAACTTCTCACCGAAGCTCTTCATCTGGCCTCGGGGCAGCGCCCGTTGTTGCTCATTGACGAGTACGACGCCCCCATTCACTCGGCAATAACCCATGGATTTTTCAATGAAGCGGTCGAGTTTTTTCGGGATTTTCTTTCAGCAGGACTCAAAGACAATAGCCATATTTGGAAGGGCGTCCTTACTGGGATCCTACGCGTCAGCAAAGAAAATATTTTTTCAGGACTGAATAATGTCACCGTTAACTCCCTTGCGGACAAACGTTTCGAAACGTGTTTTGGTTTATTGGAAAGCGAAGTGGAAACTCTACTTCGCGATTGCGACTTTTCTTACTCGATGGATGAGGTGCGCAGTTGGTACAATGGCTATCTGTTTGGGCGTCAAACAATTTATAACCCTTGGAGCGTGATTCGGTACGCTTCAGAGCCAGAAGCTGGGCTTCTTCCCCACTGGGTGAACACCGCCAGTAACGATATTGTCGGCCTCGCCATTTCTAATTCGGACAATATTTTGCGCTCCGAGCTTGAAGATCTTATGGCCGGTACCGAGATTGAAAAAGAAATCGATAGCTACATCACCTTCGAACCAAACAGTTTTCGGCCCACCGATGTTTGGAGCTTTTTGCTATTCACGGGCTACTTAAAACTGAATCGCCCCATAGAAAATCGCGAGGGAAAACTTTGGGGGTTCCTGTCTATTCCTAATCGTGAGGTACGCGTAGCCTTTACACAGCTCGTCGAAAAATGGTGCCGCAGTAAATTTTCCTCCAGCGAAAATCTTGCGATTATGCTTTCTGCTTTTGTCGATGGAAATGAAGAAGTTTTTGAACGTCATTTTTCACGAATGGTACGTGATACGCTGAGTTTTCATGATGTTTACGAAGAACATGCCGAATCTTTTTATCACGCTTTTGTTGTGGGTCTCCTAGTCAATTTAGAAAGCACACACATGGTTCGTAGCAATCGCGAGAGTGGATACGGCCGATACGATGTTATGCTGATTCCTAAAAATCCCACTCGCCACGCGGGTGTGGTGGTGGAATTTAAAACTGTGAGCAAAAAGCAAACTCCCGAAGAGGCTCTTGCCGCAGCGCACGCACAGATCTTGGAAAAAAAATATGTTGTCGAACTTGAGGCGCATGGCTGCAAACGCATCAGCCAATGGGCCATTGCATTTCGGGGCAAAGAAGTATTCTTAAGCGTTTCCCAAAACTGATTGTGAGGCAGCGGGCGTCGGGAGCCTTACCCTAAAATGTCTTGCTCTTTATTCATTTCGATTTTCTTCCTGATGAATTTACCTGATTTAAGGGACTTTAGCTGCTGGGTAGCCTAGAGGCTTGATTCAGCTGCAGATCTCGCAGGTTTGGAGATTCTGAGGAGGTCTAAGAGGCCTTCCAAATTCCCTGTGGCTTCCGCAGTAAAGTCGTCGGACAGAGTTCTTTTTTGTTCATGCAAGGCTAGAATTCGCTCCTCGATACTTCCTTCGGTCACGATTCTGTACACGGTTACTGGCTTGGTTTGACCCATGCGCCAGGCTCGATCACTGGCTTGGTTTTCCACTGCTGGATTCCACCATGGATCCAGATGGATGACAAAGTCGGCTTCCGTGAGGTTAAGGCCCGTACCTCCTGCTTTTAACGATATGAAAAAGACGCTGTGGGATCCCTTTTGGAATCTTTCGACCAACGACTTTCTTTCATCAATAGGGGTTGCCCCATCCAAATAAAACGAAGGAACATCGACTTTTTCAAGGGCTTGACGCATCAAGGTTAAAAAACGAGTGAACTGACTAAAGACTAAAACTTTGTGGTTGGCTTCCAGGATTCTGGTTACGGTTGCTACAAAGAGTTCTTCTTTGGCTGAAGGTTCTGGCCATTCCGGGTTTAGAAGAATGGGATGGCAAGCTACTTGTCTTAGAGTTTGCAGGGAGGCTAAGACCTCGAAGCGCAGTTTTTCTTTTTGAGAAGGGTCGCTTAACTTTGACTGAATGCGGTCTTGAGCTTCTAAGCGGCAGGCCTCATAAAAGTTCTTTTCTGAGATACTGGGAACGGCGTAAAGATTTTTTTCGATTTTGGGAGGAAGTTCCGTGAGATAGTCTTTCTTTAAGCGACGTAACATAAAAGGCGCAATTCTTTTTTTAAGTTTGAGTCTGGCTTTCTCCGATTGATGTTTCATGATCGGGATTTCAAATTGATGTTTAAACTCATCTCGACTTCCCAATACTCCTAGACAAGCTGCAGAAAGAATAGCCCAAAGTTCTTCCAGCTTATTTTCAATGGGGGTTCCAGAAAGGGCAACTTTCCATTTTGCGGGAATCTGTGCTAGAGCTTTCCAATTTTGCGTAGCAGGATTTTTTAGATTTTGGGCCTCATCTATGACAAGGATATTCCAAAATTGCTTTTGAAAGAGATCCCGATCCCGCTGCAAAGTGCCGTAAGAAGTTAAAAGGACATCCGAAGGCTTAGTTAAAAAAGAGTCATCTTTTCGTTCTGCACCGGACCAAATTTTTACTTGAAGTTCAGGGGCAAAACGTCTTAGTTCGGTCTCCCAATTGTGCATCAAAGATACGGGAGAGACGACTAGCGAGGGGCCAAAGGACTTGTTTTTTAAAATGACAGCGATGGTTTGAAGGGTTTTTCCTAGGCCCATGTCGTCGGCCAGGCAGCAACCAAACCCTCGGTGATAAAGGGTTTGAAGCCATTCAAAGCCAGTGATTTGATAGGGTCTTAAGGTTGCATTTAAGGTTTCAGGCAATGTGAGATCTACAGCACTGGCCACTCTGGTTTTGAGGGATTCAAATTTTTCAGAAGATCTTCGAATTTCAAAGGCCTCTTTTAAACTGGCAAGCTCCCAAGCAGCAGCGGTGCTTAGGTCCATGGACTCTTCGCTTAACAGTTCACTTAGTCTCTCAGCTCTAAGCTTAAGTTCGTTGGAAATCTTTACCCAAGCGCCATTAGGGAGTTCTATAAAACGCTTTTCTTTTCTAAGGGCATGAATCAGGTCTTTAAGGGCTATGACTTCAGAGCCAATAACCACATCCCCTGAGGCCTCAAACCAAAGGTTTTTATCGGCGATGGTGAGGCTTACCTTGGCTGGTTCTTCTGGTTCGACTACTTTGGGGACCGTGCCGCTTTTAGGCCATTCAATGGGGGTTTGCCTTGCGTTTAAGTCTTTGATGCAATCTAAAATATCATCATGGGACTCTGTGAGGAACCTAGCCCCACTGCCTCTGAACCTTTTTAGAGAGGAAGCTCGGATCAGCTCCTCAGCAAGATGAGTTTCCTCGTCAAAATCTCTTTTTTGAAGGCAAGGTTCTTTTTGTCTCACATCAATCACAACGTCAGGACCTGTACCTGGGATAAAAGACGACCCACCACCAGGGCGCACCAAAACTTCGATAAGCCAAGACGTGTCTCCAAGGGGGCTAAACCTTACCCTAGGATTAGAATCAGCTGGAAGATCGGATCCTTTTGCTAAAGACGCTTCTGCCGTTATAGGGATTTTGGCTTCTAAGTTCATGAGGTGGCGAAGAAGGCGGTCTTTGTCGAGAAGGGGAATGCGCGGCTTTTTTTCAAGGATAGACTTATAGAACTCCGACTCTTTTTGAGTGAGTTTTTGAATATAGAGTACGGTTCCTGAATGCACAGCGATGCCGTCGACGGCGATCAAATAGTTATTTGAGATTTCCATTTGCTGCACACGAACAGAGGTTTCTAAAAACTCTTCATCTTGACGGATGTGAAGTTCCACCTCAGTTTCTTTGATTTCAAGGCGACCGAGTCCTGGGACGTCTTTAAATTGGACATCTCTAAAAGCCAGAAGTTCTGAAATCCGAGTGATTTTAAACTCAGGCTTGTCTATTAATAGTCCGATGACTTTCCAGTCATGGGGGCCTGCCAGATCACTTCGTTTTTGTCGCAGAGTTTCAGGACTCAGTCGCCCTCCGGCAAAGACTTCGACGGAAAATGAGGGAGTAATATTCCATTCTAAAGCCGATGAGCTTGCTTCTGTCTCAAGTTCGTCATCAGACTTTAAAGAGTCTAACAGAGCAAACAAGTCCTCCTCCGAATCGGAAATCTTGATGTACTTGATGCTTTCTTTGGCGAGAGCATACTGATGATGGCAGGTTTTTTCTTCCAAAAATGATTTTTCACCTAAGCACGAGCACCGCATGATAGTAAACGAATCAAAAAGGGGCAGGGTCAGCTTGGTGCGAACAGCAACTTCCTGCTCTAGGGTTTCACAAACGATTTCATCCCCTTCTATTTTCAATTTCGCAAGGGTGAGACGCTGGGATTTTGCAATGACGTTTTTCGGCCATGGGGTGTCGATGACAAATCGTTCCAAGAGTTTCAAAAACTTAGCATGAAACTCTGGTTCTAAATCAAACTCAAATTGAGGCTTAGATGAAACCGTGAACATAGCGGGCCTTGCTTCATTTACAAATGAGGAAGGCCAAACATTACCCCATCCCCCCTGTGGTGGCAAGAGCTGGCATATGAGGACTCCATAAGAGCTATTTTCGTAACGCGGCCTGCGGGACAAGAGGTCTCGATTTCCGTTATTTTCTAAACAAAAGCGCTCTTTTATAGCAAATTTAATGGGATCTTGCCGTGCTTTGGGCGGCGGCATGGCCTCTCTGTGGCTCTTTCTAGAGAAAATGCGATTTTCTTTTAAGCCGGGATGTCTCCTCCAGCTTTGATGGAATGGGAGGGTTTTAAGGCGGACCATGAGTCTGAAGCAAGCGTGGTATTAGTTCTTAGCTGTAGTTTATGGAATCGATGTCTAATCATAAGCAAAGCTGCAGGTTTTGAATGTTTCAAAGGTCATAGATCTGAAAAAGTTCTAAACTTAGGAAGTTCCAAAGATCCCAAAGTTCTTATGATCTTCAAAAGGATGGGACTTTAGACCAGTGCACTTAAGAATTCGACAGATTCCAAGGCTTTCTTTCAAGATGCTGTCTTTCAAGATGCTGTCTTTCAAGATGCTGTCTTTCAAGATGCTGTCTTTCAAGATGCTGTCTTTCAAGATGCTGTCTTTCAAGATGCTGTCTTTATAGGATTGAGCGAGATCACACTCAAAAACTAAATCTTCTTAGTAGGGGACAATTTGAGACTCCCATGTGTCGCGAAGGCAAGGCACTATGTTTTGGGGATACGAATGAGTCTTAGGTTGAGGCCCATTCCAAGTAAGTTGGACGATCAGCAGAGAGTTGAGCCGATCAACAAAGTGGAGGAAGGATTTGACAAACGCGGACATAGGCTTCCCAGTCCTCTTCAGACCAAACCCGTCGGGCTTCCCGTAAATTAAAACGATTCATGACGCCAAACATGTGAAAGAGAAAATGGAGGGCAAGTCGGGCGTCTTTGGGAAATACATGCCCCTCTTCAAGGAGTGCGATGGCTGTTACTCCGTCTAAATCCGGATATTCAAAGAGACACGGAAATTCGGCAGTTAAGCGCGCAAAAGTTTGATTGGTATAGGGATCGTCTAGAAGTCCATTGATCGGCTCATCGGGGACAAACATCTTTTTTCGGAGGCGATCCGTGGATTTGACGAGGTCTTCCACGATGGAGCAGACACTTTTAGCTAGGGAAAGTTCATCGGTACTACTTGCCTTAGCGACATCCATAATTCTTTGCATAAATCGCTCAGAAAAGTCGTTGCCGGCTTGGCTACGCTGGTGTCTATCAGGAAAAGGAATAACTGTCATGGGTTCCTTCTAACTATGAAAACGAGTTTTTAAGCTTATATCTTCCTATTTTGCCCTAAACCAGTACCCGCTTGCTCTTCAAAAATGGTTCTTGAGTGTATCTGTAACTTATGAATATCTTTGATGCAAATGAGTATCCATAGAACCATTTTTAGCCCTTTCTTGGACTCTGTCGCGGAATCTAGTCGAGGAATTGCCAGATTGCAACTGTTCCTTACCAGAAAAAAAAGTCACAGATACCCTGTTCTGTTCGGCCTAAAATCGGCTCTTGCCAAAAACCTATATTGTCTGCAATATCGGGAGTCTATAGGGAGATAGACAAATGGCACCTGCCCTCGATTTTTTAAACTTACTTCTGGAGTCTGAAGTTCTTCGCTTTGGCTCGTTTCTTACCAAGTCAGGCCGTATGTCCCCTTATTTTTTCAATACAGGGAATATTGACAGTGGTTTTCGACTCGGTCGGGCGGCAGATATCTATGCTCAAACCATTTTGGCCGAGTTTGGATCCCAGGTTACCAATTTGTTTGGCCCTGCCTACAAAGGTATTCCTCTTGCGGCTGTGATAAGCGATCGACTGGCGCAAAGAAGGAATCGAGATGTTACCTTTACTTACAATCGCAAGGAAAAAAAAGATCACGGCGAGGGTGGCCAGATGGTTGGCCATCAGTACCAGGCCCATGATCAAGTAGTGATCGTAGAAGATGTCCTTACCGGCGGAACTTCGCTGAGAGAGACCATGCTTTTACTGACCAGCATGAAGGTCAATGTCGTTGGGGCACTGGTGGGGGTCGATCGTCAGGAAAAGGGCATTTCAAATCTGTCAGCACGGGCTGAAATAGAGCGAGACTTCCAAATTCCCGTGCGTAGTATTCTCAGCATGGATCAAGTTGTATCAACACTTTATAATCAAACCGTACTCGGAAAGATTTGGATTGATGATCAGGCTTACAGCTCTATTTTAGAGTACCGCAAGCAGTTTTCAGTTTGAATCTCCGTTGGCAAACCATCCTTCACTCCAGGTTGTTTCCGAAAGAGTCTTTTGCCCTTCGATACTGGGATGAAAGCAGTCAATTCTTGATACATCTTTGGAAAGAAAAATGCGTTCCCCAGCTTTAGAGGAAAATTTTACATTTTCGGGATGGTCATCGGCAAATTGACTTAGCATTTGATTATATGCTGTCCAACGTTCAATGCCCTTATTTTGCTCCTGGATATTGCCAGCCATAAATGAAGCACAGATGTTAAAGGCCTTCCATCGGCTCGCACATTGGGCGTCACTTTTTAGTAGTTCATTTAAATAGAGAAGGTTAGGCACAGCAGCCACAAGAACTTTTACCCGCGGGTTAGCCGCCTTGAGCAGAGTAAGGCTCTCTTCCAAGGTCTTTTTACCTAACGCAGCAAGCTCTCCGGGTTCTTTAGTTCCGCCGCAGACATCATTGGCGCCAATGAGGTAGGTGACATAATCGGGAGCAAAGTTGTCTCCCACTAGTCTTTGGGTTTGAGCGACGATGTCCTGGGTTTTGGCGCCGCTCTTTGATGCATTTTTCACCACGACATTTGAGCCCAGTTGGTTCTTAATGCGTACGGCGTGACTTTCAATAGCTGTGCCCGCCGACCAGCTCTTGTCTCTTTGATCTAACGGGCTGCCAGCGTTAAAGCCAGCAGAAATGGAGTCCCCCAACGAGCCAAGGTAGAATGTGGGCAAATCCTCAGCAAATGCTGTTGAACACAGACTGATCACGGCACAAAAAGGCAGGGCAGATTTCCACATAGTTAGGTCCTCCAATTTTCCTAGGGATTCGGAAATTAGTCCTAGAGCTTTAGAAGGCTTTCTTAATTGGATTCTGATTCAAGTTAGGATATAGTGGGGCCCGGCGAGAGACTGCAACACAAAGAGGCATAATTTGTGTTTTTGCCAATTAGGGGTTACTTCCTATTCAGTCGACTTTAGTTTGGAATCGAAATTGAGTTTAAGGGGCCAATAATTTATTTGGCTTTGTCATTGAGGTAAGGTGTGAGATTTAAAAATGTTTGCATTGAGTCCTTGGGCTATCACTTACCTGAGGAAGTGATCACATCAGAGTCCATTGAAAGACAATTAGAATCCACTTATGGATTGTTAGGCCTAGAAATAGGAAAACTGGAAGCGATTTCTGGAATCAAATCCAGGCGCCTTTGGCCTATAGGTACGCTTCCCAGTGATGTCGCAGCAGAAGCAGGTAAGTCAGCAATTGCCAAGGCAGGAACTGAAAAGCTGGAAATAGGCGCCTTGATTCATGCGGGTATCTGTCGGGATTATTTAGAGCCCTCTACCGCTACAATCGTTCATAATAAATTAGAACTGGATTCCCATTGTCATGTGTTTGATGTTTCGAATGCGTGTCTAGGGTTTATGAACGGGATGATTTTGGGCGCAAGTATGATTGAACTGGGCCAGGTGGATACGGTATTGATCGTGTCGGGCGAAAATCCTGCTCCCATTTATGAAGATACGGTTCGTTTTTTAAGTGAAAAACAGCACCAAACAGAAGAGAATTTTCGGACTTCGTTAGCGAGTTTTACTTTAGGAGCTGGCGCCGTGGCAGCTGTTCTAACTTCCAAGCGTAAGTCGAAAAAAGGTCATCAGTTTTTAGGGGGAGTGGTACAGACCGACTCTTCGGCTAATGAATACTGCAGAGCTACCGGCGACAATCACAATCAAATGATGAAAACCAATACTCGAGAATTGATGCGCTCTGGAATTGCCCTTTGTTCCGTAACTTGGGAGCTCTTTACAAGAGAACTCAATTGGAAATCAGAACAAGTTACACACTTTGTAACTCATCAGGTTTCTATACAGCATCAACAAAAACTTTTTGAAGCTCTTAAATTAGATCGCAAAAAAGACTTTACTACGTTTTCAGAATTGGGAAATACAGGTTCTGTTGCAGCCCCTTTAACCCTAGCTATTCTGGAAGAGTCAGGGCGACTTAACAGCGGTGATCAGATTGCCATGTTAGGAGTAGGCTCGGGCTTGAATAGCATTATGTTGGGAGTGCAGTGGTGATCGCTGCTCTAAGGGAAGTCTATCCCTGGAAATCTCACTTCACCGAAGTGCCTGAAATCAGTCCCAAAGCCCAACATTATATTGATGAGGGCGAAGGTGAACCTATTGTCATGCTGCATGGGAATCCTACGTGGAGTTTCTATTATCGTGAACTAATTCGGCATTTTTCAAAAAACTATCGTGTCATTGCTCCTGATCATATCGGCAGCGGACTTTCTGAAAAGCCTGAAGAGTGGAGCTATAGGCTCGAAGATCATATTCAAAATGTCATTCGACTTGTGGATCGACTTTCCCTGAAAAATATTACCCTTGTGGTTCATGATTGGGGTGGGGCGATTGGGCTTGGATTTGCAACCAGACGGCCTGAACTGGTCAAAAGACTGGTAATTTTGAATACGGGAGCATTTTATCTTCCCGACATTCCCAAACGGATTAAGTTTTGTCGACTTCCTCTTGTCGGCAAATGGTTTGTGAGACAACTTAATGGATTTGCTTGGCCAGCGACTTGGATGGCAACAGCTAAAGGGCTTCCTCCGCTTGTTAAACAGGGCTACCTGCTTCCCTATAACAATTACGCCAATCGCGTCGGTGTATTGGGATTCGTTCGAGATATTCCCCTCGAACCCCATCATCCGACTCTAAACACGATTTTAAAGATTGAAAAAGATCTAGCGAGTCTGAAAATACCAACTCTAATTCTTTGGGGCGCTAAAGATTTTTGTTTTCATAAAGCTTTTTTTGATCGTTGGACCCAAATCTATCCTAAAGCTAAGACAGTTTGGATAGAAGATGCGGGACATTATATTTTGGAAGATGCAAAAGATCAGGTGATTCACGAAATTTCCCAGTTTCTTGATCAAAATACGTTAACTTCCAAAGTTCATTAAAAAAAGACTCCTTTTCATGGGGCAATTTCTATGGCTCTTGATGTAAGTGAAAATCTAACCCCTCATGGCATGAAAAATGACTTAAAAGGTTCCGATGTGAGGACGTTAAATATCGCGTCTTTGATCGATGCCCAGTGTCTGGACCATCCTGCAAGTATAGCGGTGTCTGCAGGTATTTCTTCTCGAAGCCGCTCGGCTCGACGGGAAGGTACGCTAGCCCCTTCTAAATCTTGGCAGCATTTGAGCTATGGTGAGTTGAAAATAAAGTCTGACCACTTGGCGGCGCGGCTCAGTGACTTGGGTTTTCAGCGAGGGATGCGGACTCTCCTTTTTGTGCGCCCTGGTCTAGATTTTCCGGTCCTGGTCACAGCGCTTTTTAAAATCGGGGTAACATTAGTTCTTATCGATCCAGGAATGGGTCGCAAGAATCTGTTAAAGGCGATTTCGGAAGTAAAACCGGAAGCTATGATTGCTGTTTCTGAAGTGTTTCTCGCTTCCTTTCTCTTTCGTCGACGGTTTTCAACCGTAAAATTAGCGGTTGTTGTTAAGGATCGCTGGTCTTTAGGGAGTATGTTTACAGGTTCTGCTAGAGACTTAAAAACGCTTCTGTTATCTCCAGGAGAGAAAGCACTTGGTTTTGAGTCTCTCCATCCTCTCAGAGATGAAACCTGTGCGATTTTATTTACATCTGGAGGTACGGGCATTCCCAAGGGTGTGATGTACACCCATGGTATTTTTTTAAGACAAGTAGAGCTCATTCAGCAAATGTACGGTGTCGGAAAGCAGGATGTGGATTTGCCATGCTTTCCGCTGTTTGCTTTATTTTCATTGGCACTTGGCGCTCGCGTGATTGTGCCTGAGCTCGACCCCACAAGGCCAGCTGCTGCCGATCCCCAAAAGCTCATTCAGACCATAAATGATTTTCGGGTTACTTTTGCGGGAGGTTCTCCGGCCATTTGGTCCAATGTTGCCAGGTATGCCCTTTCGAAGTCTCTAACACTTCCCAGTCTTCGCTCCTTGATGATGTTTGGGGCTCCGGTTCGCTACCATTTGCATGATCAGTTTTCTAAAATATTACCAAATGGCACGACCTACACTCCCTATGGAGCGACGGAATGTTTGCCAGTGGCAAGCATTTCAGGACGTGAAATTATTGAAGAACACTTTAAAGACAGAGCCAGCGAGGGGACCTGTGTTGGAAAGCCGGTACCAGGCCTTGAAGTTAAAGTTATTCGGGCTAGTTCCAAGCCCCTTACAAATAAGGACGACCTTGAATTTCTTCCCGTCGGTGAAATTGGGGAAATCATTTGCAAAGGCCCTCAAGTTACAAGCTCTTACTATGAAAGACCTGAAGCTAACGCTAAAGCAAAAATCAAAGAGGGGAGTCAGGTTTGGCATAGAATGGGAGATATGGGTTGGCTAGATGTGGACGGAAGGCTTTGGTTTTGCGGACGACAGACGCATTCTTTTTCTTACAAGGGCAACATGTTCTACTCGGTTCTTGTGGAAGCCCCCTTTAATCGTCACCCTGAGATCTTTCGCACAGCACTCATTTCACTCGAAACGCAGCAGGGTGTTCGCCCGGCTCTTGCCATTGAGCGACATGACCAGAAAGTTTCGCTTAACAATTCTAAGCGACAGGATTTTCTTGCTGAGCTTCATGCGCTAGGTCAAACCAGCACGGAAGCATCTGTTATCGAAGACTTCTTTTTAGTAAAGTCATTTCCAGTGGACGTCAGGCATAATATTAAAATTGATAGAACGGGCCTTGGAAAAGAGCTTAGTCGAACCCGAAAAGGATACATCCATTGAAAACCATTTTAGTAACCGGCGGCGGCGGATTTTTAGGTACTGCTATTGTAAAAGACTTGCTTGCCCATGGCTACCAGGTGCGATCTTTTTCTCGAAAAACTTATGGCCATCTTGAGGCTCTGGGAGTCCATTGCGTCAAGGGAGATATTTCTAACCCTTTGGACGTAGCGTCTGCTGTTAAGGGAGTGGATGCTGTCATTCATGCAGCTGCATTGGCTTCCATTTGGGGGCGGTATGAAGACTTTTACAATGCCAATGTCCTAGGTACACGCCATGTCATCAATGCTATGAAGTCCTTTGGCGTGAAACACTTAGTCTATACCTCTTCACCTTCCATCGTGTTTGATGGGGAGTCGATCGAAGGAGCAGATGAGAGTCTGCCTTATGCCCGCAAAGATCTGGCGTTCTATCCAGCGACTAAAAAAATAGCTGAAAAAGAGGTGAGAGAGGCCATTGGTCCTGACTTTATGGCAGTCTGCCTTCGTCCTCATTTGATTTGGGGGCCCCATGATCCCCATTTCTTTCCTCGATTAAAAGAAAAGGCACTTGCAGGGAAGTTAAAACAAGTGGGTGACGGCACTAATCGTGTCGATAACATTTATGTGGAAAATGCGGCTCGGGCACATAGACAAGCTCTGGAGGCTCTTGTTTTAAAGCCCCAACTCAGTGGTCGGGCGTATTTTCTGGGACAAGAATCCGAACGCCTGTGTTGGGATTTTGTAGGAGATCTTGTTGAGGCTGCGGGAGCAAAACCTGTTTCAGGTAAGGTCCCTCTCTGGCTTGCTTATGGTTTAGGAGCGGTCTTAGAGTTTTTCTATGGTTTGTTTAGGGTCTTTGATTCTGAACCGCCGATGACCAAATTATTGGCCCTCCAATTGGCGAAGAGCCATTATTTCTCTCACGCCAATGCCCATAAAGATTTTGGCTATGAACCCCTAGTGAGCTATGAAGAAGGCATGAAGGCTTTAAGAGACTGGGCTTTGCCTAAAGTTTAAAGATTTAATGGATCGTCATAAATTTCTAGATTTTGGATTTCTATCGGATTGTCGGCAAGTACTCCAGCCATAGCCCGTCCCGAGCCAGCGAGGAACCAGACGGGTTTGGCTGGTGGTGAAAGCCGACTGCCGTGATCCGAGCAAAGCGAGGTGAGCGGCCTATTCGACTTCCGCCTG
>CAIMVM010000003.1 GCA_903844895.1 uncultured Pseudomonadota bacterium
ACCGGGCGGCAGAAAATTAGAATTTCAAACCACTATCGGTGAATCGAAAAAGAAAAATATTCAGCTAAAGGCCGGTACTACTGAAAGTGAATTTGTTGCATTTCGCAACACTCGTGACGCTACACTTGCACCGCCAAAACTCTTGTTTCCAAGTGTGCAGGTAAATATTGCGGCGGGCGAGCTACCTGAGCCAGAATCAAATGGAAGAATCTATCTAAAACTGCCGATCACAGCGAAAAAATCTGCAAAGTAGGAATCGAAATGGATAAAACGACGTTTAAGACTCCGATCGTGAGAGGTAGCTCAGGAGGAATTCCCCTAGCAGCACAACCTGTTCGCTCGGGTTTTAAATATCAGATCGGACAGCTAGACCGCGGCCAATCTCACTATCATCAATTTCTTTCGACTCTGGTTGGTGCTAGAAGAGTTTATAAAGCGTTTTCAGAGCTACCAGAGGGTTCAGTTATTCTTTGCGGGGGCGAACGAGCTAAAGAGAGCGTTAGAAAGTTTCGTCCTAGCTCAAATCAATTGCAAACTGCCAAATCAGAAGCCCACGAATACAAGCACACAATCGTCGCCGCTGAGCTCAAATTCAAATTTGACAAAGTTGATGTCGTGGAAGGCAATCTTGAGGAAAACGATCTGATGAGCATCTATCGCTGCGCTCACCTCGAAAGGGGAACTGAAATGTTTTGCGAATTCAGCGGTGGCGCTGCCATATCTCCTTTGCCGCCGGTTCCAATAAGATGTGTCGGTGAGCCTCAGATGATTATGTATTTGACAGATGATATTCGGCGGCAGCTGGTTGTTCGAGAAAAATCTAAAATCGTCTTTGCCAGGGGCGGAGCAGGGATCTTTGAGATCAAAGAGTTCGCTGCGCGCCTGAGTAAAGTTGTCTATTGTCATGGGGGGAGAAAGACTGTTTTTAATCGCAATCTAGTTGCGGCGCGACCTGCGACACGTACAGTTGTACTCAAATCCATAAACCCTCACTCGAGAAACCCCACTAAGATGCGTGAAAAGGCGCACTACGACGTCCTTCACATGGCATCTCCGATCAGAGCACACCGCATTATCCGAGAGTCGCTTTTGGTGCCAGAGGAAGCAGTTCAAAAGAGTTGGCTCAACGTTGACAAGCATTTGATCCAGCAAAAAAGACACTCCAATTTTTGTGGGATCGGAGATGTAGCAGGTATTCCCAATAGAAAAGCCGTGGCAACAAGTCGCAAGCAGGCCTCTAGCGCGCCTGGAAATGTTGTGCGATTTCTAAAGCAGGAGCAATTGGATCCGTCCTATGACGGGCATCCGTCCTGCCCCCGAGTCACAAGAATCGGTGAGAGGATTACTGCTGAGTTTGGCCGCAAAGGTATGCTTTGGCCCTCCTCTCCTATAGGCCTGGCCAAAGAAAGACGAATCCACAGGGTCCCTAAAAGGGATTTCGTGCCGCCCGCGTATTGGCAAGGAATGATTGAGGGCTGCATCTGATGGTCAAGGCCCTTAAAAATGAGAGCGACAAGCCAACCGTATTCCATGGAATGGTGACGGTCTCGCCAAAAATGTTGGATTTTTTTGAATTAATTGAGCGCGTTGCAAAAAGTGAAGCGAATGTTTTGGTCCGCGGTGAGTCAGGGACAGGTAAAGAACTCGTGGCCCGCGCGATTCATGCTTTGAGTGATCGCTCTAAAGGCCCATTTTATGCTCTAAATTGCGCGACTCTTACTTCAGAGATGATGCAGTCTGAATTGTTTGGGCATGTCAAAGGATCATTTACTGGTGCCATTGCAGACCGAAAAGGACTTTTTGAAGCGGCCCATAACGGTACGCTGTTTTTAGACGAGATTGCTGAAATGCCCATGGACTTGCAGGCCAGGCTCCTACGTGTTTTGCAAGATCGACAATTTAGCCCTGTCGGTTCATTCAAACAAATCAAGGCGAATATCCGACTTGTTTCAGCCACGCATCAATCACTGAGACGCCAAGTAGATGAAAGCAAATTTCGAGCAGACCTTATGTATCGCATCCGCGTAGTTCCACTTTTCTTACCTCGGCTCTCTGAACGTGGAAAGGACATCGAGGTTCTCACCTGGCGATTTATCGAAGAATTTAACAAACAAAAGAAACGTGTCATAACTAAAATTCAAGAAGCAGCAGTCGATGCGCTCTACGCCTATTCCTGGCCCGGAAACATACGAGAACTTCGCAACAATATCGAATATGCATTTGTAATGGGACTAGGAGAGGTCCTCCGCCTGGAGGATCTTACTCCAGAAGTTCGAGGAGAATCATTTCTTTTGCAAAGTGGAAGTCAACCAAGCTTGAGGCAGGACGAGATTCATTCGATACGAGAAGCGCTGAGGCTATCAAAAAACAGGAAAGCTGAGGCGGCCGAGAAACTGGGAATCAGTCGAGCTACATTATGGCGGAAAATTCGAGAGTACGACTTGAAGTAGTTTGGTACAGTGAAAACAATGCTACCGTGGAGAATGAATGGAAATTATTGGCTACATTGCGATGCTGGCAGTTGGGGGGATGCTTGGGCTTGTTGGTGGCGGAGGGGGAATCCTAACTGTGCCGATCATGGTTTATCTCTTTAAAACCCCAGCGGTACTAGCAACTTGCTACTCTTTGTTTGTCGTCGGCATTTCAAGTCTATTTGGTGTTTGGCGCTACCACCAAGAAAAGTTGGTGGACTACCCGACTGCCATAAACTTTGCATTGCCATCGTTTATCGGCACCTACCTTGCGCGACGAATATTGATGCCAAAACTTCCAGCAGAAATTTTCCAGCTTGGCGAGTACTCATTTAGCAAAGAGCAACTTGTCATGACGGTATTTGCATTGGTCATGGTTGGGGCGTCAGTCTCCATGATTCGTGGCAGCAAAGATTCTGATGGGTCAGGAAGTTTGGAAAAAAATCGCTGGCTATTAGGAGTATTGGGGTTATTTGTCGGATTTGTTGCTGGGTTTGTTGGGGCTGGTGGAGGTTTCTTAATCATCCCTGCTTTAGTGGTTTTGGTAGGCCTGCCAATGGGAAAAGCTGTCGGCACGTCGCTCTTGATTATTTCCGCAAATTCGTTGTTTGGATTTGGGGGCGACATACTCGCAGCCAATGACATGAATTGGTCTTTCTTGGTGAAGACAACCGGCATTGCGTTAGTTGGGATTTTCATTGGTTCCTACGCTGCGCGCTTTGTTCCAGCATCGAAACTCAAGCCGGCTTTTGGCTGGTTCGTTCTGTTAATGGGAAGTTATGTCATGCTTAAGCAGTTGTTTTGAACTTGTTCGTTACAAAAAGTTTGGGAAGACCAACCATCTTAGTATCCGACGCGTCGCCCATTTTCCGTCTTCCTGAAATTCTGCTACTTTTTGAATTTCGAAATGCAACAAAAACCAAACGATTTGTTTCAGGACTTGGGTTTTTTGTTCAAAATCGCAGTATCAATTTCAGAAAAGCCGTTCTTCGTCCATGCGCCTTCAAAAACAACCCACAGAAAGTTGGAGATCTTGATCGCCCTAGCAAACAAGAATCACATCGGATGAAAGATCAGGGCCGACGATTTCTTTGGGTATAGTTTTGAACTTTTGACTGATGAGCTTCTTAACTTAAGGATCTAATGCCACCCCCCTAACCCATAAAGAGCTGATAGAGATTCTCTATAGGCAAATGTCTAAGACTAGAGGATGCAGGATTTGAATCCATTGATAACGTTGAGGGCGGATGATAACTGCGCAGGCTTTGGAACTGCCTATGGTGCGCACCAACTGAACGCCTCTGTAAAGTTGCCCAGATATTGCTGTCTCTCGAGAGTGAAAATCTGATTCCTAGGAGAAAGTCGTATTGAATCAAATATTCACCACCCGTGCAGCGCACTTCAGTATGTTAGTTCAGAGAGAGCTTTTTTTTTGGGGGGGGAGCAGGAAAAACCAACCTAAAGTAGCTCAGCGACAACTCTTTATGGAGCGGCACACGAAACTGGCAGAAATGTAAGCAAAAATGACTGCACGCCTCGAATCTAACTAGACGCCAATGGCCCGCAGGCAAGAAAGAATAGACTCTTGTTCCAACGGCTTTTCCTGCAATTGCCCAATGGTGGGCATGGGCAAGAGAGGTAGCAAAGGCATGATGAACGAAAGTTGTAGGGACTGGATGATGAGTCGGGAGTCAGACATAATGGAAGCGCCGGTAAAGGATCAACCGACAACTCGCCTAATTCCATTTATGGGATCGCATTCGACTCTTGTAAATGCTATACTTTTGAAAGTAGTACCGCTTTACTACAGCGGTCTCTAAATTTAGGAGCAATAGGTTCTGGCAATGCCGAGTTTGGCAGTTAGCAATCTTTGCAAAATAGCATTGATTCGCTCAGACAGGCGAATGAGATGAGCGACTTGATGCATGATGGCACATGCTATTTTTTAACCGACGAGCAGAATGGGAGCATAGACATGAAAAGAAATATTGGTAATCTCGAACGTGGTGTGCGCGTTGTGGCTGGTCTTGGACTCACCGCTCTAGCATTTGTAGGACCACAGAATCTTTGGTTTCTCCTTGGGTTGATCCCACTGGCTACCGGACTTATCGGATGGTGCCCTCCCTATGCTTTGTTGGGCATCAGCACAAATAAAGACTGCGGTGCGAGCCCGGGTTCAAAATCAGCTTCCTAAGGATTGCTACCACCGGCGTGATACTGGGGGAGAGATTGGCTCGCCAGTGCTAAAGCAATTGAATCCGTAGATCCGGGAGCCAAGCAATGACCGCCATAAAACTTGGGTTGCGAGAAAATGCCTCACAATTTTCACTTCTAGTTTTAGTAAATGCTTTTGTTGGCGCAAAGATTGGCATGGAGCGCAGCATTCTCCCACAAATTGCCCAGGACGAGTTTCATCTTGCCTCCAAATCAGCGATCCTTTCTTTTATCGTCGTTTTCGGCATCACGAAAGCGCTAACAAACTATCTGGCAGGTCATTTATCTGATCGATTCAGTCGTAAACACGTTCTGGTCGGGGCTGGTTCGTAGCGGTCCCGGTACCATTTATGTTGATGTGGGCGCCAGACTGGTCGTGGATACTGCTCGCAAACGTATTGTTGGGAATCAGCCAGGGCCTAACTTGGTCAACGACAGTAATTATGAAGATCGATTTGTCCGGCTCAAAGAACCGAGGATTAGCCATGGGCCTAAATGAATTCGCGGGGTATTTTGCGGTCGCTATAAGCGCGTTGGCCACAGGATGGATTGCTTCACATTACGGCCTTCGCCCTGCGCCATTCTATCTAGGAATAGCGTTTGTAGTATTAGGTCTTGGTCTATCAACCTTCCTTGTACGAGAGACCCAACATCACGTCGCCTTCGAAGCGAAAGGCTATTCCTCTGCGACCGCGTTTGAAAAGCTCTCCGCCAAAGAGATTTTTTGGCGAACAACGATTCGCGACAGAAACCTATCGAGTATCAGTCAAGCTGGCCTGGTTAACAATCTCAACGATGGAATGGCTTGGGGACTTTTCCCGCTCTTCTTCGCAGCTGCCGAAATGAATCTTTCTCAGATAGGAATTCTGGCAGCTGTCTATCCGGCTACATGGGGGATTGCCCAGCTGTTCACGGGGGCATGGTCCGATCATGTAGGCCGCAAATGGCTTATCGTTTGGGGTATGTGGGTTCAGGCGATAGGAATTGGAGTCGTCATCGTCTCAAAGGCTTTCTGGGGATTCTCTGCTGGCGCTACTTTGTTGGGCATTGGTACCGCCATGGTCTATCCCACTCTACTTGCTGCAATAGGCGATGTGGCTCATCCCGCTTGGCGAGCTTCATCAGTTGGAGTCTATCGCTTCTGGCGCGATCTTGGCTATGCATTCGGGGCTGTACTTGCAGGTATCGCCGCAGACGCATTCGGGCTCTCATCAGCAATGGGATTAGTCGCAGGTCTAACTTTTTTGTCCGGGGCACTTACTGCAATCCGCATGCAGGAAACACACCCTTAAGCGATGACGCCATCAAAGAAAAAACTTGATGTATGGCAGTATCAGAATTGCGTGAGCAACATAGAGCCACTTCTGATATTCAAGTGGGAAATGAGAATTCGAAGTACACCAGAAGGCCCATGACTGAAGCACCGGCATCCAACTTCATCTTTGCATCTCTATAAATCCGTACATATCGCAGAAAACATTTCAAAGAATCCCTGAAGCAACTAAATCTATGTGAACCAGCAGAGGACCAATATTCTGCTAAACCAACGTAAATCAGCACCGAAAGCATCGGAGTCCAGGCTAACATTTTGAAAATTTACCTATAAGTGCCACCGTTACAAATAGACTTCAAAACCGCTTGAGACACCTTAAAAAAGTTACCCAGTCTGAGGAATGAGCGGTCAATACCCCCTTTATAGTCCTAACGCCGCATTAGTCCCTGAGAGCTAACACAAATATACTCGCTCCAAGCAGTCCAGGATTAAATACTTGAACCATTCTACGAGGAAGCAAATTACGAGGAGAAAAAAATTTGCTTAAATTAAACAACCGCTTTGACTTAATTTAAAAATCTCATCCGCATACAAAAACTGTTTTTTAACGCTTAGTACATCGGTTGCTAAAGCATGGCACTTGCTTTTGACAACGATCTATTCGAAGTTTAATCGCGTGCCTATGAGTAAAAAAAACTCCAAAAATGGCGTTCTAAGTGACTTCCTCAATAAGGACTCCGTAGGGCGCTCCGCCAGAAGTATAGCCCGCTATATAGGCGAATTGAGATTCCCAATCACTGAGAAAGCATTCTTCTTCTTCTTCTTCTTCTTCTTCTTCTTCTTCTTCTTCTTCTTCTTCTTCTTCTTCTTCTTCTTCTTCTTCTTCTTCTTCTTCGAGAGATGCTTTCGCCAACTTTTTCGCTTTTCGCAGCAAAGCAGTTTGAGCAACAGAGTGTCTAATTTGATCTTCGTAGTCAGGATCGACCTTATGACCAAGCATTTTTAGTTCACTAATCGCACAGAGCAAATCGACACCAAACCATTGCCTATAGCCTTGAACAGGATTCTTTCCCGTGTATTTCTCTAACCAAGATGAAGCTTTAGCTGAGTTAAGACGTTGTTTTTGAGTCATTTGTTTTCTGCGCGGACAACTACTTTTACGTTTTCTTTTTTTGGCCATTATAGTCTCATTTATGTAAGTGGCTCAGATCCAGTTCAGATCCGATGTCTATTCTTATTACGCTACTGATCAACCAGTCAGCCTTCCACAAGTCGTATATTTTAACCAATTACTAACAAAGCTCTCCATTTAAATTCTTAATATATTTGCACACGATCATCTTGGACTGAATTTGAAGTCACGCCCAAATACACCGACATCCTCTAGAACGAACCTCCTATCTGAAACTTCCCTAAAAAAAATTGGCTCCCTCAAGGCGTCGCCATTCTCCGACTCAGCGATTCACATTGCTGGAGGAGATATATTTTAGGTGCCCTTACGGACCGCTCCCTAGGTCCCCCACCCTAATACAATGTAGGCGTTTTTGCAAATTTCCGCGCAAGCCGCTCACTCATTTCGGGGCAAGCCGGTCACTCATTTCGAGGAAAGCCGGTCACTCATTTCGAGGAAAGCCGGTCACTCAATTCGGGGCAAGCCGGTCACTCATATCGAGGCAAGCCGGTGACTGACTATATTGCATCTGGTTTAGGAGCCAAAAACACGCCTGTTAGCAGCCTTTCATTCTTCCCAATGCAGCATACGGGCGTTTCTTTAAAGATAGGTCAGCTAAATCAAAGTTTAAGAAAAGAAATGAGAATGTGCAGAGCTTCTATGTTGGCGGGGATCAAGTAAAGATTTGAAAAAAATTTGGGTTCCCAAACATGGAAAGGTAAATCTAAAAGAATTTCCACGACTTCAAGACAAAATAGGATCTGCTACCTTTTCAAGGAAAGCTGACAAGTGGATTGTTTCGCTGCAGTTTGATACGAATATTTCGCCAAGGCCTCCGCCTAAAGAGGCTATAGAAGCCGATCTAGGTATAAACTCGCCAGCTCATACTTCAGACAGAGTTTCTTTTCTGACCCCATAACCTCTAACGAAACACCTATAGAGCTCTAAAAAAGGTTTCAAGCCGGCTTTCCAAGAGAGAAATCGGCACCGAAGTCAGAGAAAAACAGGAATTAAAAGTTCAAAAGATTGCTTTTAGCAATCGAAAACATAACAAAGGACAGCCTTCACAACATATAAATTGAACCCTAACATCCTGACCTAAATACGTAACGAGCCTAGAAAATTATTATTTTTTTAGCTGGTTACGTTTTTTTATTGCCATATATTATCACGTATCATATATTTTATTTACGTAACAATATAAAGGCACTAATATGCCGCATCCAGAGTGGGCTTTAAAACATAAAACCAAGGGAGCAGAGCTGAGAAATATTGGTGGGAGATTCTATCTCTATCGTGTTTCCTCAAAGTGGAACAAAGAAAAAAAAGTAACTCAAAAAGTCACACATGAAATGATTGGGCGAATTACCGAAGAAGATGGGCTTATCCCAAAAGGAACAAAGAAGCCCAAAGAAGAGAAATCAAACCTCTCATCAGCTGCCCTAACAAATATAAGCACCAGAGAGTCGGGGGCCAGTGGCTACCTAACAGGAATATCGGGGGATATATTATCTGGATTAAGCAAGCATTTTCCCGATACCTATCGCGAAATCTTTGCATTAGCTCTAGGACGGCTATTACATCAGTCGCCTCTAAAAAATATGGACTTTCTTTATGAGAGCTCCATGCTAAGTGAGCAGTTTAAAGATTTAGATCTGTCAAAAAACAAGTTAACCACACTTATGCGAGAACTAGGGAGCGACCGAACGACAATAGCCGATTTTTTGCAAGGTTTTGTCCAAGGCTCCAATAATATAGTTTTTGACACGACACACTCCATTTCCCAGTCAGAAAAAATGCAGCTTAATCAAGTAGGCTATAACTCGAATGGCGCTAAGTTAAGTAACCATTGATTATTACAAGGGAATAGAGAAAGCTTATTGCGAAGTTTAATTACATCGCGAGGTTTTCCATGGCATCAAATGCTCAAAGTACTGCTGTTACTCTATCAAAATTGCAGAATCTA
>CAIMVM010000004.1 GCA_903844895.1 uncultured Pseudomonadota bacterium
AAGCTTTGCTTTCAAGGTCATATTTTCAGCGATAAGCTCTGACGTGTTTAGATCTAGTTCAGGAATCGTAAAGAATTCCCTTGCCCCATTCTTCTTCCACTCCTTAAGAGTCGATAGTGAAATTCCATACTTTAAAAACTTCCGAATATCGTCGGATGTAGCAACTAGATTTTTAAGGCGATGGTCATAACGCCGGTACTCTGATCTATCCATTAAAAACAGTCCTTCTAAATTGAATTAAAAGGACTATCGGAGGGATCAAGAAATTTTTTAGCACTAAAGGAAAATTCGTCGGAAATATTGTAAAACGCCCAGAATTGACGCAGTGCGGAAAATTCGCCGAAATTATTGGAAGATGTGTGAATTTGGCGCCCGGCCTGAAGTCTTACGCAGTGCTCTGCATTTATTTATTTATAAAGCCCTGAATTAGCGCACCACAGGAAATTTAGGTTAAGCCACCCACTTTAGGGAAATCTTTTTCTTAGATTTAACACAGTCTAGTAAATATAGATCAATTAATTTTTGATAAGGAATCTGGCTATCATCCGCCAATTTCTTAAAGTAGTCAATA
Organism: uncultured Pseudomonadota bacterium; assembly: GCA_903844895.1. Classification (GTDB taxonomy): domain Bacteria; phylum Bdellovibrionota_B; class Oligoflexia; order Oligoflexales; family CAIMVM01; genus CAIMVM01. The sequence goes on from CAIMVM010000004.1 coordinate 572, forward strand.
ACTTCAGGGCTAAGGTTAATCCCAACTAACTTTTTCTTGCGCTTAGGATAGGTGTTTTTAACCTCTTTCATTTTGTCAAAATCATACTCTTTTTTCATAAAAATTCCTTTCTCTTTTTGTAGCTTTTCGAGCCGAAATAATACGAACTATAGAATCTTCATTTCGATAACAGTGAACAACAACCAACAGTTGGGAACTCTGATTTGTACCTATCAAAATAAATCGGTCCTCAGCATCTGCGCCGTCAGGGAAGAGTCGGCCTAATGGATCATCAAAAACTGACAATACCTCCTCAAACCATATCCCATGCTTCTTACGATTTAATCTATTTTTGGACTCATCCCATTCAAATTCTATCGACATTCAAACCTCAAATTCATACTATAGTATATAGATAATATCTAGATAATTATACCTCTGTCTGAGAATAAATGTACAGTTTAATTCTCTTATTCCAAGCAGAAGCTGAGCCACAGCGACCTGCACCGAATCAGAGTAACTTAGCAATTTTCCGCTAAATATTCGCCAACTTTGCTTTAAAAATCTTTTGAAATGAAGCCTCGCACCGAATATTCGCTCGGATTGATACAAAAAGTCCTGAATCGCTGCAGGGTGACTGCTATTACAAGAAGAACAGCACTTTATTTGGATGGGTTTCCGAAGTCACCATAGTATCGTTTGAAGAGGTCATGGCTCGTTACGATGTGATGAAAAAACTCGGTTTGGCGTAAGGGCTCGTCTGCTCCGTAGGGAGCTATCAGTGCGAGTTCGAGTGTCTTTCCGCGGGGCAGAGAAAAGAGTGCCGCTTTGCGTTTTACTTCTGGAATAACCCAGCATCCGATAGGTTTCTGATGGTATTTTATTTCGCATAGGGTAACAACGCCGTCAGCTCTTTCGAAGAGAAGGTCTATCTGAAATCCGGGAGAGTCTCTTGAAAATGCAGGTCCAAAGCTAATAACGCGATCGCCAAACCCCATGGCAAGGGCTAGCAAAGGTGCTTGATTGCGACAAAATGATTCGAAGGCGAGCCCCAACCATGGTTCCCATTGATTGCTTATCTTGTTTCGAAAGATAGACATCCCAATTCCTTTTTCGATACCCTTTTCATTAGGGCGGAGATACTTCAAATAAAAGAGAAGCAGTTCGTCTGTGATGCGATACCGTTTTAGGTTTGTGCTTTTCTTTGCTAGGAATGGAGTTTCAACGGCAATAAAACCAGCCATACACAGGTTTTCCAGATAGCTGCCGAGACCACCGCCAGTTGGAATCTTGAGAGCTTCGGAGATTTGCTGGAGAGACTTGGCCGAGGTCGAAAGTTCCTTAACAATGGCTGCGTACGTTCTCGGTTCCTTAAAATGAGAGAAGAAAATCTTCTCAAATTCATCAGAAAGAGGGGCGTTCCTGAGGAAAAAAAGCCTTTCGATATTCTGTTCAAATGACTTTGATTGATCGACGAACTCCAGATAGCGAGGTACGCCACCAAGAATCATTTGGTATTTAAGAACCTCTTCTTCGCTGCGTTTTTTTAGCATGGCGCGCACCTCGTGCGGCGAGAGTTTGCCCAGATGCATGCCGATCGCAAGACGGCCATAGAGAGCCTTTGAATGGATCACCTTCTTAACCATAAAAGACGCGATAGAGCCACACAGGATAATCAGAACGTTTTGGTCTTTCCAGAAGTTGTCCCAATAGTACTTGAGGAGAGACACTAGCTTTCCTTGACCTGCGGCCATCCACTGAAACTCATCGAATACGATGATGGTGCGTTTTCTTTTGTGAGCCAGAAGGTGTTCGTTCAGAATATCAAAAAAGTCACTCCAGCTTTTCAAGTCGGCCTTTTGCAGCAAAATATTGTCGCTTATTTGCCGCTTCAGAACTGCCGAAGCGTGTGCGATTTGTGTTGGACTGGTTTCGCGTTCGAGTCCTTCAAAAAATAGACTCGGCTTGCTCCCTACAAAGTGCTTGATGAGGGTGCTCTTGCCAACCCTCCGCCGGCCATAGATAGCTATCAACTGAGCCTTTGGATGTTTATAGAGGTTTTCTAGCGATTCTAATTCGCTCTGTCGGCCGTAAAACATCATCACTCCCATTCTGAAGAGCGTTTATCCGCAAACATAGTTATAGTATTTGTCTTTGCGGATTACAAGGTCTTTGTAAGTACTTATCCGCAAAGTTAGTTCTGCAAACTATCTTTGCGGATAAGACTTTTTCGCAGCACTGAGCCATCTCTAGACATTGTAAAGTAAACTTAGTGAGCATTCGGCTGGATTACTTTATGTATTCTGAATTAGGGCAGGCCTGAATTTATCCACATTTATCTTGCTGTTAGCTTTCCCATTAGACAGCCTGGTTAAGGGTTCGAGTGCACAATTTGTGGATACAATGGAAAGATAACCATCAAAATTGGTGCTAACTGGTCACACTCGCATATGAGCCTAAGCTTGTAATTTGATTGTAAATTGTTGTTTTTATTAGAGATGTACTGTCCCTAGCGCTGGCTTTGGGAGCATGAGGTTGTGGGTTCGAGTCCTATCACCCCGACCATGCTGATTAAACGAGAAAAATCGGGCACTTAAGTATGATTAAAAAGCCTCTGCGAAAGGCTTTTTTTTCATGAAAAAACCCAAAAAGTACACCAAAAGCACACCGCAGGTTTAAGTCTCTAGAAGTTTTGGCTCCTCAATTGAGTTCGCAAGAGACAAAAGTCGGTCATCCGTTCGATGGATATACCTTTGCGTCGTCTCAGCAGACTTGTGGCTAAGGAGGCGCCTGATGTCCTCAATGCTGGCTCCCATTTGGATCCAGATCTCGGTACAAGTGTGCCTTAGTTCATGGGGGCTGACCTTAGGGATTTGAGCCTCTTCACAAAGCCTGACTACACTGCTCCAAAATGCTTTCTGCCCTGCACCAACTCAATGCATTTTAAAAATTACTAAACGAATTTTGAGTGTTATAGCCATTTAAGGTCTTGGTTCTTCGCAACGGGACCAACCTTAAAACAGTTGTCAGCTAGCATACTTTTTAATGGATTGTTCTCCGCTCTGCGCCAGGCGTAGATTCAGACCATTGTAAAGTAAATCAACCGAATATTCGCTCGGATTAACACAAAAAGTCCTGGATAGATGCACTGCGACCTGTCAGACAAAAATAGCGATCTCCTGCTTAACATTTACCAGCCTTGCTTTAGAATCTCTTGAGATCAAGCTAGGCATTTTTATACAAACGGCTTTCTTTAGCTTCCCGTCTTCTGCCAGCTAATTGAAGGCTTTTTTTCACTTGTCGCACAGTCGCGTAAGTACAGGTTTATAAGGTTCTGATAGGAAATTCCCGTTTCCTCGGCCAAAGCTTTAAAGTATGAAATCGTTCCTTCATCCAGATTTATTGTGACCTGTCGCTTGGTCTTGCCGTTGTAGGCACCGCGTTTTCCTTTTGAAAAATCATATTCCTTTCTCACTTCAAACCTCCTCGTATTGCTTACGTTCAGTATTGGTCGCCTTGCGAGCTGAAAAAATGCGGATTTTGTCTTCATCAACATCAAGGTGCACGACAACAAGTACACGCGATTTACCGCTCACCCCAATCAAGATCAGGCGACCCTCACGAGTTGAGCTTTCCGGATCATCGATCAATATGTGCATAGGGTCATAGAA
>CAIMVM010000005.1 GCA_903844895.1 uncultured Pseudomonadota bacterium
GAAAAACAAATCACAGCTAAACGGTGATGTGGTCTTCATGTTCCAACCAGGAGAAGAAGGCTTTGATGGCGCTGGACACATGATTAAGGAAGGCGTCTTGACTGCCAGTGGACGAAAAGCTGATGCAACCTATGGCCTTCACGTGATGTCATCATCTGTTCCAACAGGAACATTTACGACTAAGCCTGGAACCATGATGGCTTCTAGCGATGAGCTCCATGTGACTGTGATCGGTATGGGCGGACATGGCTCTCAACCTCACACTGCCAAAGATCCAATTCCTGTTGCTGCTGAAATGGTGAGCGCGCTTCAGTTATTGATTACTCGCTCTTTTGATTCCTTTGATCCAGTAATTATCACGGTTGGTCAATTTCACGCTGGCACCAAAGCAAACATAATTCCAGATACTGCAGAGTTCCAAGCAACTATTCGAACATTCTCACCGGAGAATAGAAGTCGTATTCGAGTTGAGGCTGTTCGGTTGTGTAAGGCAATTGCTGAAGGCTACGGTCTAAAAGCTGACGTTTCAGTTGTTGAACAGTATCCAGTCACGGTAAACAACGATGCCCATGCCCAATACGTAGGCAAAGTAGCAACTGAGCTCTTTGGCGCTGAGGGATATATGGATATGCCTCACGCAATTGCTGGAGCTGAGGATTATTCACGAGTTCTAGAAGCAGTCCCTGGTTCATACGTGTTCCTTGGAGCATCTGTTGATAAAGACGTTACTAAGTCTGAAGTCAATCATTCACCTCGAGCTATGTTTGATGATTCAGTGATGTATCGAGGAACTGCACTTCTGAGTGAATTGGCGGTTCGATCACTGAATGAAATGGTTTGATGAGCCATGTCTGAAAAGAAAGTTACAGGACCTGCCTCATATTTCCCTTCAATAGAAAAGAAATACGGCAAGCCAATTGAGCACTGGATGAAGGAACTCAAGAAGGTTTCAAAGCTTGCGCATATGGAACAGGTAGCCCACCTCAAAGAGAAATTTGAAATGGGCCATGGCCATGCAAACGCGATAGTTGCTGTCTTCCGCCAGAAGAACGGCTTATAGGGCGGTTTTTCTACATTGTATTATTGATGCATGACTAGTGCACAAGTGACGTCACATTTAAAGAAGTTCAGCCCTGAACAGAAAAAGACTTTGAGTCAGCTTCGTGAGCATATAGGCGCCAAACTTCCAACTGCCGTACAGGTAATTAAATATGGGATACCAACTTTTTTGATTGAAGGGGTTCCAGTCATAGGTTTTGATGGGTTTAAAAGCCACAACAGTATTTTTCCCTACAGCGGTTCTTTTCATTCAAGGCTCAAAAAAGAGCTCGAAAAGTATGAGCAAACTAAAAGTTCGATTCATTTTGAAATAGGAAAGGCAATCCCTAAACCGCTTGTAAATAAGATTCTTGACGAAAAGATTCGACAGATCAATGACACATACCCAAAGAAATCAGGCGAATTCCTTGAGTTCTATCCAAATGGTGTTTTAAAGGCCAAAGGAAAATATAAGGCCAGCAAACTTCATGGCAACTGGCAATGGTTTCGTAAAACAGGAGTCATCATGCGATCTGGAAGTTTCAAAAATGGCCAACAGACTGGTACCTGGGTTACCTATGATGCAAAAGGAAAGGTTTACAAGAAAACTAAGTTTTCTGACTGATTGATACCTAGAAGTCTGAACGCAATGACTTCGTTAGAAGTGCCAGGATTGCAGTCACTGAAAGTATTGCGGCCAAAATTATGTATGTGGTGCTGACTCCAAAACTTTCAACAGATAGTCCTGCTAAAACCATTCCAAGTGGAGGGGCCGCATAAAAGACCGCGGTTTGCACACCAAATACTCTGCCTTGTTGATCAGCCGGAACTCTTTGTTGAATAAGTGTGCTCACCATAGGAGTGAAAGGTCCCCAGAATAAACCTAGAAAAAAACCAGCCGCGGCAAGGATTGGTAATGGTGGTAGA
>CAIMVM010000006.1 GCA_903844895.1 uncultured Pseudomonadota bacterium
ACCCTGCTCTATTGCTCTGTTTCTCCCAAAGCAATGAGAGCAGCGGTTGAGTTGTTGTCTTAATGGAATTTAAAGTCCATGCTGCTAACCAGGGTTCTGAGTCTCTCAAGAGATTGGTGCTTCCAGTTTGCTGCAAATATTTGAAGTATCAGACTCGTCAAGTAGATTTCGATCCCAAGAATATCTTTGAACCCATGAACTAATTTGATCTGAAATAGATCTTAGATTTTTCAATCCATATGTTGCAGCCAAAAGTTCAAGCGCGGGCAAATCAATCTTGGTAATGCTTTCATCAATAATGCCTTGCTCAGTTGCAGTCTCTATGTGAGCTAGAGCTCTAGATCGCCAATATTTTGCGCTATCTCGAACAGTAGAACCTGTACGAAATTTATCGAATAAGGACGTTAGTTCTGTAAGACATTCGCCTTCCAGATTAAAGCCCCCAATATGCTTTGCATCAAATCGCAAACTAATCCAACTGTTGTAGTAAGTGTCAGCCTGCAACAGCAGGATGTGTGAACAAGCTAAACCGCTACTCCAGCTCAGTCGAAATTCATCATCTTCAGCACGATAGAGAGCAATTGCATCTAGCAACATAGTGCAATCAGATCTATGCACTCCATATCTTTTGTAGTAAGTTCCAGCTCTTACCTTAAAAATACTTTTTATATCTTTTTTCTTGGGTAAGTCTTGCTCAAATTTTGCATCAAAAAATACTACTGTTGCTGCAGACTGATTGGCGAGTAAGGTGTTCATATTATTCTCCTGTGGTTGCAATTGATTTCTCTGCAATTTGAACTGCTGCTGTCAAAATATCACGAGCAGATCCATCACATTGCCGTATGACAGGAATCAACGAACTATCTAGTGGGAGATTTGCACCCATATCGATAATTATTTTTTTTACTCGAGGAAGCCAATCTTTAGGTTGTGCCTCCATCATGTGAATTACGTGACATCTATTGACCACGCCTTTATCGACTTCACTGATGTGGTTAGTTGTCAAAATGAAGATGCCATGAAGTCCCGTCATAATTGCTTTTAATGATGCTTGAGCAGCGACTGTTAAGTTATCGATTTCATCCAAAATCGTATAGTGAAAACCACTTAAATTGAAGCTTACAAGCTCGGTAGTTTTTCCGATTTGTGAAATCAAATTTGCTCCGTTTTGACTCTGCGCACATTGATAGATTTCATAGTGCGCATTCGAACTTCCACGAGCTTTCTCCATCAGTTCAGGAATTAGCCGTGCTGTGGTGGTCTTCCCAGTTCCGTATGGACCGTGCAATAGTATTCCGCACTTGCCAAACGCAGGAAATGGGATTACCTTGTTGATAATCTTGTCTAGTTTGTCCTTTGAAAGGACATCAGAAATCACGCACTCATCAAGAGTCGTGGGCAAAAAGTCGTTTTCGTTTAACATTTTTAATCCTTTAATTTTTAAAATTGAGAGTGAAGTTCCCTTCACTCTCATTGAGCTTTAAGCAGCTTTAGCAGCTTGAGCGTCGTTGGCAGCTGACTTAATCAGCATTGCTTTTGTTGCTTCTGCAATTTCTGCAGCTTTTTGCTTTTGTGCCTCTACAAAGTCAGCTTTGTTTGACGAGAAGAAAGCCGTCAATGCCGCATTGACTGCAGTATTGCTACTCACCACGCAATGAACGCTATAGCTTCCATCACCTTCAAGTGTCATAACAGCAACGGCGCTATCGCCAATTTTTGACGTGTCGAACTGTTTGAGAATCGCTTCGCTGCTAAGCGTTGCAATTGATTCGCTCATCAACGCTTCACGTGCAATCGTGGCTTTGTCTTTTGCAGTAAGTCCATCTTTTCGGCGAAGGCAAATTTCTTGTACGCCACCATATTCACTGATCCGTTGCGCTGCTTCGCCCACCTTCCAGTTATCCGCGATAGCAACTCTCAATACGGAGTGATAAGTTGACAAGCGACGGCGATCCTTCTCACCGAATACGCATCGAATTACTTTCAATGTCAATGGCGAAGTTGATTTGAAGACGTAGCCCTTGATATTGATGAAGTCCTCAAATCCCTTCTTCTGCGCTTTCACGCCCTCTCCACGAGTCAAGTCACGATAGAGTTCTAAGCATCCATCAAAGATCGGGTAAAGGGCGTCATTTGAGCGTGCCAACTCATTTGATTCCCAAACTTCTCTTTTAATAGATAAGTTCTCACATCGCTTAAACATCGTTTTAGATGCCATTGCATAGTTGGTTGCTTTTTCCGCATTGATAGCGGTTGCT
>CAIMVM010000007.1 GCA_903844895.1 uncultured Pseudomonadota bacterium
CTTTACAGCTTCTTGTTTAAATTCTTGGGTGAACGTCCGGCGATGACTGTGTTTTTTCTTAGATTTAGATTTTTTCACTATTTTCCTCTTGGTTATATAGAATTAGTTTATCACTGACTCCACTAAACCCGGGAAAGTTCATACATTTCGAACCCTTAAAAACCCAATGCATCTGGCAGTCTGCCCTGGTTCCATGGGACAGGCCAAAAATCTCAAACCATTTTCTGATCTGTTTTGTCGGATATCTCCTAACCACTGCCGCAAATACCAAAGCCAAAGAACGCGGCAGATACAAAAGAAACATCAATAACTTCTTAATTGAAGTTCAACACATACGGCTCGCATGCACCAAGAAAAAGAAAAGCAGCACCTTGAGATACAAACTCGATTCCATACCGCCCGAATTGAAAGAAATCGCCAAAATCTTAGACATCTAGAATCAGTCTATCAGGCCAAACTTCGATTCCAGTGGCTATACTTAGAATCCCTCAAATCCGCTGTGCAGCTGTGCGTAGGTGGTTTTTAGGTGTAGCGATTTACCTAAGTCGCGCCAGAAAGGCATCAAACTCTTTAATCACATAGTTTGGTAATGGTTGTCCTTCCCTATTCGTGTCGGAGATAAAAGTGTTTAGTTGAGTAAAAGCCATATCGAGTTCTATTCTTCTTGAAACTTTATTTCACCATTTGTCCTATGAGAGGCTCAGGCTCTACATTTGCGCAAACAAGATCTTCCACATGTCTGAAATCCAATCGGCTAGTTTTTCGAAAGCAAGGTTATCAGCCTTTTTTTTGCGGTCCTCTAATTCTTTAGATCCGGTCGATTTTTCTTAAGCAGAAGTCTGTGATTGACTTCCCATTCGAGAAGCCTCTGCCAGTTTGTACGGGCTTGCTCTTCGAGGTACTTGGGTTTTGGATTCCTGGATTACTGCTTGGCAGATTGGTTCACCCTTTCTTCCAGCAGGAGATGATCAAACTTGTTAATATGTGTTCTTGCCACGCACCTCAAAGGTTTTCCTTATTCAGGTAACACATCAATTTGGCCCAGGATAAAGCCTTTCGAATCCTCTGGTATTCACCTGCGTCGTGAGAAAACCGTTAATCAAAAAAATCCGACATTTACCTAGAAAACTCAACGTCTAAATCGGCATCCCAATTCCAGCTTCTGATTTGGCGATTTCAAGATTTTGACGATTCCTGTGGGTTCGAGTAGGATAAAATTTTCTAGAGATCCGCTTTAAAATAGGCCGACTTATGGTTCGATTGACTACATAAAACCACTAGAGGCGCCGTAGCTGATGCGTTTTTAAACCGATCCATCCAAGAAAACATCCAACTTTATGGAGTTGCTGCTTTCAATCTATCAAGTTAGACTAGTCCGTAAGATAAGGATCCGAAATTGATTTCCAAACCAGCATTTTTATTTAAAATTCTGTGAGGTTCGACTATTGAAAGATGAAATTTATTGCAAGCATGGCGGCCGCATGCATGAGACAATTGGTGACACATTTTCTTTTCCTGAAAAGAGGAACGATTGTATTCCAGCAGATGTATTAGATGCCTGGTATCCACCACATTCCTCGGTCACGCAGTTTCTGATAGAAAACATGAATTGGCTTGTGGGCACTTCCCCCCCGTGCCGAATGGATGCTCTACGGGTAGAAGTTGCAAATTATCTAGATATACCCTCCCCAAATCTTCTCTTAGGTTCAGGATCCTCAGACCTCATTTTTAGAATAATGACCTCCCTATTTCCAAGGAGCAATAGTTCTACACATTTCCAAACTTCCCATAGTCATGAGAATAAAAGAATAGGCATCGTTTCGCCTTGCTACGGTGAATACGCCCATGTAGCTTCCAAACTCTGTGGCCTCGAGATATTCCGGATTTATTCTGAATCGGATCAGTTTACACTCAGCGCCAGAAGAATTTTAGATGAAGTTCAATCTAAATCCTTAAAAGCCCTATGTCTGGTAAATCCCTGCAACCCCACGGGTCAGTACCTCCCCATTGAAGAGATGACGCTTCTTGTCATGGAATTACCAGGGTCATGTCTGTTGATCGTTGACGAAACTTATATTGAATTTGTAGGGAGGAGGCACTCTTTAGCTAAGTTGGCACTTTCAAGAAAAAATCTTATCGTTATAGAATCCTTTTCCAAGTTTTTTGCTTTAAGCGGCGTTAGGGTTGGCTGCGCGATTTCTCACCCAGATTTGACAAGCAGATTAGAGGAGACTTTTCCAACCTATCAATTGAGTAATTTTGCGATTGGCGCATTATCAAAGTCTCTGAAGCAAATTCCCTACTATCATGAAAAAGTAGAAGAAACTCATAAATTGCAAAAAGAATTAAGCAAAATGTTGCTGGAAATCCATTTTGTAGAGCGAGTCCTCCCTTCTACCATAAATTCGGTATTGATAAAAGTAAAGGAGCAGCACAGCGCCGAGAAAATAAGAATTGCTCTCGGCGACCTATCTATATTTGTCAGAAATATAAGCGAACAAGGTTTAAAAACTGAGGATTGCGATCGATACTTGAGAATTGCCGTCTTGGATCAAGCCAGAAACATAGCTGTATACAAGGGCCTTAAATACCTTTCAGGCAGGCCAAAGCTATGACCATAAACCTCAGAATCTATAGCAACCCTTTCCCCCTAGATCTCGAGAAAAAAATAGTCGATGTTTGCGCCTTCTGCTATCCGGGGATGCCAAGCTCCGAAATTCATCTTAGGTTTAAGAACTACCACAATATCATAGTTGCATTTGATTTAGATAAAGCGATTGGTTTTCTATTCTTGTCGCGCCATGAAACGCCTTTGCGGGTTCTCTGGGGCTTACGAATGAATGGAGTCCTCCAGGAATATCGGTCCAAGAGAGTTTTGCTTCGCATGGGCTGGAAAGCGATCATAAAGTTCGTCTTACCTGATTTTGGGAATAGCCTATTGCGATTGTCAAAACGACCGAAAAAGGAAATTGTTTGCTATGCTCGGATATGTAACCCTATTGCGGCCAAAGCCTTTACTCGCAGCAAACAATTTGAGCCTAACTTTCTTTCAGAGGCACCGCCTTCTGAATGGGCAAAAGAGGTTTATTTAGATTTGATCGCCTATTCTGCGATAAGTGGCTTAGATCCTAAGACCGGACTTTGTTTGAATTCAGCCCACGAGCATGGCATAAATCCAGAGGTATCACTCACTCAGACCCATTCTCATTTTTATAGATCCTGGAACAAGCTCGTTCCGCAAGGCTCAGAACTAGTTTTGCTATTTCCTTTCGATTTAAAGTTTTTGGGGCAATGTATAGAAGATCAGGCTTTAAAGTTTAAAAAATTTGCTATCACATCCTTCAATAGGTCTCTGAAGGGCCTCAGTTTTAGTGTCTTATTGCTGGCAGCTTGTATATCTATTTTGCTTGCAGCAACGCGTTCAATTGATACTGCTCATGTTTTTTTAAGAAATTGGTCGCGGTATCTCCTTAAAGTCCTTGGGTGCAAACTGGAACTGCAAGGATCCTTACCTGAGAATCTGAGCGGATATATAGTAGCTGCTCAACACACATCGTTATTGGATACCTTTATTTATCCGTGCATTTTACCGCCTAGAACACTGTATTTTGCCAAGAAAGAATTGCGTCACACTCCTATTTTTGGTTTTCTATTGGCTCGCCTGGGCTATTTGTTTGTAGAAAGAGATTCTGCCGTTAGTTCTCTAAAGCTTATGGAAAATGTTGGTCTGAAGGCAAAATCAACCGATATTTTCTTCATGCATCCCCAGGGAACTAGAAGACCTGATGGTACAATTGGAACATTAAAATCGGGGTTAGCAGTTTTGGCGAAATCTAGCCGCTTACCGATAGTGCCGATTACCTCGGAGGGTGGGTCTGCGCTTTGGCCAAAAGGCAAATGGCTCCCCCATGCTGGAACTGTTAGAATAAGTATCCTTGCGGAAGTTTCTAAGGAATCAGTGAGCCATATGACCACGCGGGAAATTACCAAGCTGCTGGAAGAAAGTTTCTCCAGGGCTTAGAGCTAAAACAGCCAACCGAAAGCTTGCGCAAACTTGATCAACTTGTCTTACAACTGCCGATAATATGATTTTTTTTGGTTCAGCCCCCTGTTCCGAAATGCGGCTGGCAAATATATCTCGGCATAATCTGAAGTTTTCTGACCTCTCTATTCTCTGCACGCAAGGCATGGTAAGATGTCTATACACTAGCACGGAAAGACAATAAGGCATGCCATCTCTTCCCACACCTGAAGATAAGATTTCATCATTTTATCGTATGGCATTTTGCATCTCTTTTGTTTGTCAGTTCCTTCTAACATTTGCTTACCTCCGGGGTGGCCATTCCATAGAGTTCTCTCACCTCGGACTTTTACCAGTACTGATTTCCGTGCTGATTCTCGCTTGTGAAATCATCTTGTTGCGTAATATCATTTGGAGAGATATTTACCTTTTTATCCTTAATTATGGGACTTACGCTTTGGTTGGATTTTTTACTATGCGCTTTGTGCTCAATGATCTTCTTATTGAGCAAAGAACGGCGTCTTACCGAGAGCAGTTACCAGGACAATCGAGTCTTTGGCTTTCAATCTCGATCGCCTCGTTTTTGTTTGCTGATTATCTTTCATGGCTCGTGCATTTCCTGTTTCATAAGGTGCGTGGGTTTATAGGCGATATATCATTTCTTTGCCACATGACACATCACAGCATGGATAGAATGCAATTCTCAGCAGTGCGACACAATGCCGTTGCGGTATTTTTGGCTCTTGCTCCCACAACAGTTTTATTGGCTTTTCTTGAAGATAGGAATGATTCACTTGCATGCGCCATCTTAATTGGATTTCTAGCTCAACTTTCACTCAATGCAATCTTGACTCCATTTCAACATGCAAAGTTCCATTCCCTTTTTGCTCAAAAGCTGAGAATTGCGGTTGGGTCTTTCCATGGGAAACATCACGACGACCGTATTGGGGGGAGTCGCTACAATTTCTCAGTTGGAGTTTTGAGCATTTGGGATGACTTGATGGGAACCGCAGCACCGATGGGGCCGCTTTCAGATGAAAAAAATGAGACATGGTCTTCTAGCGACGAAAGCTCAGCCTACGGGATTTTGGGCGTAGCCTATGCTGGCAATTCAAAGACAATACTCCAAGCGTTTTTGCGCGGTCAGTCAGGCCCTTTACAATCCTATTTTTCTACCCACCTTAAAAGGCTCACAAAAAACTAGCAGCATAAGTAGGAAAATCTCAACTAAGTCAGAATCAGATGATTGGTTTCGCATCGATCAAAACACCTAATACCTTCGCTTTCTTTAAAACTTGACTGTCCGCGTCTAAGTATTGGTAAAAACTGTATTATGACGACCTCTAAAATTCTCCAAAATCATTCGTCGTCTGAAAGGCTCCGAAAAAGGCATATCGTGAAACACACGGCCCAGATCCAATGAAACTCACCACAAGTTTGCATAAGCTTTTAGTCAATTGACACACCCCATAAGACTATATTACACACTAATTTATTGATTTTATTAAATAGTTATCCTGCTTACATGAATGGAGCTAGCCTTTCTCTAAAAAGCTCACGAATTGGGCAAGCCTTTTTGCTCGGATTCACACACTCATGTTTCCTACATGTGCTTTTTTCTCTAGTAATAGGGATGTTTCAGCACGTCGGCTCCCAAAGTGAATCTGCCATTAACCCGAAATAGTGAAGACCCCCAAAAAAACAAAAGACCTCAAGTCCAAGTCTTCTGCCCAAGCCAATCATAAACAGTTAAGCGACTTTGAAAGTCCTCGTACCAGCCTAGATTTGGGATTTCGTCTGGACATAAGCCGCGCAACACAGTTTCAGGAGCCCCTTGCCATCCGTTAAGAATCATCTCCGCGGTTGTGCAGGGATTCAAAATTTCTAAATATTCCTTCAATTTTAAAGCCACATTTGTCATTAACGCGCGAACTGGCTTCATTGCTAGAATTGTAACCGCATTGGACCCGCTTCAGGCCAAGATACTCAAATCCATAAACGATGAGCGATCTAGTGACTGCTGTTGCACGCCCCTCTCCAGCCATGGATGATCGCATCAAGTAGCCAATCTCTAAACCGTGGGTGTTCAAAGTTCGCCTATGTAAGCCTGTGCTACCTAAAAGGCGATTGGTCGTGTTTCCAAAAATTCCGAGCACATATTCCTTGCCACTCCAGTAATCATATTTAGCAGTGACGATCCTGGCCAGTTGGCTCTCGACTGTTTGCGGAAAATGCGCCCAAGACATGAATCGCCTCAGTTCTATCAAACTCTCATTTATAGCCTCAACAATATTGGGGGCATCGGTCAATGCTAACGGTCTCAAAATGATTGTATCGTCACCTTTTAGTGACTTTTCCAAGGACAAGGAAAACCTCGAGACAGGAGTCTGCAAAGAAATATTTTAGTTTCCGCTCCCATGAAACGAAAACAGCTATTGAAATGAGTTGCGATCGTAACAGATTGCGCAAATGACGGAAACAACGAAGAAGAACCTAAGCTTTCCCTGAACATTCCTCAGATTTACCGCTATCCCGCAATGTCTTGCTGTTTTAACGCTAGATTCTTCCGAAAAGACTGTCCTCCACATAAGCAAATATGTTAATCTAGCAGGTATAGCACTTGGAGACTTGTGGCATCACTAGACCCAAATCAGCGAAAGCATGAAGAAGCGCGCACCATATTGATACGGATTTTAGATGCCGGTCATCAAGCGATGTTTGCGGGGGGCTGCGTGCGCGACAGGATTTTGAATTTAACACCCTCAGACTTTGATATTGCGTCTTCTGCCAAGCCGGAAGAAATCATACAGATATTTAGAAAATCTTCATTTTCAGTCATTCCTACGGGTGTTGATCACGGCACCGTTACTGTTGTAGGAAAATATTCATCTACAGAAATAACGTCTCTTAGGCGAGATGTCGATACCGATGGCAGGAAAGCTGTTGTTGAGTTCGGGGCGAGTTTTGAAGACGACTCCAAAAGGCGAGATTTTACCATCAACGCCATGTATGAAGATATCCATGGACAAATTTTCGATTTCCATGGAGGTCGCGAAGACTTAGCAAAAAATCATCTTCGTTTTGTGGGTGACCCCCATCAGAGAATCAAAGAAGATTATCTTAGGCAACTTAGAATGGTTCGATTCATCTCAAAGTTTGGATTTGATGTGGACGAAGAAACGACCGCTGCTGTCTCTGCCCATGTCTCTGGACTTAAACAGATTAGCCAAGAAAGAATCACTTCTGAACTGTGGAAAATCCTTGAAGGACGGCACTTAAAAAATGCCCTTTCTTGCCTGGTCAATACAGGGATATTTGGGGAAATATTTAAGGAGTTTTCAAATCCTACGTCCCCCCTAATCTCTACCCTTCATCTTTTACAACATCCGCATTTTGATTCCAAGTATACGGCTCAGCTTCGACTTGCATTCCTTCTCACTGAACTTTCTGAGGATAGCTCAGATAGGACTCAAATTCTGACTTTTTTAAAGTCACTGCGTATAAGCGGGGAAGAGCTCAAACGAGTCTTAGGCTTCAGGGACCTACTGCGAGCCCCCCCCCTCCAGAGCCGTGATGAGATCATGGGTTTTTTAGACTCCATCGAAGACTCGAAAATACCTTTAAGTTCTTTGGGGGATTTAAAGGAGTCTCTAGAAAGACTTTCCTATAAAAACCATCTTTCTGCTCTAACTACATGTGAAGAAACCTATGGCTATCTCAGAAAAAAGCGCCCTCCCCTCACCGGCGACGACCTCATGAAAGAATTCCAATTAAGGCCCGGCAGAGATCTAGGGCTAATTCTCGATAAACTAAAGAGCGCCTTTAGACGCGGGGAATGGGCCGAGGCAAAGGAAGGTCTCAGTCTGGCCAAATCCATTCTGGACGATTCCACAAAACCTAAATAGAGCTTCTTGGCAGACTAGGTTCTGGAAATTGCGAAAAAAAATTGCCCCACTCAAGAAACTCTCAAAAGCAACCGTTTGGCTTAGTTTCGATATCCCATTGCCTATCTCTGTTAAGGCTCGCGCCATGAAAAGCTTTCAAACCGGTCGCTAAAGTAATAGAATGATCAACAACCAGATTCACGACTCAATCATTGCTGCGCATAAAGGGTGTTTAATGAAGATTTCTAGCCTATTCATCATTGTACTTTCGTGGAGTCATTCCTTAGTTTATGCCGGAGAATCACCCTCGAAAAGCGAGCCGACCCTTTGGGAAAAGGCAAAAACCATCGGGAGTGAGGTTTTGCAAGGCAAATTTGACACCTCTAACTCTAAGAACGACAGCAACCATGTGGAAGAAGAGGCAGATCGAGAAAAAGGGAAGATGAAACCCGAAGTTCGAGATAGCGAAAAAAACCGCGCGGACAGCAAGGCTTCTTTATTTTTTATTCCGATTTCATCAGGAGTAGTCTTGCCTTCAAAAACAGGATTCTCTGCGACTTGGATTTGGGACTCTTCGTCATCGTTAGAAGCAGAATATCTCTCAGGGTCCTATGGCCTATCCTTTTCACATTTGGATATTGCGAAGTTTTCGGAGAAAATAGTATCGCTAAAGTACAGGATGTACACAGGTAATAGTTTCAATTGGTTTGCCGGAGTGGGGCAAAGAAGCTATAGATTTGCAATTGGAGATGATTTGTTGGCTGTGGCGACCAAACAGACTGTTCCAACAATTCCAGTTTTTGTTGTAGAAAATCAGGTAATTTCCCTAGGTCTTGGCAATCGCTGGCAATTTGACAATCGATTCACTTTAGGATTTGATTGGTTCGAACTCCTTATCCCCGTGGGTCGAGGGAAAATACAAGATGATACCTTAGCCTACTTCGCAAATGAAGGCGACCGCGACAAGACAGAAAAATTTCTTAAGTTTCTTAGATATGGGCCTACGTTTAGCGCAATAAAGCTTCAACTAGGATATTCGTTCTAAAAAAATATCGAAACGTAAGTGATTTATCCATAGACTTTGGCACTAAAATCAGTCCCACCCGAGTCCATTCTGAAGCTGGCTCGTAAAGTTGGTAGGATGGTTCACCATCTCACTTACAGTTTTAAGTAGCTTTGCGTTTTAAGTAGCTTTGCTTTTTGAGAAGTTTAAAAACTTTACCGCTGATTTCCACATAGATCTTTTCGACTTCTTTGTCGGTAAGGGCTTAAAGATTTAGAAAGCTGAAGGCTGCAGTGGATTGGAGCAATTCATGAACTTTGTTTGATAGGCGTGCGAATTTTCATTACGTCGACAACTGTCGATTGAGTAGTTCCCGTAGGTTGCAAAGACATTTTAAGATTTTCAAGAGAGATTTTCTTTACTCCCTGGCTCACGGGAGATTAGGCTAAGAAGGGAGTGCAGCGGACTGCTTTGTTGGTTTCAATTCTTAATTGCCTTGCCGCTACTATTTCCTCTTTAAGTTCGTTTTTTTCTCTTCGGCCCAGCTACCAGTATTGATTTATTCTGAAGTAGCCCTATTAAAGCTGAATGAGGACTAACATGAGTTACTAGGATGTGCTTTGGGGTTATTTTGGAAACGAATGTTCAGCGAAACACCCATACCGCAAGTTGTTAACGGATAAAATGTGAAAGGTTAAGGTTTAATCAAAGAATGGGATTTCTGTTTTTTAACAGGAATCCCAATTGCAATTTTAAACGGTAGCTTGTTCTAAATGTTATCGCATTTTAGAGGTTGAATCTCAAACATCAAAGTCTCGGTCAAATATCGCTCAAAATTTTCTGAGCTGCTATGTGTTTGATCTTGTCTTCAATATCTGAAGGGAGTCCCATCATTCGATAGATCTTTTATACGGGGATTGTTGTATCAAATCCTTCATCCGTAAATCGCAAAGCGCTCTCTTGCTAGAGGGCTCCACAATGCGAGCAAGTATAGAGGAATGTAAAATGTTAGTCCACTCTCGGTCTTTTGATGTACTCTGAATCAATTTAGCAAAGCCTAAGTCTTCATGACCTAGGCGAAAATGTCAGACATTACCTCATGGAAGCGCTTTTTCTCCTTTAAATTAGAGGAATATACTTTGTCCTCGCCGCATGGCACTTGCCTCTTGCGTGGTGAGTGAAACTCCACAGGATCGAAAGTTGAGATAACTCGCTTAGCCGCATTTTTAATGTCTAAAGTCCCCGCTTCGCCTATCCTTTTAAACTCAGAAGCATCTGTTTCTGAATATGCAGTACCTACACTTCTAACGATTTTTTTGAAGAACGCTCTGGCCATCACGAACAGATTCAATAATCTTCACCTGCAAACTATTTTCATCTTTTTTCATTGCTAATACATACATGAATAAAAGCTATCGCAGTCATAAAACAAAGGTCAATTCCTGAGGCACTGCAAAGCGCCCATTTTTGAAAAAAATAATTGTTGGAAATAATACGGTAAGTTACACCAATCCAATCATTCAAAATTGGAGCTAGCTGTCGAAGTCAGCAAAGGAGTCACTAGAAAGACTTTCTTATAAAAACCATCTTTCTGCTCTAACTACATGTGAAGAAACCTTTGGCTATCTCAGAAAAAAGCGCCCTCCCCTCACCGGCGACGACCTCATGAAAGAATTTCAATTAAGGCCCGGCAGAGATCTAGGGCTGATTCTCGATAAACTAAAGAGCGCCTTTAGACGCGGGGAGTGGGCCGAGGCAAAGGAAGGTCTCAGTCTGGCCAAATCCATTCTGACGATTCCACAAACACTAAATAGAACCTAGTGGCAGACTAGGTTCTGGAAATTCTGGAAAAAAATATTGCTCACCTGGAAAACGCCATAAAACTGTCCTTATTATCAGATAGTTAAGACTGAACCCCTGAAAACATTCAATAAAAAAACACCACCGCCGATGGGACTAGGGAACCCTTAGGAGTTATATCAATGGAAACCACTGTTAAGCCTAAAGTCCTTCTGATCGATGACGATCTGATGGCTTGCAAATTAGTGGTTAATTACTTCTCAGCATTCTATGACATAGCTTATATTTTAGATCCTCGCTCTGCTCTCGACACCATTAAAGACTTCAAACCTGAGCTTCTGCTTCTTGACATAGAAATGCCTGTAAAAGATGGCGTCCAAGTACTAAAAGAAGTGAGAGAAGCCTATCCCAGTTTGCAGCTGCCGATTATCATGCTAAGCGCATCAGGAGCCGACAACGTCATTGTGAGTGCTTTGGATCTTGGCGCCAATGATTTTATTACCAAGCCGATTATCCCCAAAGTCGCCCAAGCCAGGATCCAGACCCAAATTCATCTCAAAAAATTCTATGAAACAAGTATGGACCACCGCGAGTCAGAGGCCATTCGCTCGATGGTTGTCACATATAACCACGAGATCAACAATCCCCTCACGGTTGCGCTTGGAAATTTGAGTAAAATAAAAAAAGAACTGCCAGATCATCCTGCAGTTCTTAAAGCAGAAGACTCCCTCCTAAGAATTGCAGGGATCACCAAAAAAATAGCTTCACTTATCAACAACCCCGAAGAAAAAGAAGTCTATATTAAGGGCGAATTGAAATACAAAATATAGCAGACAGAAGCACTTCAACTTGAATCTTAGTCTCTATGAGGTATCCATGAGACGGATTGTTGGATACTCAGCGAACTCATTTTCTCTAAAATTTTTGCTTGTTCTGCATCCGCATACCCAAGTTTCAACCAACTCTCTAGGGCCTCGTTGCGATCTTCAAATCCTTCTGGATTAACAGCGTGGAGGACAAGTTGAACATCAGCATCACGACCGAGCCCTGAACCTTGACACTCCCCAGAGCGCGAGGTGCAAGAATATTTGAAGTTATAGCGCAATTCGCCAAGCGATGATCCATCTTGTTTTTTCCCTGAAAAACAAAGAAAAATCTCAGAAGATTTGCCACCGAGATTCGCTAAGTCGTAAGTAAAGAGGGAATGTGGATCCAACACGACCAAATCCTCATTGCAACGGCTGTTATAGCCCAAGCCGACATAAACTTCCTTTGCAGATTCAAATGGCAAGAACATATTTAAAAGACGTTTGGTAGACTCTTTTTCAGGAAGGCCTTTAATTGCAGAAATGGAAAAATCTATATCAAAGGTTTTTTCACCTAAAAAGTAGAACGACTGCCACGACAGCTCACCTTTAGGCCTCAGACAAAGCTTAAAGAATCCCTTTTGGGCGATGGGAATCTGGATTTTTTTTGAAGTAATATTTACTGTTTGACCTTGTTCGCAAGGCTCATTTGATTGAGAAACTAACGCGTCCATAGGCTCTGATAAGCCTGACAATAAAGTCGCATTAAGAACTCCTTGATCTTCCCCCACAAGCAAACCCGCGATAGGAAGAAAGGGGTTTTCGGCTACTTCAACTCGAAGCGGCAACTCCCGCTGCCCCCCGGCCATAGACAAATGGCACGCAGCAATACCCAATAGAAAAACCCTCGCTAAGACTGTGCTCATATGACCCCTCATTTCCTCTAGCTCTTAAAAAGCTCGGGCAAAATGAGAATAAACTAAAAGAAAAACGAAGGTGCGTTTTTCTTTTATAATATCATAGACTTGCGAGTCAATCTTGCGGCTATTTAACTAGGATGCGGCTAGGATGCAGCTAAGTTTCGCTTCACCGCAGCCACAAGATCAGTTTCTGAGTAGGGCTTTTTCAAGAGATCATTGGCACCGCTTCGTTTTACGGAATCTGAGGACAAAAAGCTTGCCTCGCTCATGATGAGAATAGGAGTCCTTAGCCCGCGCTGTCTCAGCTCAAACGTCAAGCCAAGTCCCGACTGATCCGGCATCAAATAGTCAGCTAAAATAAGATCTACTGTCTGCTCCTTCGCAAGCTCAGCAGCCTCTTTTCCGCCTTTTGCTAAAACAGTAGAATATCCAGCTGCCTCTAAAATCTTCGACGCTTTTTCCAATGCAAATTTATCATCGTCTGCAATCATCACTTTTTTGTTGCTACTCACTGACAAACCTCTTTACGATTAAAATTTACGTGTAAAATCTACTGACTCAAATGCTCGTTTCATTTCTATTTTAGCAGACATCCTTTTTTTGTTGGAGAGTCGGTTAAAAAAAAGTAGAAATAGAGACCCCTCTTACTAAGGACTTCAATATGGTTAAAATGGAAGCGGTCGATCAAGGCAACCTCAATATTGCTCTGTCTCATATGTCGGGTGCTCCTAAACTTATTACCAGTGCCCCAATCGATAATGGCGGAGACGGCAAGGGATTTTCACCCACAGATCTCCTAGGCGCCTCCTTGCTTTCCTGCATTCTCACGACCATGGCACTTAAAGCAAAACGAATGGGCTTTACTTTTGAAGGCGCCTCGGGGCAGGTTGAAAAACATATGATCGCCGATCCTCTTCGCCGGGTCGGTCGGCTTGTCGTACAGATAAAAATGCCCGTTACGCTTTCTGCGGAGCAGTATCAAAGCCTCGAAGAAGCAGGCCGAAACTGCCCCGTAGCCCTAAGTCTTTCTGAGAATCTCAAGACAGAGATTCATTTCTCCTGATAAGCCCCGAGAACTTTGTGAGGCAACTTTAAAGCTTCTCAAGCGTTTCTTTAATCCAAGATAAATAAGGCCAAGCGCCAGTGGCAATCGTTAAGGCCGACTGGCAGCCGCCGCCGGAATCATCTGGCCCCCTTGAGACAACCCCCACTACGGCAAGTTTGCCATTTATGAGATTACGATAAATAGGACCGCCGCTATCACCTGAACAGCCGCCCACAGGTTCAGATACTTTTCCAGGTTTTGCAAAGCTTCCTTTTCCCACAACAAAATCTGCGTTGTTAAGTAGTCTTTGAATAAAAGGCACCGTAGCTTGCCTGAGCTCAGGAACATCAAATTCTGAACTTGGATTGCTTTTTCCATACCCTGCTAGGATCAAAGCTTCATTGGCTGTAGGCATCTCGGCAATACTCGAAACCGGCTCTTTTTTATAAGCCAACGGAGTCTCGAGCTTCATTAACGCCAAGTCAAAAACTTCAGCGGTAGGATTCCAGGGATCGGCGCGCTTTGTATACCAAAGATCTTCAAAACGGGGATGCCTTGACGAAGACGTAACTTTGACTCCAGAAGTTTCACTTTGCCCCGCCTTTAAAACGGAAAAGACCTCGAATTTCTGGCTTGCAAATTTTGCAGTATAAGTTTTTCCTTGAAAACTATAGTTCAGCAGACCAGGTAGACAGTGTGCTGCAGTAAGTATGGACATTTGGGTTAAATAAACACCCGAACAACGCCAGGAAATCGTTTTTCCTTCCAGCCCGGGCGCAGGAGCAGCCACAAGGCCACGACCTAGTATACGAACAGTACTTTTATAGACAAAACTCGAAGTATCTAATACAGGATCCCCTCCCACCACCGAGGATTCCATATCGGCGTTTGTATGCAAAGGGATCGTCTCTTGATCCAGAAAAAACGGTTCAGAAAGCACAAGGTCATTTCCATAGCAAACACTGCTGAGAAAAATCCAGCTCAAGTATTTCAAGGGTCACCTCCCGATGGCAATCCCTTATTCTACTAAGTAGCGGAGAATCGATTCAACTTTATGTCTAGGAAGATTTTTCCTCCCTTCTAGAAACGCTAGCTCGATTACAAAAGCACACCCTACTGCCTCCCCACCGCAACGCCGCACCAACTCTAGACAGGCAGATATTGTACCTCCTGTAGCTAGAAGGTCATCGACAATAAGAACACGATCGCCATTTTTGATGGCATCCTGATGTATCTCTAGGGCATCCTGCCCGTATTCTAACGCATAACTTTCTCTAAAAGTGGGCCCAGGCAATTTTCCAGGCTTTCGAATAGGGACAAACCCCTTCTTTAAATGGGTTGCCAATGCGACTCCGAAAATAAACCCCCTAGACTCAGGACCTACCACCAAATCATAGGAATCTGGAGGATAGAACTTTTCAAATGCCATGCACACTTTCGTCATGGCTTCAGGGTCTAGTAAAAGCGGAGTAATATCTTTAAAGCCGATTCCGGGTTTTGGAAAATCTGCCACTTCTCTTACGAATGACTTAAGATAGTCTTCCATCTCGATATCCTTTCACAAGTGTTTCTTTAAAACTGAGGGCTACCTGACAGAAAAGATCACTAAAAAAAGCTTTATTCAAAGATTATCTTTCTATATGCCGAAAGGCGATGCAATCTAATTCGACTTTCTTATATTCAACGGGATGCACTTTATTTTCATAAGAGAGCTTAGCAGACGTTTCTTTGTTCTCAGGATTTGCAGACTGTACGTCCAAGTTTAAGGATAAAAAGGCAGTTTTTGACCCCTCTTCGTAGAGCTCAATTCCGCCGTTATTTCGCTTAAAATCCAGCTTAACCGATTTTATGCGACTCATAAGAACGTCATGGAAAATCTGATACTTACCAGAAATAGATCCCACATAGGAAAACTGAACCTTGCCGTCTACAATCTCAAACCTCGCATACACGTATTTCTTATTAGAATCTAAACCATCGCATTTTAAAATCCCCCCTTTTTCAAGTTCGCTAGGAGACATCAGCTTCATATTCTGGGGGACGTCTCGATCTGTATTGGGAAGACTGTAAACTTCGTCAATGTGAGCAAGTTGACTTGCCTCCTGACTTTGACAAGCACTCAACCCCAAAAAAAACAAAGTCATCGCGGAAAACCCGAAAAAGGAATGTGACGCCACTGTTAGCTCCCATTATGTAATATCTAGGATGGACTCAAAGTATTATACGAGCAACCTGACGCTCTTTGCAAATCTTTCAGCTCCTCCACAGCAGCTCCCAGCATATTCTTTGCTCACATGCTAATATTCTTGCTGTTTGGATAGCCCAATGGAATTTAAGCGTCTATCAATTGGCTGTATCACGGCTGTTTTAGTCTTTTTTTTGCAAAGCACCCTTAAATATCAGAACGTAATCTTGAGTCCGCCTTCTCATGAACAGTTTGACCTTCGTTTTTTGTGATCTTTGAATCAACACCTTAGTAAGATGCTTCACATAATTCGAGCCAATTTACAAAGAGAAGGACATCGAAGCGTGATCGAATATGCGGCAGAGTTCACGTAAACTACGCTTCCCTGGCACGGCAAGCCCACATCCATCTGCCAGCGCCGCCTGTTTCATAGTGCCTCAAACTGTTTAGGCATCTGTATGTATCTATGGGTACTGACGGGTAAATCTAAAAACTTAACTTCATACCCCACCAAATATTTTGGTGCTGATTTGTATTGCTATACCTGAAAACCGGTCCGCCGCTTTTTTGCATAGGATTTATAGCGATTTCTCTGAGTGCTCCACACCTCCATGCGCCCCATACTGCCGTTCTGCTTACCATGCTGTTTTCATTTTATTCCCAAGCCCAAATCACTGGAATCATTTTTCAAAAGCAATTTTGTTTAAAGCTTGTCACATTGAAGTTCCTAATGACTCAATGAAATATCTTTAAGAGCGCTTTCATGTATTTCTATTCTTTTTGCGGAAGATGGAAAGTATCACGGAACGGAATCTACCTTGCTAAATGCAAATTACAATTTAGATAAAGTCACTTATGATTTAGAAAAGCGTATTAAGTTGCCACGTTTGAAGTGAATATGTTGCAACATGACGGTTCGCCTCTAAACTTAAACCCGCAACTGCAAACCTGCTTCAGCCCTATTCTGCGATGCCTTTCTTTAAGGTATCAATCTAAGCGGAGCTGAAACATTCCGCTTTGGAAACCTCGAAACCATTATCGACAAAGAATTAGAATGAGTCCTTGTCGAAATCAACGGTAGAGTTTTTAAACATCTTAGTAAACAAGGTTACCTAGACTTCGAATGAGAATTGGTGAACTCTCCGCTACATGAAACTTACCTCTCCCTTTAGTGGCAGTCGCAAGTTTCCAGCCAAAACAGACACGGTCTAATCCAGTTTTCGAAAGTGACTACAACGCCTTTCGCTACGAACGAAAGCGCGATGGCAATGTCGATGTGACAAGAACTTAGCTGCGCTATCTGAACTTAGCTGCGCTATCTGAACTTAGCTGCGCTATCTGAACTTAGCTGCGCTATCTGAACTTAGCTGCGCTATCTGAACTTAGCTGCGCTATCTGAACTTAGCTCTGCTATCTGAACTTAGCTCTGCTATCTGAAATTGGCTGCGCTATCTGAACTTAGCTGCGCTATCTAAAATTTGGACAAACTTGCATTAGCAGGTTTGGATAAATTTCAGGTAGCGCTTATCTCTAGTTGCAAAACTTACTTGAGTTAAGGATTTTCAGGGAAAGCAAGTTCTTACTTAACATTTTGCTTAAACCAGCACTTGGGGCGTCCCGCAAACATACGATCTTTGTCAAACTGGGAACAAGACACCGTAAGTGCTTCCTTTTCTCTACTTAAATCACTGGCGCGGGCAGAAGAGCCTGGGATCAAATTGTCCTTAAACTGTACGTCGCATAATCCGCCAGCGACATAGGTGTCGAGACGACACTGGGCTTTGGGATGCTCATGATCTGTTTCTGTTACGACCGTTGCATCAGGCTTGGAAAAATCAGGCCTGCTCCCTTCCAAAGCCCCAAGGAGCCTTGCTAAAGATAAACTCGCACCTGCTACTCTGTAACAAAGATTTCTATCTTTTGGCGACTGCCATCTGGCATTACATTTCTTCTTGGCTATTGAATTGACGGAAGATGCCGCCTTCTCATTACCCGCCAGATCATTCCCCCAAAGCTTTCTGGCACATGCCTGAGTGGCAAAATAGTCCGCTTGGCCTTCGTCGGCTGCCCAGTCACTTACAAAAGGAAAGCCTCCCACGTGATGACCTAATTCATGACACATTACCAACGCAAAGCCATCAACAGTAATTTCTGGTCTTCGAGCGAGCCCCCCAAACATGTAGACCTTCCAAACATTCCCATCGCGATCCGCATAAGCATTTACAGTGGAATCTTCCCAGTCGCCCTCGACTTCGAGGTCTCCTTTAAAATTTTTAAGTATCGGCGCGTAGAGATTCGATACAAGCGCAATCGTGTCGACAAATTCTTTTTTGGAAATACCACCTTTAAGAAGGCCATCTTCGAGATCCAAATTGTTGGGAGGCAAAATGCTAGCTCTTACTGCAGCTGAGGATAATAAAAAACTAGCAATCAAAAATCTTGCAGATCTCACAAAATGCTCCCATTTTAAGTTTAGGTTCATTTTAAGTCATCTTTATCGCTAAGATCAAGATGGAGGCCCCTATCGCCGATCTTTGATTTATAAAAGAGCTTTAGAGTTTTTCTTGGATTCCTTTTGCTCTTCTCCTGGTAAAAATCACGAAAAACAAAGGCAACAAGAGCCCCCCTGTCACGTACCAATTTCTTTCAACATCCATTCCAGCTGCGGCG
The DNA here is from genome assembly GCA_903844895.1 of uncultured Pseudomonadota bacterium. Classification (GTDB taxonomy): domain Bacteria; phylum Bdellovibrionota_B; class Oligoflexia; order Oligoflexales; family CAIMVM01; genus CAIMVM01. The sequence goes on from CAIMVM010000007.1 coordinate 18,335, forward strand.
CAACCAAATTCCCACCATTTTTTGGAACTCGTCTTTTTGCTTGTGGTGGTTGCAGCTGGAGAGCTACCCCCAACTGTGGGAATAGGAGGCAAAGTGGTTTCCGCCCCGAGAAGCCAAGTTGAAAAGCCAGCATTTCGCAGCTGTTCTAAAAAAACAGCACGATTTGCGGATCTATACAGCTCCGCTTCAGCATGCAGCAATGCGATTACGTATTGTTGAATCGAGCAATTAGGCGACACTTTAGAAAGGGCTTTAAACGCTACTTTTCCGGCAACACCAGGTGGAACCTTTGACCGTATATTATAAAGAGCGGTCGCTATTAACTGACCCTTTTTATGAAACTCAGACATTTTATTCCACGTATCGTCACCGTACGTAAAATCCACATTTCCTACTCTTAAACAGGAACTCGTGACACATTTAAGAGCGCCGGGACAAATCGACTCACCCAGGCAGGTATCTCCAGTGCGGTCATAAACAAAAAAATCGGCAAGCCCCTCATGTAGAACCTTAGACTCCAAACTGGAAACATCATAAATCCATTTAAAGATCAAATAGTGACCAATTTCATGGCTGATGACATCTTCATCTTTGCCGAGGTTTTGAAGGTAGGGTGCCTGTCCTTGACCTATGACAATTCGACCTCCGACTCCTGGTTGAGCGGATGGATCAAAATGCGCATTGTTGAGCTCAGTACCTATTCCACCTACAATGAGCTGGATGGGGGTATTTGAGTAATACTCAAAGGCATATTGATCCTTTAAAAAGTCGAAATGTCGTGCACCATAAAGGAAGCTAGCAGACTGATCGTAAAAAGAGTCGGCATCGGAAACCGTCGCTGACTTATTAAAAACATTGGAGGGCTCATTATAGCGCTGAATCGTGCCTGACGCGCTATAACTGCTAGCCTGCAGCCTTGCGTCACTCAAGTACCCATCTTCCGTTGTTGTAATGGTGTGGTCAGACGGCGTTCCTTGGTTAATCCTCGAAGGAAAGGCTTTGATCGTAGCTGTGACATCAAATCCTCTTCTAGTATATGTTAGCTTTCCCTCAAAGTACTCAAAGTTAAAAGAAGAACCCTGATATTCAAACTGACCTAATACTTTTTTTACTAATTGCCCTCCCGCAGCTGACCAGCAGACTTCTGAAGCGGCAAGGTCCGCACCTGCAAAAGTCTTTAATATTTCTTTTTCAGCCGCGCCCTCAGGTATTTCGGCACTCAAGAGGGGTTTGTTTACCGTGTCTGGAACCTCTCCTAGAAGGGACAGGAATCGGTCTCCCGAAACTTTAACCCATCCCCCACAGATATGAACCCCTTCTATAGTAAGCTTTATTAGGCCATCTTTATCTTCGGCAATAGCCACTCGATCGTCTTTTAAAACCTCACGGACCCACTCATAATTATGGTTAATACCGAAACCTATTGGCCGGTACTCTGCGACTACTGCTGCAGTTACTACTTGGCCAAAATTGATACCCGTTAGCCATAGAAGGACCCATCTCATAGTTTTTCCTAATTTTTACTTAATAGTTCTTTCATTATACTGGCAAGTCGTTATGGGAACAATTCCATTAGAAGCAAAATGCTTCCTCATGGAATTTCTCCTGTAGTTGACCTCGTTGGAGCATATGCCGGGCGCTCATTCCGAATACAAAAGCCTCAAGCTTGTTCCCCGGAACCTTAGGTCCCCCTCAAAGTAAAGCAACTCCCGGGACCTTCTAGGAATTATTGGCTTATTTTGCTAAAATAAGGTCTGTACCTCATCCGTAAACAGGGTGAGGTCCGCCTGTCGTTCGTGGTAAGAACAGTTTTATGATATCAACTCTAGTCCCTGTAGCTTGCAAATAAAGAGACCTTTCATGATTAAAAATTTGTTTTTTTCACTCCTTCCTATCTGGGCTTGCGTAGCGAGTTCCAGCAATGTGCCAGATAAGAAACAGTATTTGCGAGACCCTGCCTCACTCAACAGCCTCAATGTCTCAGCAAGCAAAACCTTGAGCTGCATCAAGCAATTTCCTTCCAAAGGAAAAATAGAAGGCCAGAAGTTTTCCGTTATCCTGAGTCGGACCAGCCCCTCTTCATATAAAATCGGCCTTACGGAAGATAGGCCCTTGAGGCATTTTGGTATTCTCCAGGACCGTGAATACTGGGGAGAGCCCCCCGAGTATGATTTGGCAGTGCGCGTTGGTGTAAAAAGTTTGACCCAAGTGACACTTACCCTATATAACCAGATGGGGGATATTTCCCAAACCATTGAATTTACTGACTGCAAATTACATTAGAGGATTTATGAAACTCCTAACGACCTACTTCTTAGCAGCCGTTACCACTTTTCAGGCACAAGCTGGCATCATTTCCAAAGGAACAAACTCTACCTTATCCATCGAACACACCCAGGGAAATCTGGTCTTCAAAATCGAACCCCATAAAGACCTAGCCATATCCCATGATGCTCCTTGGTCCGCAAAGCTGACCAATGTTAACAACCTCTCTCCCGAAGCTCTAAGCTTGGCCAAAAAAGATTTTGATCCGAAGATTCCTGGCTTTAAATTTGCCTTGGGAACCCCTCAAGACAAAGGAAAGCCAGGAACAACAAAAGCTGGAGACAAGAATCCGAGTCCCTCTAGTTTTGATTACACAGTTACTGCCTTTATTTGTACTGTAGATAAAACAAAATGTTTTAGAGACGTCATTAAAGGCAGAGCTGAACTCTAAGAGCTGATGCCTAAAGGCGCGTCACACAGCTTTTTAAACCTCGGCTATCTGACTATCTTAATTTCATAAATCGCTTCCTACAGTCGAAGCCCGGCTTCTGGATCATTAGGAATCATAGAGCCTTTGCCGTAGCGACTCATCAACCATGGTGAGCCTATTTGAAAGGCGCTCTTTGAGCGGAGGCATTAAAAAAGATCTTTCTTTAAAAGAGATAGAGAGGTTACACCTGCACCAATAGGGAGCCATTTATGAAATTCCTTCACCAGACTCGCCTCAAGAAAGACTTTTCAAGAAAGACTTCGTTTTAAAATCCACTTGTACTCTGGGGATGCTCTCTGCTGGTGGCTCTCTGCTGCTGGGGACGCCCTCAAGCAGAGAGCTCCCAGGTCTCACATTTGTGACTTTGGAGCGAGGCACATTTTAATTCCAAAGAACTATCGCTTGGCCAATGCGTTCATGCCGTCCTGTTTCTGAAGCTGAGACAGCCAAAACTGACTAGACTTCTTAAACTTCCCTAAGGCATCAGCTGGCAGGGGAGACGCAGAGGGAAAGACTTCATTCAAAGGGTCCACGTAGGTTCCATTTCGGTAGAGTTCAAAGTGAAGATGGGGACCAGTTGCCCAGCCAGTGGATCCCACATAGCCGATGATGTCTCCTTGTTCAACTTTTGATCCAGGAATGATGTTTTTGGCAAAAGCACTTAAATGCTTATAGGCCGTTTCATAGGTTCCATTATGCTTAATCTGTAGATAATTTCCGGCCCCCTCCCGATAGCTTGCCGTTTCCACGTGACCACTGCCGATAGCCCGGATAGGCGTACCTTCAGGAGCACTGTAATCAACCCCCATATGCGGACGGTTCACTTTAAATATCGGGTGAAAACGGACCATCGAAAATCCACTGGTGACCCGCGCCGCCTCAATGGGAGATTTTAGAAACATGCGCTTTAAGCTTTGTCCATCGGGACGATAGTACCCTCCAGGATGGCTTTCATCTCCATCAAAACGTACTACTTGCACAAGTCTATCGCCCGTAAAAAATTCCGCAGCCCTTAAGTAGGACCAAGAAAAATGTTTGCCATCTATTAACTTCTCTTCAATGATAAAACTTAGGGTTGCTCCTTCCCGTAGCTCACGACTGAAATCTATGTCCCAGCTGAAAAGTTCTACGAAAGCATTCATCGCCCCAGGATCTATGCCAGCATCTGCAGCAGACTTCCAAAGACTTGCACTGCCTAAAACGGCTGAAAATCTCACCAACCTAGATTCTTGGGGCAGCTCGTGGACTTCCCCTACCCAGCCCTTTGCAGAAATTTCCTTTAAAGGCCCCTTTAGCCACTCAGGAGTAAGCACAAGCAAACGGCCATGCTCTAGCTCCAGGGTGATTCTATCTAGAAATTGAAAATGGCAGCACGACCCATGACTTCGATACGAAAACTCAAGTTGAGCATTTGATTTGATCTTGCTCAAGTCCACCAAAGCATGAGCCGCTCTACTAATGTTATGTACTTCTGCAGCTGGTAGACCCGCACTTTGAAGTAAGCTTGAAAGGGTGGCCCCTTCTGAAAATACTTTTCGAAGAGTTTGCAATGACTCACTAGCCGGCACGTGCTCACCCCTAACTTTAGGAATCACAATGGGGTTGGGTGGCAATGATGGACGGCATTGTGCCACTACAAATAAAGAAAGTAGTTTTAGAGTGAGGCTAAATTTAGGAATAAGTCTATTTTTCATAGCCTTACCTTACCTTCAATTGTTTTCCGCTGGCAAACGATAATCCTAAAAGTGACACTTTTCTTAAAACCCAGGCAGGCTTAGGCCTCCAGACAGCCTGCCTGGGAGGCCTAAACTGACTGGCTAACCAATTTTTTCGGCTGAATTCTCCTGGAATATCGGCGGGCTAAAGAAAGGTGCTTGCACAAGTTACACAGCCGTATTAAGGAAGAGCACAACCGCAGGGCTTGGGGCTCTAACAACCAGAACACTATAAGGACTGAGAGACATGGAAAACACAACTACAGAAACTTCTGCCTCCATCATTACGGAAAAGCCGGTCGTAACACGCCGCCGCCGCCGCGCTTTTAAAGAGTTCAGCGATGCGCTTGCATTTGTACGCGCTCTAGGCATCAAGTCTCGCAAAGAATGGCGCCTTTGGATCAAAGGTGAATTAGAAGGCGTCGCCAGAAAGCCAGACGATGTTCCTGCGCATCCAGATGGAGTTTATAAGATTTCTGGCTGGCAAGGATGGCGTCACTGGCTCGGAACCGGCGCTAAAGATTTGCACTAAAATTTTCGTGTTTCGAAGGCTTTGGGAATATGACCGGAGCCATGGGATACAGCTAAAAAAACAGACAGCGAGATGACCATTCTCACTGTCTGTTTTTGCATCCCGCATTTCTATAGCTCGCACCTGTAAATTCTCCACAAGAGCACCAGTGTCCACAAAACAGAGAAAAACCTCAGGTCGGAGCTGCTGCCTTGCAGAAGAGGAACACTTGATGAGCTTTGTACACAAATCCAAACTTCAAAATAAGTACGGACACTTTTTCTCTCTGTCCCTATCCAACGATCTTACTTCCTAAGGTGATCTTCAATAAAAAAACATCGTGAAATGTTTCACGATGCTTTTACCTAGGTGCAATGGACCTAATTTTGAATCGCTTTGGCATGCTGGGCGAAGATATATACTACGTCCCCTGATTCCCCGATGACACAGGAAGGGATAGACCTAGAAAGCCGAAGCTTAATATGTCCAGCTACAAGACCTAGATCTTCGCCAGCTAGTACGGAATCCGCTCGCACAAGGCATTTTTGCGACCTTGAAAGGGTTCCAGACTGCTCGGTAGAGACTTTGGCATAAGTATCCACCAAAAGACTTAACGCCAGAGTCTGCTGGTCAGGTGAATCCAGAATCAGGGAACGCGCATAGAAATACTCTCGCGAAAGCTCTTTAGCTTGATTCTGTAGTGCCACGTTTCCGGCTAGACCGACCTCACGCTCGATTTTTCGAAGGCCATAAAGGGCACTCTCGATTCCGGAACGTGCGAGATCGGCTTCATCTTCCTCCAAAGCAATAAAAACGCTTCTGGTCGTACTTTGCATGGATCTGGCGGACGACACCACACCATACTCACCCGCTATCTTTGCCTGACGTATCATTGAGGACAGTGTGTGTAATACGGCACCGACGGCATCTCTTTGCTCAGCTTCCAAACCTTGGGCACCTGCAGTGGAAACCGAGGAGGTTCCTGCCACAAAAACCAAGACACTTGCTACTAGCACTTGTTTCATGAGTTTCATAAAGTTTCTCCTAAATAGTGGTTCGGTACTCTCTGCTATACCAAGCAATTTAAGTGCCAAATTTAATTAGAAAAAACACGCCAAATAGACACCATTCGTGCTGAAATCGCACAGTTTCCCCAAGAAAGTAATCAAATGGTAACAATTTGATACTTCCAAGAAGGTCTAAAAAGAAATCTATCTAAACTCACCGCACTAAAAATAGATCCCAAAATCTGTATCTTCAGGTGGGAGTTTTTTTGCTCAAGAGCCTTGTAAACAGCTAGACAGGAAAAACTCCACGGCTTTCCTTCCTCAGAAGTTAAACTAAGAGATGAAAGCAAGCCTTTGCCTCTGCTAAGAAGTTGGACTCCTTGAGACCAGCGCAGGCTATCTCCGCTATCTCCGCTATCTCCGCTATCTCCGCTATCTCCGCTATCTCAAACCTTTTACTATTTTGATTTCATAAGCTCAGCCGAGGTGAGTCCCGTTAGTTTTTGGAGCCCTTTGGAAAGTTTAAAAAGTCCTAAAGCTAATATCAACATGGAAGGCAGAGCAATTACGGGGAAGGAAAGTGCGTTCATTTTGCCAAGCTCAGAGTTAAACGCCTCAGTCCCCGGCTCACTTTTAATAAGCCACATGGCTAGGGAAAAATTCAACACGGCACTTAATACAAAAGAAGCTGCCACGATAAGATTTACAGTTTTTAAAAGCTCGAGAAAACGTTCACCAGTACCTTTTTCATGGAGAGCTTGCTCGATTCTATCTTTATGAAAAATCATATCGCTATAGATGAAGGCATTGATCAGGGGCTTACGCCAGGATAAAGACATCAAGGTCGCTATCCCTAGTACACTTGGAAGTAGGGCTTCTTTCACGGCAAACCATAATCCCGTCGCTCGAAACATGCCCAGAGCACCCGAAGCAAGTACACTGGCAAATCCTAAAAGCGACATCAAACTCGTTTCACGTCGGGTGTAATAATCCCAAGCAAAGTAACCAATGGGGAGTGCAATGGCTAGGGCTAAAGCTCGATCTGCTCCGAAATAAGGAGTCCCTTTAGTCAAAACCAATGAAGGCAAAACAATATTCATCACAATACTGATCAAAACATTTTCATCTCGTTTCGCCTCAACCATCAATTCTTCCCCCAGCAAGAAAACGGTAATTTTATAGGAGGTTAGGAAGAATCCCAATGAAAATATTGACGGCTTCTCAAAATAAAGATACATCATTGTTTCTTTTCTAAACATGGAGTTCTAAATGGCAACGAAGAAAGCTGGCAAAGCGAGTAACCCCACCCCCGGATTTACAGTAGTAAAGCGCGGCGATGGGCGCTATGCAGTTCGCAAGGGCGGCAATTACATCAACGGTGAAAAAAAGGTAGAAGTTTTAGTCGCTCATGGACTAATTAAAGCCCAGGCTAAAAAAGCTGCAGCAGCTCCAGAAGCCTAAATCAAAAGTTTAGGTCAGGTATTTGTTTTCAATTAAAAAAAATGAAGTGACTCAATCACTTCATTTTTTTTTAAAACAGCATTTTTGGGGGCTCAAGAGTGCTTACTATAAAGGACACTTCTGCAATTGCCCATAAAAGCTCACCACATTGGAAGCATAGGCGTTTTGATGCTCAGGACTGCCATTGTAGTAAAAAGCTAAATCCCAAAGGCTATTTGACATGTCTGTTTTTGCAGCAACCACGCGGACAGAATACTTAAGATTTGTTAAAATATTGTGAGTGATGCCGCGCCATGCGGGATGACTATCATCTATTTTATTTCCATTTTGGTCTATCGCGGTAATAATTTGCCCTATCCCGATTCCGTTACAGTTTCCATTGCTGCAAGAATCAGGAAGTATGCCTAGTTTTGTTTCTTGCTGAGTTTTTGCCATAAGCGCTAATACAGGGTTTATGTTACGTGCTTTAGCCCAATTTCTAAATTTGATAGCAGTGGGCTCATCGGCCTTTACTGCCTTTTCAAAACAATGCTTTAAAGCACGAGCTCTCTCGCACATAGTGCGGTCTTTATGTTCTGCGCTACCCATCAGGGTTTTAGATTCGGGGTTGGCAGAAGTCGCGTAGGACTTGTTATTGTAGGCATCGAACGTCGTATAATCCATGATTTGAGCTTCTTCCCAGCTTTTCTGACAATAACCTGAGGGAGGCTGAGAAGGCGTTATATGCTCAGCGAAAACAAATCCTGTAGCAAATTTGCAGCCAGGAATCGTGTTGGCTAAAGTCACTTTATAATATCCGTCTTCAGGACCTGAGAGGTCTTTCACGAAATATTTGCCCTTAGAACTAAGCTCGCACTTTCCGGTGCCAGGATTCAACTTATTGGAGACTTCGATTTTAATCTTAAGAAAAGTATCCACACCGGAGTCAACTGTAAAAAAAGGTTGATTCCGTTTGGCTGCTTCCTCAGATATGGGTTCTTCGTTTCTTAACTGATTACAAGCACTCACCGCCGCCAAAGCTAGCGGGAATAAATAGATATTTCGCATATCACCTCTATTTAAATTACGACTCCGTAATTATATCTCAAATCCCGTCAATTTGGCAAAGCCTGGATCTAAAAACGTCACTTCATGAAACTAGGAAGAACCTCTGCCGACCTGTAACTCCCTATTTTAATTCCACTCCGTAAAGCTTAGTTTCGATCAAAGGACTTTTAACGGATCCATTTAGACTTGATTTTGAGAGCAATCTGGATGACAGGCTACTCAGCTCCCCAGCCTTAATCGCAGACAGTGCGGTTTGAAGCGAACTAGGTACAAAGATTTCAGAAATTTTGTTTTTTAATCCCAGAGAGGCTCGGGAGTTTTTAGCAAAGCACTCTCTAATATCTACTTTGTCTAAAAGACACTCTGTAAGATTAAACTCAGAATTAGGAGAAACCACCGGAAGGGGTTTGTCTTGATCTAAACCTGCTAATTCCTTAGCTTCTTTTATGGCTTCTTGGATCCCACCCAGACGATCCACCAGTTTCAGATCCAAGGCTTGTCGTCCTGTCCATACTTTACCTTGTGCGATTTCATGAACTGCATTTCGGGTTAAAGAACGGCCTTCTGAAACGCGCTTTAGAAAGAGTTCATAGGTTTCATCAATACTTTGCGATATGAGTTCTTTGTCCTCTTCTGAAAGAAGCTTTCCGCGGTTTCCAATAGTCTTGCGATCGCTGGAAGTGACTTCAAAAAAGCTTACGCCATATTTTTCTTGAAATTGGACAAAATTTGGAACCATTCCTATAACCCCAATGGAGCCCGTGATGGAAAACGGGTCAGCTACAATTTTTTTAGCAGCGGATGCTATATAGTATCCCCCAGAGGCTCCCACACCACCGATACTTACAACCACCGGCTTCTTCAGGCCAGCCTCGTGAACCATACCCCAGATCATCTCACTTGCAAGAGCAGAACCCCCCGGCGAGTCCATCCTGATGACAATTGCTGCCACACTATCCCTTTCAACAGCCCAGTCTAGATCCTCACCCACCCAGTCAGGGACTATTTTGGGGTCTCCAGAATTCTCTTCGGAATGAGCGATTTCTCCACTTAAGTGAAGATAAGCAATCTCTTTCTTTCTAGAGTCCAATACGTTCCAAGACGTATCATAATCGTGATAGTCTTGATAATCTAACCAGTTCAATTCTTTTTTAGCCAGTTTCTCTTCAAACATTTTTTTGGTTTCTGCCTTTTGACGCAAGTCACTTACGATACCTACCGTCTTAGCTTCGATTCCCGTATAGAGTGATTTTTTAAACCACGACCTTAACTTTACTTCATCGAGTCCTTCGCGGGCCGATTTTGCAGCCGCCTCGATGAGAGTTGACCGCAGGTCACCTTCGAGCCATCGATACATTTGAAGCGTCTCTGGGCTTGGTTCATTAGAAATAAGAGGTTCAAAGGCATTCTTAAAAGGGCCAGATCGAATCACTTCAATCCCGACGCCTAATTTCTTAAGCGCCTCCCCAAAGTACATCAAGGAAAAATAGGGACCCAACAACTCAATATTTCCTGCTGGAGACATATCCAGCTGATCACAAACACTTGCAACAATAAACAAGTCTGAGTCTAAACTAGGCACCCAGCACCACACTTTTTTGCCTTTTGCTTTAAAACCTGCAATGCTTTCTCGGATTTCTCTTAACTGATTCTTAGAACCTGATAGATTTTTAAAATCTAAAAAAAGGCCCTCAATAAAAGGATCGGATGCTGCCTTTTTAAGCCTACCTTCCAGATCTAGCAGAAAATACGTTTTCTCCGACGAAAAAAGAAAGCTAAGATAGTCTTCTTTAGAGCTTGCAATGCTGTCGGAAACCTCCCCATCAAATTCAATATTTAAAATTGAGGGTAAGGATTTGACTTTAGGGGCCTCAGCAATTTTATGCTGCTGGTAGGCTTTTCGAACGGACCCCGAGATGAGAAATACAATCAACAAGGGAACTGCAGTCCAAAAAATCCCTACACCTATAAGGTATACTTTTAAAAGCGTTCCTAATTTTTTAAATAAACGACGAAAGAAACCATGTTCTTCTTGGACAAAACTCAAGATGCACCTCTAGCTAATCATATGATGAGGTCGATACTATTTCTAACTCAGGCTCTTTACAATCACTTCCGTCAGAGTTCACAATGTCCTTCCATTTTACGTTGACTGTAAAGGTCTTATCTTGAGCCTTACCAATCGTAAAATCACTGCTTAAAGTTACCACAGTGGTGGCTAAGGTTTTGGATATCTCTTTTTCAGCCGTTATACAGGTCCAAGGTGCATCAAAAGTGACCTCTACCCCCGTAAAGGTTTGCGTGGATCCATCGCTGGCTTTTCTTAAACTATCGGTGATGGCCTTTTCGTAGACCCGCTGACCACGGTCCACAATGGTTAGATCAATGGGAGCATCATTGTAAAGACTTAGGCTCGTATCTGTGCCTCGAAGCAGATTGACTGCCAAAAAGGTAAATTTAGCTTGGCTGGGTTCAGCCGTATATTCTGGATCAGCTTCCTGAGCGCTTTCGTAGGTACCTTGCATTCGCAGACGGAAATAATAGGTCGTCGTAACGAGAGTCGAACAACTTCCGCTGAAAATTATGATCACCGAGAAAAGAAGGTAAGGAATCCCCTGCTTCAACCTATGCATTGTCATCGGACAACCCCCTTCTGCCAAGTCCAGCTTGTAATCTCTCGTTCCCGACCCAAGGTGGCACTATACGGGACTACTTGCATGGCTTTGATTCCTTTTGATATCCACGGATCTGATGATACTTTTTCCCCAAACTCGCGCCAGTCTTGTAAAGGTATTCCAAGCTCCCAAACGAGCCCTTGCGCCCTGTTGACTCTATATTCAGGAAAGAGTTCCTTAAAAAGTTCTTTGGAAATTCCACGCCCAGTATTGTCCCACTGCACAAGCAGTCTTCCCGTAAACTTTGACGAGTCATTTCCGGACTTTGACTGCAGCCATAGCGGCTTAGCATCCCCCCACTCGGAAGGCGATTCCGGAAAGCTAAAACCCAAAACCGAGTCACCACTTTCTACTTGCACCGACCATAGGATGCGTTCTGTCATAAGAGCTTCAGAAAAAACAGACAGCCTGAATTGATGAGGAAAGGCCAATGGAATACCAGACTTTTTAAGACCTAACTCGATTTTCTGGGATAGCAATTCGACAAACGCCCCCCTATTCCACGTGATGGACTTTCTTCCCCGCTCTATAGAGACAAATTCTGGGGACTCACAAACTCGAAGTTTTTTAGGAACGACAATGGCACAGCCTTCTTCAATCACAAGCTCTTCTTTAGGTTTAAAAAAGCCCTGAATGTTAGTACATGATGTAAGGCACATGAGCCACATTAAGCAAAACGATTTCATGATTCCTCCACGCAAATGTTTCGGAAGAATCTAAAGATATCTTTAACGATTAGAATCTTGAAATGATGCTCTTTAAAATGAAACTACGATGCGGGCCCACGTTCGAAAAAGGATATCGAGTATTCTAACTTTAAAATCCCCCCTGGCTTCAATATCGTTCTTAAGGGTTTTTGCACTTCCCCCAAAATATTATTGGAATGACTTACTGGTTCGACCGCAAACCAAGGTTTATCAGGATTATAAACCACGAGGTGATCTATGGAGTCCGAAAACTCTAGGAAAGCTTCGACTCCATCCTGGGGCCAAATCAGCTGAGCACTTTTCTTTCCGAGTAAAAATGAGGCATCGACCAAGACATCTTGGGAGAGTCTCACCCCTTGAGCAAAGTTTTTTGACCATAGCGATGGCAAAGCTGGCCCGCTTGGAATACCTACATGCTCTGTCGCGGGATATTCGGCGAGGGCATCGAAAGAAATCATGACTCCACTTAATCGAGAGAAATACGGATGGAATCCACCGCCCATAAAAATAGATAGAGGAGAATTATTGGTTATGGTTAGTGAAAAAGATGCTTTATTTTCCACCAACTGAACTTCGTAGATAGCGCTATAGTCTGCAGGAAAACGACTCTCAAAAGGCCGCTCTATACGGCAACGAAGATACTCTTCCCTATGGCTTTCCACCTGCCAAGCTTTGTCCCAAACCTCACCATGCAGCGCATGTTCCTCAGCACGGCCTAGGAAAAGCTGGCCCCACTCATGCCACATCTTGCCCTCAAAAACTCGGCCAGACCATGGCAGCATATTAAAACCAGCTTCAGGCAGCTCTCCACGCTGAGTAATCAAGCTGGAAGTCGGCCTGAGGGCCTCGCGTCGGTCTGGCATCATAGCTCGGCCACGCCAAGAAAGACCCAAAGTGCAGGCCCCGTAATCAGGCTCAACCCACAGGGACAATTGGGAATTTCGAAGTTCAAGCATAGGTTCCCCTTAGAAGAAGTAAATGCCTATATTTTGCGCATTTTAGCGTAGGCCGCTCCTCTATGTCCTTAGAATCAAGGAAACAAAGTCATGAAAATTATACCAGCTCCAAGGCAAAAAAGGCCCTATTTTTGTGAAACATTTGTGTCATTTGTCTTTAACTCTCCCGCAATTTATGCTTTACTAAATCAGCACTTGATCAGACATCAAGTCCCTCGAAGACAAGGTCTTCATCAAAGAGGTCGGCTATTAGCCAAGTTGGGAGGTGATTTTTTTATGCCAGGAGTTAGAGTAAGAGATGGTGAGCCCGTTGAGAAGGCTCTTCGCATTTTTAAGAAGCAAGTAGAGAAAGCCGGCATTATCGGTGATCTTAAAAAGAAGCAGGAATATGAAAAACCTTCTGTTCGCTTGAAGAAGAAAAGTGTTGCTGCGCGCAAACGCAGAGCGAAGCAAATCCGAAAGTTCGGTTATGCCGACTAAGGGTTAAAACGATCAAGAATCTAAAAGAGCGAACTCTAGGGTTCGCTCTTTTCTAATTGTAATTCTTCATTTAACCTCTAACTCCCAATAAATTCTACGTAACAGCGATCCCCCATTCTTTGAAAATGATCTGCGATGTGCGTGGCACTTCGGCAGAAATCCACTCGGCTCCAAGTCGTATTTTGGCCACTCGCATTACCCTGGCCGCCTCTGCTTCTCGTATTGACTCATGGGAAAAAGACACCCTAAGTAATTCAGCCCTGGCCTGATATTCCGCATGGAAATAGGATACATAGGCCATTTTAAAATGGGGCGAATTTTTAGATTTAAGTTAAGTAAAGGCGTGCCGAAAGGGAATTTACACCAATTGGTGAACAGGATGGAGGCCTCATGACGAATAAAAATAAAACTCACTGGGCAGTGAATATCTCCTTAAACCGATTTGCAACCCTCCGAACCCAGTTGACTCATTTGGACCTTTTTCCACAAATACACCACAAAGCAGTGGGCGCACGCCCGTTGGCTTTCATCCGTCAACGAGGTTTTACTATACTTGAAGCTTTAATTACGATTGCTATTATGTCAGTTGCCGGTTTGGCACTGACTAGCCTTAATGTTCGGGGAATGAAAGCGAATAAGTCAGCTTTGATGAGAAGCGACATTATGGATACCAAGCGGACGATCACGGACTTGCTTAGCTGTGAGCAAACTCTAGGAGTTGCAAGACCTACGACCTGTTTAGGCGAGGTGATTCTTAAAGATAAAAAAGGAAATCCACTTTTGCACAATGGTAAACTTGGCGAATGGACTATTAAAGGTACTTGCGAAGTCCTTGGTGATTCAGGAGCAGGACTTACTATCCGTGCTACTAAGCCTGAAGGTAGCAATGGAACGACATTTAAGACGGATCCAATTAACAATTTACCCCTTGATGATAATCACCCTTTGAGCATGCTGTTTTCTCCTGATGTTCGCCCCTGTGCAGGCAATTTTGGAAATGAGGCACCTACACAGACTATCCCTTTGGGTGGCATCATAATGTGGTCTGGAAGTATTGCTTATATTCCCTCTGGGTGGTCATTATGTGATGGTTCTAATGGAACTCCAGATTTGAGAGATCGTTTTGTTGTTGGCTCTGGGGGGGCATATAATGTAGGTGACATCGGCGGTAGCCCAGATGCAGTTCTTGTTGCACATAAACATGCTCCAGAAATTCTTCCTACGAATGGAAATAGTGGATTTTCAATCGCAAATCCCAATGGACCGAACACTGGTAGCTTTGCTCTTACTCCCGTCCAATTTACAAGTGCTACTAATGTTTGGGGCCAGGGATATCCGTCTCAATTTACATCTACTGAAGGCGTATCCGGCAAAAATGCAAATCTTCCTCCATACTTTTCGCTTGCTTACATAATGAAAATAAAGTGAACGATTTGGTTTTTCAGGGTTCAATCAGTAAGTCAAAATCTTTTGATTTGGATAGAAGTAGGGAGAATCCGTCGCCGGTCCCTGTCCCTCCTATAATTCCAATTTAAGCAGCAATGGGTGTGTAGTACATGCCTCCACACACTGGCTTCCACTTAAAGTTCTTCAAATCTATTGAGGCCAATTGCCGTTCATCAGTTATTTCATTGGGGGTTTTACCACCATGGTTGTAATGAACACGGTAGAAACTGAAATACTCTTGAAACACTAAAAGCTTTGCAAGTAAATCTGACTCACTCCAAAACAAAATATAATCTGTAAACTCTCGTCGCCAGCTTCCAATTAGACGCTCGATGAAAGAGTGACTCCATGGGCAATAGGGAGCCGATTTAATCTCTTGGATGTTGAAGTTATTTTCCAGATTTACTTTCCAGAGCCAATAATTGAAGAGAGGGTCGTGGTCAGGTGAGATGTATCTTGGCCAGTCCTTGCCAGAAGCTATTTTGCTATCCATATAACAGATATTGCCACCACTCAAAGAGCCTTGACGAACTGAAAATCCAACTATTTTTCTTGTAAATGGATCCATAACTACCATTACCCAAAATGAACGCAAAAACAGCTAGAATGCCCGAAATGCGTTAATTGTGGCATTGCTAGCAATTTGAGGAGCCACAGGTTTCGGACTCCAGCAAATTGCTAGTCAGTGTGGCTTCCACAGTGTGCCGCAGCAAACTCGATTTGCCAGTTTGACGCGGGCCAAATAGAAAGCATGATTTGTCAGTAGGAATGGTTAACTTTCGCTTGATATAATGAATACTTATCCCTTGGAAGCGCCCGTCTCGTCAATTTTCATGATATTTGACGGAATAGGCGACGTCAAGGGGGCGAATGTTCGATCTGGCTGCAGGGCGGCCGCGCTGCAATATTTTAAGACATTTTAAATTGAGGTGAGAGAATTTTTGGTCCAAAAGACTCGAAATGTCTAGAACTAACGCCAGAGAAGTAATTCTGGCGATTTCTTGTTTTTACGCCTTGACATCCGTTACCACTTTAATCAA
The DNA here is from genome assembly GCA_903844895.1 of uncultured Pseudomonadota bacterium. Classification (GTDB taxonomy): domain Bacteria; phylum Bdellovibrionota_B; class Oligoflexia; order Oligoflexales; family CAIMVM01; genus CAIMVM01. Next base: position 34,135 of record CAIMVM010000007.1, read on the forward strand.
CGATGCTCTTTCAGCAACCCCCGCACTCAAGCACTATTCAACACGAAGTGAACAATGGCCCTCGCTATTAAATCAAAGTCGACTTCGACTCCATAGTATGTCAGACATATTATATGATAGCAACATTCGATTGAATTAGGAAATTTCATAAAACCTTCGAACTTTACAGGCCAAGCATCCAGACGTTGCGTCAAAACCGCGCGAGAGTTCCACGCCTTCGTTCCAAACCCATTACCTCCTGTTATTTCGCTAATACCAGAAATTGTTGAACTGCTGTATTTCTCTAAACTTTTGGTATGGGAGGTTACGGCTCGTTATCGCTTATAAAGTTGAAGTGCGAGAATTCTTCGACGCGAGTGATCTACGATTGGACTGGGGTATCCCCAAGGGCTGCGATCCGCGTCCGAATCATGAAGCAGCTTGGAAGGGGCCGTTTTAAGCTCGGGAATAAACGTTTTGATATATAGACCATCTGGGTCAAACTTGGCACTTTGCAGCCACGGGTTAAAGATTCGGAAATAGGGTTGCGGGTCACACCCCGTTGAAGCTGCCCATTGCCAGCCGCCGTTATTGGGAGCGAGATCACCATCTAGGAGAGTCTTCATGAAATGCCTTTCCCCCCATTTCCAATCAATGAGCAAATCTTTTGTAAGAAAAGAGGCTACTATCATTCGAACTCTGTTGTGCATCCAGCCAGTTTGAGCGAGTTCGCGCATTCCTGCATCCACGATGGGAAACCCTGTTGTGCCTGCTGTCCAATGCTGGAAAAGGGTTTGATTATTCTCCCATGGTATATTCTCATAGTGTTTCAAAAAACTAGCAGACTCCACTTGAGGTCGGTGATAGAGAATGGAATAGTAGAATTCTCGCCAAGCCAATTCTTTTACAAAATGCGCTGGTCCAGCTGTGTCCTTCCAACTAATCTTACCCAGATCGAAAGTTGAAAGGATTTGGGGAACGGTTAAGCTTCCATTCTTCAAGTAAATAGAAAGCTTTGAGGTCGCGGACCTTGAAGGAAAGTCTCGTTGGACTCTATAGGCAGAAATTTTTTCTTTGAAATCCAGGAGTGCTTGGTAGGCACTGAAAAATCCCGCTTCGGGCAAGGGCACGGAAACCTTTTTTACATTTTCCGCTTCAAAAAGCTCCAAGGCGTCCCTAAATGGGAAGTTCACTAGACCGGCAAACTCACTCCACTTCATTTTAAACAAGTCAGAAGATCGTTGATTTCTAGAAAAGTAATCCCCTACGTTACTTTGAGCTCTGAGTCTTTCGTCTCCTTTAGGCCCATTCAAGGCTTCAAACCAGCGCCTGGCATAAGGGGAGTATACTTGATAGAAATCCCCTGGACGATCTCCTTTCAAAATTTCATGAGGCTCAAAAAGCAGATGATCTCGGGCGTGATAGAATTCGATGGCCAATTTAAAAAAAAGATCCTCTACGGCTGCATCCCGGACTCTAGCGAAGGGCTCATAATCTCGGCTCCATGTCACAAGGGAGGGCGCCTTTTTTCCATTTCGCTTTAAAAACTCCACTAGACAGGAAAAAAAATCAGAAGGCTGCCTATCGATGACTAGGAGGTCACCTCCCTGATCCTTCAAATCTTCCTTTAGTGCTTTTAAAGTCTTTATAAAGAATCCGAACCGATTGTGTGAAAAGTCAGGCCGACTCAGAAACTTAGAGTCGAAGCAAAAAACACCTAAAGTGCGGCCTTTATTTCTCTTCCAATTAAACTTTAAGGCTTCGTTTCCGGGAATGCGCAGATCTCGCCGAAACCAATGTATGCCCCACTCTTGATCTTCAAGTGTCACTTTAAGAGCCCCTTAGCAGCAAGCTCCTGAATCTTTCCTCGCCTATACGCAAAGATCCCAGATACATCTCTTTTTATCAAGGGTAGTAACAGTTTGCCAAAAATCCACCCAGGAACCTCGTAGGCTACATCGTCAGATATAAGAGTGCCGCCAGGTACTTCTTCAAAAGTATGCAGGTGATACCACTTTTTATAAGGCCCTCTCAATTGAGTATCAACAAATGACTCGTTTGGATTCCACTCGTCGATCAAAGTTCGCCACCTAAAAGGAAATCCATGAATCCTCAATCTATAGTTAATGAGTGTCCCTTTTCTAATCTCTGGTGTCGACTGGTTAAGAATCTTAAATTTAAGCCATGGAGGAGTTACAATTTCTAGATTCTCCGCTTTAGAAAAAAAAGAAAAGACTAAGTCCCTAGGCAGCGGTAGAAACTGTCTTGATAAAAAAAAGTTTTCGGTAATTTTAGTTTTGCCTACTAAATTTTCTAAAGCCTCTTCTAGATTCTCAAACTGAAACCTAAACCCCAGTTGCAAAGCCTCTACAGGCTGCACCCGTTGGCTTGACAGTACTAACTGTGACAACTCGCCTGTTAGGACCTTTATAACCCATTTAGGAGCAGTCAGGAGAAAAGGAACTCTCTTTACAGCAGAGTAAATTTTCATAAAATCTAGATTCGTGACAGGGGTCGGCGCCGTGAGGTGGAACTCACCCTCTATAGCACTTTCTTTAACAGCGAAGTCAATCAATCCAACGGCATCGTCTATATGAATCCAACTCATCCACTGGTCGCCGCTTCCCAGAACAAAGGGAGGTGCTTTAGAAAGAAAACCCGATTCTTTAGCTAAAACGAGTCCTATTCTCAGCAATACGGTTCTAAGTCCCAATTCCCGAGCTTTGTTCGCGGAAGCTTCCCAGTCCCGACAAAGTTCAGGCAAGAATCCGGAGCCGGGGCCGCCATTCTCAGGGTGAGGAGAAGTAGACTCCCCGTAAAACCCAATGGCAGATGCTGAAATAAAGACCTTTGGTCTAGAATCTTCAGCCAGCAAGGAAATAGCCCGAACAATGTTTTTGGTGCCTTCTACTCTTGAGTCACGAAGCCTCTTCTTTCTATGGGCTGTCCAAAGCTTGTCTGCAATCCCCTCCCCTGCTAAATGGACCACAATATCCATATTACTGAAAACCTCGGGAGAGGGGACTTCCTGGTCCGACCAGGAAAAAACTCGATCAGAGGGGATCTCAGGAAGCTTTTGGGGAGACCTGACAAGTGCAGACACTTCATGCCCCTGTGTCATCAGGCTGTGAATAAGCCTCCTGCCTATAAGTCCAGTTGCTCCAGTCACAAGAATTTGTAATGTTGGATTACTATTTTTCAAATTGCTTCCAAATTCTTTTAAGCTCTACATCAGAGACGGATTCCGCGCCTAAGGAAAATTCAGTCCGAGTCAGAGAGGACTGTTTTTGAACGCCTCGCATCATCATGCACATATGCTGTGCTTCCACAACTACGGCAGCCGCTCTGGCATCCACTAAGCTATAAACAGTTTCAGCTACTTCTTTTGTAAAACGCTCTTGGACTTGCAAGCGCTTGGAAAACAAATCAACGATCCTCGCTAGCTTGGAGAGGCCCAATATCTTTTGATTCGGGTAGTAGGCGATCGATGCTTTTCCCCAAAAAGGCAGCATATGGTGTTCACAAAGGCTGTAGAATTCTATATCTTTAACGCAAACTAAGCCACTAGACTCGCTACTAAATATGCCTTCCCCAATGACTTCTATTGCCGTTTTTCCATATCCGGAGGTCAGATGCTGAATGGCTTTGTAAAATCTTTCTGGAGTCTTAAGCAAGCCCTCTCGCTTGGGATCTTCGCCAATTTCGAGGAAAATATTTTCCGCAAGCCTAGGTATATTCGTCTCTAAGTTTGGGCTTCGATGAACTGAGCTAATTGTGTGACTCATGAGGACCTTCCTATCTTTGCAGCAGGGACAATGCATAATTAACAAATAGGCCCGAAGGTACCTTCATTGAGCGAGTAAAGGATCTCACTTTTTACCGAGTTGATGATAAATCCTTCACGCAGTGCTTTTGACACCAGATTACCCAGACGCTCGGGGCGATCGACCCCCGATATTCCGATGGCAAGGTGTATGGCCTTCATACAAACTTTTCCTTCATTGTTTTTATCAACATAAAGCTTCCCATCCACTTGCACATTTGTGAATGTTACTTTAGAAAGCTTTGCCATGACCTTAAAAGTACCTACAAAGCAGTTCATTACAGCCTGCAAGAAGAGATCTTCAGGTGAAAACCCTCCGCCAGATCCGCCAAAATCTTTGGGAACACTGCAAAGAGTATTCATATCCCCTGATGAAATTGACCAGGGCAGCTCAAACACTTGATCAGCCTTGGCCTCGGAAAAAAATTCAACTGGGTAACTAGGCATTTCTCTTAACCTCACTTTTCAAATCATTTTTGACTTCACTTTTCAAATCACAATAGGGGCTTTCCCTACAATCTGCAGGACTCGTGTAGCGCGGCAGAAACGGTCTTATTATGGAAAATCCTGCGTACCCCAAATGAAGACCGGCATTTACGGGAGCCCATCGCGCAGCCTTGGCAAGCCATTGAAACCTCGGAAGTACCGACCATATTTCTATAAAGGCATCGACTTTTAGAGCCAGAGTTCCCTCTTGCCGCCGAACGTGCATCACTTGATGGATGCGAACGGGATCCAGTCCTTCAACTTTAGCGTCAAAATCCTGAGAGCAAATATCAACGAACTTAATGGAATCAGCGCCAAGCTGATTTCGGTAGAACGATATCTCCTTGCTGCAGACTTTGCATAGGCCATCGTAGTAGACAGTAATCATTTTGCATCCAACCGAAGGTTTAAGTTGCGTCTCAGTATTGTTCATAGTAATATGAACAATATGAAAAGTAAACTAAAAAGCCAAAAAGCATCCAACCAACTGAAAAAGCTATCTCTTTCCATTGGAGATTTCATTCGATATTGGGGATTTCGCCGCATTCATGGGGCGATCTGGACTCAACTCTATCTTTCAAAATCTCCTTTGAGCTGCACCGACTTAACCGTCAATCTAGGCCTATCAAAAGCCTTGATCAGCCCAGCTCTTGACGAACTTTGCAAGTACAAATTGATTTTCGAAGCGCCAGCTCCCAACGATAAAGTCCGTGTCTATTCTGCGGAAAAAGACGTAAATGAGGTAATTAGGCAAATCTTAAAAACAAGAGAGCTAAAAATTCTAAAGCAAATAGCTAGAGACTTCTCCGACCTGAAGCAAAAAGACACTGATATTAGTGAAGTGAGTTTAGAACGCTTAGAAAGTCTTGAAGAAATGATCTTTTCCGCTAACGTTATGCTAGAAGTTATACTGGATCAAAAAGACTTGATGAAGCTACCTTGCTAGCTCCATATATCAGAGCGGCTAGAAGACGACTCTGGACCATTGGAGACTTTACAACGATTCAACTAGTATCGATGAAGCGGAAAATGAACAACAGGCTTGCATTAGTTTGATGTAGCGGTTTTAACTTTTGCTTCAAACCCTAATTACTATATAGTGATTTGATTTATTTAAAAGGCAAGGGTCCTTTCACTGTAGGAGGAACCAATGAAGTCCAAGGGGATAAGCAGAACCTTTGAGCTCCTGAAACTCGCAACAAGCGTTGGCATTAAAGAGCTGCAGTCGGGAGATTTAAACTCCCGAATTGAGCAGGCTATGCTTATCGCAAAGTCTCTCTCTCAATTAAAGGGCGCCGCCATGAAAGTTGGCCAGCTTTTAAGCTTAGATCTCGACGACTATTTCCCGCCCGAAGCCGTAGAAATTCTGAGTCAGCTTCAGAATGCCGCCGCAAGCCTTCCCTTTGAAGAGATTGATAGGGTTATCAATTCAGAAATCAAAGGACCTAACAGAAAACTGATAACAGATATTTCTAGTAGTCCCATTGGAGTGGCCAGCATTGCCCAGGTTCATAAAGCCAGAATGCGCCAGCGCGACATAGTCCTAAAAGTGCAGTACCCGAAGGTTGCGGAATCCATTGACACTGATTTGAAAATTTTGAAAACATTAGCCTCTTCTTTCTGTCGACTATCCGGACGTAAAATGAATTTAGATGATCTCTTTAAAGAGTTTGAGTTCATCCTAAACCAAGAGTTGGACTATAGGCTTGAGGCAGGTTTTCAAAGAGAGTTCTCAGAAAAAGTAACAAATTTAAACCAAACCTCAGCTTGCCAGTTTAGGGTACCTGAGATTTTTGAAGAACTATCCGGCAGAAAGGTGCTCGCCATGAGCTTTGAGCCTGGATTGACTTTTAGGCATTGGCTGAGCACGACCCCCACCAAACGAGATAAAGACCAAGTCGCCGTAGCGATTCTGGATCTCTACTTTCATGAGTTCTTTGAATGGGGGCTGGTTCAAACCGATCCCAATTGGGGCAACTTTTTAATTAATAAGAAGAATTCTGAAATTGGCATCACTCTCTTGGATTTCGGTGCGACGAGAAGATATAGCTCAGAGTTTGTAAAACGATATATTGCACTTCTAGACTTAGCCTCCCAAAGCAGCCCTAAGGCATTTAGAGAACTGGCCATAGACATGGCATTTATCGATTCTCGGGAATCTGAAGCAGCATTTCTTGCTTTTGAAGAAATGCTTAAAACCGCGATAAAGCCATTTTTTAAGCAATCATCAGGTAGCGCCTTCTTTGATTTTTCAGACAGAAATCATACTAAGGAGTCACAGACAGCCATGAAGGCTCTATCGAGAGAGTTAGTTTATAGCCCGCCCCCATACTCTATAGTATTTCTTCATCGCAAGTTAGGCGGAGTCTATTCGATTTTGAAAAGTTTAGAAGTAAAGTTAGATATATCTCCCTACTGGCAAATGATGAATGACTTGTCCAAAAAAAATGTTTAGTTTTCAAATGAAACTACCCACCCTTTTTTACTATTGGTTGCTACTATGTTAAAAATGAAAATATTGCTCCCGGCCTGATAGCCGGGCAGATAGCCGGGCAGATAGCCGGGCAGAAATGCTTGGCATTACATAACGCCTATAGATTTACGCCCCCAAAAAATAGATCCTTTCCAAGTTCCCACAAGGCAGCTCGGTGCAGAAGCCACATAGACGCCTTTACCGCCCCCTAGGTGTTTCCGCAGCACAGCTAGTATAATTTAGTTATAGGAAACGCATCAGATAAACATTCTTATGCTCTGTGTAGGGTTCGTCCCGAGCTAGGAAGGCTCCCCTTAAGTTTCTATATAGAGAGGCCTCACTTTGAATCATATTAGACTTGACTTAGCTTACGATGGACGACGGTACTTCGGATTTCAAAGCCAAGTTCATGGAAATACGGTTCAGGACATTTTAGAAAAAGCTTTAGAGCAAGTCCTGCAACACTCCCTTCGTCTGACGTCAGCGTCTAGAACTGATACTGGTGTGTCTGCAGAGCATCAAGTGGTTACCTTTAAGTGGGATGCGGCCCCTTTAGACTTAGCACTTTTAGAATCTCGCTTAAATTCTTTGCTTCCTTCAGAAATTAGGCTTAAACGCGCTCAAATAGCACATGAAAATTTTCACCCCGCCTATTCCGCACGGGGAAAGATATATCGCTACCGAATGTGGAAAGGCGAGTGCCTTAATCCTTTTGCCTGGCCTTATATCTGGGAACAAAGGCGCATTAATGACACCACTCAGTTTGCGAAAAGTTTGTCGTCATTTGTCGGAGTTCACGATTTCAAGGCTTTTGCAAACATAGGATCCATGGAAAGAAATACGATTCGCCGTATCTTCGATATTAAGATAGAAGAACAAGGAGACCTCATCAATATTTGGGTCAGTGGAGGAGGTTTCCTCAAACAGATGATTCGCATCATGATTGGATCGGCACTTGATGAATCTCTCGGCCGCCTGGAACGACCGATTACGTCCCTACTTCAGGAACCCGAACGCAGCTTAGCCGGAAGGACCGCACCTAGCCCCCCGCTAAGTCTGATTAAGATTCTCTATGACAAAATCCCAGACCTAAATGAATTTGTGGGCGAATATAATGCTAGATCCGCTATTTCCCTCCCACAGCGACGGTAGCCCCAAACATCCCTTCTTAAAGATTCGCGTGCATCGCTGAGTCTTCACTGTCCTGCCTTAAGGTCCCAATTTTAGGGCAGATTTTAGATACGTTTTAGCTTCGCACGCTCCCTCGGCTCCCCTTCAACTTTCTTTAAAAATGAGAGTGAGATAGTTGGACATATAAAAAATCTTAAAAATTCTTCATGTGAAACTTTTAAGATGTTGCCTCGCCAAAACACTAGATTGTCAATTGATAGAGCACATTTAGAGTTGGCCCATTTCCCAAACCGTGCCATAATTGCGGGAATAAACTTTTATCTTTGGAGTTTCTATGAAGTCGATGATTTTGGTTTCCGCCCTTGCGCTTTCCTCTTTAGTCCATGCTGAAGAGCAAAATGCTGTCGAAAAAAAATACGAACACGGCAAAAGCATGTTGCAAGGCGCTAAGGGAAAGATATCGGAGGCCAAGGCTAAAGCAGCAGAAGCTAAAGCAGATAAAAAAGCGGAAAAAAATGCGAAAAAAGAGACTCGAAAAGCGATCTTAGCGGGCCCTGCATGCGCTAAAGTTGTGCAAGAATGCAATTCATCTGGATTTGTACCAGGTGGCAACAAAGACGGCGGAGACAATGGACTTGTTGCTGATTGCCTCGCAAAAGTAGGCCAAGGCCACTCTGTAACCGGAGTCACAGCCACTAAAGAAGATGCCCTAGGCTGTCTAAAAGCCTTGAAAGATGGAACCTGAAACCATTTAGCAATCCTCCATAAAGAGTCAGAGCCGCTTCAGCCCCTTAAGGCTCTGACTTTTCATGTTTGCTGCTTTTTTCTCGAATGAGTTGTTCCTTTAGGTCTTGTATCAAATCACTCATCAGCCTTCACAATTTCAACTATCTTTAAAGGCGCTGATTTAATTTTAGAATAGGCCTCTTTTCAGAATAAGGCCATAATCACGAAAGTTCTTAATACACTCCCAAAAATAGCACTCACGAAAAGCGATGAAGTCCAAATATAAATGAGTCCTGACGCTGCTCCCACAGCAGCTGCCCCTGCCCAGTTTGGCATCAATGAAAATACCGCACCAAGAACCGCAGATAGAGCAATACTTAAGATGGAAGAAGCCGTAACGGACTTAGCCCAGTTTAAAATAAACCCCCTGAAGAGAAGTTCCTCTATAAATCCGTAGACGACAACGAGGGTTAAAATTTCTAAGAGTAAAGATCCCCGAAATGAGACCTCAGGCAGTTTCAAGCTGTGACGATGAAGAAAAAGGTAGGAACCAGCTAACACAAGACAAAAACCGCCCACCTTCAACCAATCTTTTTTCGTCTGCTGCAAGGGAATCCCTAACAACGCAAATTTTCGACTGAGTAAACAAACTCCCACATGAACGCTTAAAATCCCGTTAATCGCGTGAAAACCTCCCTGCCCCTTCCCTAAAGACCATGCACCGTCGAGCACACCCAATTTCCAAGGCAGCAGCAGACTTAACAGAAGCAAGATATCCATGAGAGTACGATCTTTGATGACATTGCCGAGATGCCACAACAGATACGGCACCCATAAAATAAGAGCCGTCTTGCCAAGATGGTTTAAACTCAAAGTATGGGTTTGTACCCCCCAAATACCGTTTACAAAAAGTGGTAGACTTATCCACAGAAAAGTCCAACCACCTTCTAATGGCTTGCCGATAAGCTGGGCAAGAGGATTTTCTTTGAAGAGCGGAAAAAAAGCCATGGCGACTAAACTAATCCATAGGCCGAGTAGAGGTAAAGCCTGCAAACTCATACCTACCTTCACCCATAGCGCCCAAGAATACCCCAGGAGCACGGCTGAGAAGGGAACCATAAATTTAGCTTTTTCCATATTTTGCTCCTCATTTATGATACCCAGAGATTTTAAAAAAAACTAGATCTCGCCACCAACTTCAGTCCTATGAATAACTGGCGCTTAGTTAAAGACATCTACTGGTTGCAGCCCTCAATCCGCTGATGATAGTTGTGCTAGAGGAGCGAGAGGGGTGCCAGAGAGGAGCGTTTTCCTGTGGCATCTGGATATCCTAATGTCTCTTCAAGATGATAGGCAAGTTGGAGCAGGGACGCATCTTGAAAAGGAGCCCCTACCACCTGAATCCCAACGGGAAGCCCTGTCGAAGTCCGACCTAAAGGTAAGGATATGGCTGGCTGTCCGGTAACGTTTACCCAAGGGGTCATGGGACTCAGCTCCCAATTCTTATCGATAAGACTTTTGGGAGAGACTTGGGAGATCTCAAGGGAAAGTCCTGCCTTAGGTGGAGGCGTGGGTACCGTTAAAGTAACCAGAAAGTCTATATCTGATGCAAATTGCGAGACGATTCGTCTGGAAAAAAATTGAGCTTCATTTTGGGCCTTAAATAGCTCCATGGCCGACTGGCGCCTTGACATTTCCCACATCCATTGGTTGGTGGGCTCAAACTGGGAAGGGTCATCGGAAACAGCTCCGATGAGGGACGCCCAAAGAGTTTGAAAGAAATCGATAAAAGTCTCAGTGTCTCCCCTATCCAGGTCATAATCCAAAACTTGGTAGCCTAGAACTTTTAAGTGCGCCGCTACTTCGTCTAAAACCTTGAGAGAGTCTTGATCGACGCCCCCCGAAGGGCGAGTCTCTCTTAAGATTCCGACACGCAACTTTCCGCGCCTACTTGCCTGAGCAGCCGATGCTAATGATGCGAGGCCCCGCCTAAAGTGCATCTCTTTAAAAGGCGACCAAGCCAACAAGTCGGGCTGATTCCAAATATCATAGACTAGCGCCTGATCTTCTATGTTTCTTGTCATGACGCCTTGTGTGGAGAGCATCGACCATGAGTACCGGGGCCCTGAGGTAACCACTCCACGGCTAGGTTTAAAACCTACAACCCCGCACCAAGCGGCTGGAATGCGTAGCGATCCTCCCCCATCACTCCCATGGGCTATGGGAATCATACCTGCTGAAAGAGCTGAAGCCCCTCCCCCACTAGAACCGCCTGGTGTCAGATTGAGGTCCCAAGGATTTCTCGTAATTCCGTTTAGTAAAGACTCCGAAAAGCAACTAGCCCCAAACTCTGAGCTTGTGCTAGAGCCGAAAGGCATAAAACCAGCATCCATAAGTTGCTTCACGGCAGTTCTGGTAAAGGGAGCTTTAAAGCCTGAAAAAGCACGCGACCCATAGGTCGTTAGGCTCCCTTTTACTTCTGTCAGCTCCTTGATGGGAAGAGGTATCCCGAAAAAAGCTTGGTTGCGTTCTGGACTGGCATCGAGCCTTTGGACCTCTGAGAGAATCTTCTCAGGATCCAAATGAATCAGGCAGTTGAGCTTGGGATTGTGTTCTTGAACTCGATCTAAAAAATAGGTCACGACTTCAGAGGGTTTTAAGGCCCGACCGCGGACAAGTTTAGCAAGCCCTCCCGCCGAATACTCGGCAAGACTCACTTCTTCCAACCCTTAACCATTTGATCCGCCTCTTTCAGGTGAGAAAGCATGGCCTCCATATCCCGTAAAGGGGTGGCGCAAGGACCATCGCACCGGGCATTTTCAGGCTCAGGGTGGGTTTCTAAGAAGACGCCTGCGATCCCTTGTACCACTCCTGCTAGGCCAAGGCCTTCCGCCAGACGGCCGCGACCAGCAGTGGCTTCTCCTAAGCCTCCCGGCTGCTGAAGAGAGTGGGTCACATCAAAGATCACCGGATACCCATATTCCTTTAAATGAGGAAACCCAAGGGGATCCACCACCAAGTTATTATAGCCAAATGTGGTCCCGCGCTCACAAATCAGTACATTGGTGTTACCTGCTTCTTCAAATTTTTTAAAAATATTGGTGACATCCCAAGGAGCCATCATCTGCATTTTTTTTACATTGATAACTTTGCCTGTATTGGCAGCAGCCAAAATAAGGTCCGTCTGCCGACATAAAAATGCAGGAATTTGAATGATATCGACCACCTCTGCTAGGGAGGTCGCCTGGGACGGATCATGAATATCCGTAATTACGGGAACACCCAGCTGGGATTTAATTTCCGAGAAAATCTCTAGGGTTTCCTCGATGCCGATACCCCGATAGCTTTTAAATGAGCTGCGGTTGGCTTTATCAAAAGAGGCTTTAAAAACAAAAGGCATGCCGAGCTTTGAGGTCGTTTCCTTAAGAGCTGTGGCGACAGAAAATGCTAAATCTCGGCCCTCCATAACATTGATTCCTGCTATGATCGCCAAAGGAAGGTCGTTTGAAAAACGGACAGTGGGCAAAGATACGATTTTCTGTTTCATAAGGATCCATCCTGTTTCGAAGTAATTAGCAGTTTCCCATGGCGCCTGCCGGTATTATTTTCAGGCCAATGGCCCACGTCAAGAACACAGGCAAAAATTCTAGCAAAATCGAGATTTCACTGCCACAAAATCCGAATTCCCTCCCTTGCCCCATTTCTAAGCTCCCCATTTGAACTTATAGATTTTTTCACGTAAGAACTCCATGGGAGCGATGCCTCTGTATTATACATTTAGACGATCACCATCTTCGTGGTTGACCTCATATTTTAAAATCCGTAGGGTGATATCTTTATCAAGTTAAGGAATATTGGATGACAGCATCCCTAGAAGTTAAAGATGTGGTGAAAAGTTATGGCGGTAAAGCTGTGATCAACCACCTTTCATTTAAAGCTGAGCCTGGCGAATTTATCGTTTTAGTAGGTCCTTCTGGATGCGGGAAGTCCACAATGCTTCGAAGCATTGCAGGACTAGAAGATATTTCCTCGGGGTCGATTGTTATCGATGGAAGAGATGTTTCCAAGCTTCCTCCCAAAGACCGTGATATCGCGATGGTATTCCAAGACTACGCCCTTTATCCCCATAAAACCGTTTACGAAAACATTGCATTCGGACTCAGAATCAGAAAAATGCAAGAATCTGAAATCGATCGCCTGGTAAGAGATGCTGCCGATAAACTCAATTTAACTCCCTTTTTGAGCCGCAAGCCGGCAGAGTTATCTGGGGGCCAAAGACAAAGGGTAGCCATAGGCAGGGCCATTGTCAGAAAGCCTAAGATATTTCTTTTTGATGAGCCCCTTTCCAATTTGGACGCCAAACTTAGAACCACCATGCGAGCTACCATTTCTCAATTGCACTCAGAACTGGGCGCTACAGCCGTCTATGTGACGCACGACCAAGTCGAAGCAATGACTTTAGCAACCCGTATTATTGTGCTGGAAGGTGGAAAAGTTCAGCAAATTGGCACCCCTTTACAACTCTATTACCACCCTGCGAATCGATTTGTAGCCCAGTTTATTGGTTCTCCCTCGATGACCTTGATTGAAGGCAAATTGCTCCTTTCGGAAAGTCCTGAGTTTGTTTCTGATTCCGGCGTGCGGATGCCTCTTCTACCTAGATATCACAACATTGTGCGTGAACGTGGCACGGAAGGCCAGTCCGTGCAGTGGGGCATTCGGGCTGAAAATCTCACCATAGCAACCTCAAATGACAAAGTAGTTTTTGAAGCTAAGGTCCTTTTAACAGAGCCGCTAGGCGCCTTAACGAATACTTTGATTAAACTTGGCAAGGATGAGGTTATGGTGAGTATACCTGAGCCTCACCGCCCGAAAAAAGGTGAGACGCTTTCCCTCGCCTTTACGTCTACCCATAACTATCTATTTGACCAGGCCTCTGGCCTAGCGGTAACCGATTAAGAAGGAGTTTTTGTGCCCCTAGAACCCACTGGTATTTTAAAATCCTTTAAAGAGTTTGCTCTAAAAGGAAATATAGTAGATCTCGCAGTTGCCGTTGTAGTCGGGGGCGCCTTTAGTAAAATCGTAACCTCCCTGGTTTCCGATATCGTCATGCCTATGGTCAATCCTCTAATCCCAGGCGGTGACTGGCGAGAAGCTACCGTGGGGCAGGGAATTAAAATTGGATCCTTTGCTGGCACGCTAGTCGACTTTACGGTTGTCGCCTTGGTCCTCTTTTTTGTCATATCAGCGATAGCTCGTCTCAAGCGAAATCGTGACGAGAATTCACCACCAGCAATTTCTGAAAAGCCCTCTTCTGAAGAAAACCTAGCACGCGCCCTTGACAGGCTAAATTCTTATCTGGAAAAAAAGCTTCCCTAGCGCGAGTTTATTAAATCAGTATGGCTAAAAAACCGCCATGCATTGTAGTACAACGGGTTCACGTGATTCTAAGTGTAGTCACTGCAATTGATGTTTCGCCTGATTCTATGATTTGAGATGTTCAAGATTTTGGCGGTTTCTTTCAGCTCGGGCGATATGGATTCGAGCTCGAATTTCAGGGAACTGCTAATCTTTTTCTTGGTACATGCGAGTCGTATGTGCTGAAGTTCAGTTAAGAAGTTACTGATATTTCTTTTATAGCCGACGCGCTCTTTGGCTTTGGTGTAGGCTGCGACAGTGAGTAGATATCCCATAATGCAGATGAGAAAATGGGTTGAGATTTTTTGATCTGCCCCATGGTGCTGAGGCGAACGGCAAGATGCATGGGGTTTTTAAGGGTTCGGAATGCATATTCCACCTTTGATTGGCCCCGACAAGCCAAAATGATATTTTCGGCACTCCACTCATGTTGATTCGTCACAAGGATCTTCCTGCCTAAGACTTCTTCTTGGAGCTGGGTATGGGCATCTGCGTCAATAAAGTAAGTGAAGCTGTGGATCCCGTCTTCCAACTTAAAAATTGCATATTTTAGGATTTGGTCGACAAACTGACCTTTTATGATTCCTATGAGTCTGTTTTTAATTTCCGATTCAGTAAGAATCTTTCTTCTTTTAGGATTTTCAAGCTGCTGTTTGAGCTTTTCAAGGAGTTTGTATTTGGTTTCAAGATGTTGTTCAATGACTCTGATTTGACCTTCTTTCAATTGGCTTGATACAGTTACAATGCAAGTCCGCTCAGCTCCCCAAATCTTCTTTTTAATGCGATATGCTGGAACTTCTTCTTCATCGATGACTATGGGCTGAAAGTTTTTATTCACCTCTTTTATAAGTTCTACGAAAATGGTGTTACTTCCACATCTGCAAGGCTAGATACTGCGCCTGTGGTTAGTAGCTGCACAGACCGGATTTCCACCGGCTAGAACATAAGGCATTGCAAGGCCGCAACCAGAAATTAATCTCCACATTTAAAAATTTGATCCAGTGACTAAATTTTGATTGCCATCAATCCTGTGTTCAGCAATGGGTTAATGGAATTCAGGTAGGCTATCGCGGAATGGAGCGCGATGTTTCTTCGGACCCCCTTGCCTTCGCCTGCTTGTTCCTCCTATCTAGGCCAAGATCTCTTGTTCATAATTAGCTGCTGCCCATACCGGATGCACAAAGGCTCAAGGCTATGGCCTTGAACCTTTTTGGGGGTATAGATGAGATTCCTTTCCTAAATTTACTCCAAAGCTCTTAAGGCTTCTTTTGAAATGACTTGATTCACTTGGCTCGTGGGATGATTCAAATCATAGTAGAAGTAATTTTCAGGCTGGGTGCAAACTCTATTGTTAGCTCCACGCTCTCCACACGCTGCGTCGCGAATCAAGTTAGGAGACAATCCATAAGCCGATGGGTCCGCCATTAACTTATGAAGATTCGTGAGCAAATCAAACGTTCTAATTGATAAACCCGCAGCACCTTTATGGGAGGCTTTTACGTCATTCACGGCAACAGCTAGCATCCTATTAAGCTTCATGGAGTACAAACGAGCTAGGTCGACCGCATTTCTTTTACGGGCAAAAGGAGCTAAGCCTAGATCTGGAGCATTCATCACTAAAAACTTTCTGGCTCCCAAAGAAATAAGCCTATGAAACTGAGCTTTGTAGGCAACTATAGCCTTATCTAGCTCTTGGTCTGCCGCCTTCATGGCTTCATCTCTCGTTTTTCCTGC
This sequence comes from uncultured Pseudomonadota bacterium, assembly GCA_903844895.1. Classification (GTDB taxonomy): domain Bacteria; phylum Bdellovibrionota_B; class Oligoflexia; order Oligoflexales; family CAIMVM01; genus CAIMVM01. Next base: position 49,905 of record CAIMVM010000007.1, read on the forward strand.
CTTCATCATCTGCCCAAAGATCTTCATGGCTGACAATCCGTCATTGATGCCCATTTGAATCACGACGAGGTCATTGGACTCAAATTTTTGTTTCTGGCGTTCAAATAAGTCTATTTGGTCTGGAAAATCCTGAATTAATATACTTGAAAGTCTTGAGGAAGCTGCAATCATCGAGTAGTTACCAGGATTTCGTCCTCCTTTAACCCATACCGTTTCAGCCCTCTCTGGCATGCCAAGCGACTCTGCAAAGTACTCAATCCAAAGCTTGCCATCACTGAGTTTACCGTCACTTGGCAGTGGAGGAGCACCGGCAGATTTCAAAAGAGGCAGTATGTCAACAGTCGATCCATTATCAGAGAAACTGTCACCAAAAATCCAAAGATTCGAATAACTGGCAGCAAAGACACTGCTTGATATGTTTAAGGCCAAAGATCCTAAGAAAACCTTTAAACTTCTGTTCATACTAAGACTCCTTTTTTTGATGATATGTCGTAAGCATTTCTAAAGTTTTATCAAGAAATACTTGTGGCATGTGTACATGTAGGAAATGATTCGCTCCTTGAATGACATCGAGATAGAGATTTGACTTTGACTTCATTTTTTCAAAATCAGCATCGTCGATCGCGCTGTTAATCGTAGCTTTAAGAATCTTACAAGGAGCGACGAGTGCTTCATGGTTCACCCATTGATTCTCTAACTCATTGTTTCGAAGCAGCTTATAGAAATTATTTGATCCGGCCTTCCAATGTCCTTCTTCAGGTTGGCCTTCGAAATATTCGATGTGATTGTAAATTAGGATTCTGAGCATTCGATCGGGAATCATTCCCTCAATCTCTTTTCTAAGGGAAGCCCAATCTTGCTTTAAATTTAACTTAGGAATGCTCCCAAATGCCAATTGGAACAAACTTGATTTCTCGCACAAGGGCCCTAAACCAACATCAGTCACGCACAGACCTGAAATGAGGTGAGGAATCTTTTGGGCGACTTCAAAACAAATTTTGCCCCCAAAACTAATGCCTACTAAAAAGACTTTTTTGCCGGCATGAAACGTCTTCAAATACTCGATGATCATTGCCGGAGCCAATTGATACTTAAGGACTTCTCCCTCTTCATCATCCGCTACGGAATAGCCTACCTTTAGTGCATTTCCTGGAATCAAGTCCGGAATTTTAAGTTGGTAGTCTTTTCCCCAAGCGTCGATAAAGGGACGGAAATCTTCTACTTTTCCCATGATGCCGTGCACGCAAATCACCAAGGGCCCGTTAGGATTTCCAAAAGAATGGAATTGATCTTCTAGGCGAGTATGCATTTGCCACCATCAATTGTAAATGTTTGGCCCACAAACTGCCCCCCCATGCGGCTTGTGCATAGAAACGAGACAAACTCTCCGACATCTTCGGGGGTCGTCATTTTTCCAGTAGGAGTTTGCTTGATACACGCTAGAATGCGGCCTTCTTTATCGGGAAAGGCTTCGACAGCGTCTGTCATCACCATTCCTGGGCAGACCAAATTCACGGCTATGCCTGAAGGAGCCAACTCAACAGCCCAGTGACGAAACAAAGAATCCAAAGCTCCTTTGCTGCTCCCTACGGCTGTATAAAAGGGAATCGTACGGGTGCCTCCATTAGATGTCAGCCCTACAATCCGGCTTCCACTTGACATCAAAGGGAGAAGCTCAATCAAGATCTGTTGAATGGCTATAACATTGATTTCAAATGTCCATCTTAAATGCTTAGTTGTAATCTCTTTGGCTGGCCGATGGACTCCACTTGCCGCGCAATGAACCAAAACATCTACTTTTGAGGTTTGTGCTTTGATGAGAGAAATCGCTTCATCGATTCCTTCTTTTTTTGAAAGATCACTCTTTAAGGTCACAATATCTAGACCTTCTTTAGACGAAGTCTCTTCTAAATCCTTTGCGGATTCGCGATCTCTTGCATACAAAGCTTTGACTGCATATCCTTGTTTTGCTAAGTCTAAAGATATAGCTCGTCCAATTCCTCGTGTTCCACCTGTAACTATCGCAACTTTTTTCATGATTAATCTCCCACCAGTGAACGTCCACCACACACATCAATGACCTGTCCCGTTATATAGCGCGCTTCAGGCGAGCAAAGGAAAGCTGCCAGTGCGCCAATGTCTTTAGTTTCGCCCACAAATCCTGCAGGGATGCGCGAACGAAGTACTTTGCGGTCTTCTTCTAATTTGCTAACCATTGCTTCTGTCATGGGAGTTCGAATAAGTCCTGGAGCAATGGCATTGATCGTGATCCCACGATGGGCGACTTCACGAGCGATAGACTTCGTAAATCCTTCGATCCCTGATTTTGCAGAACTGTAATTGACCTGCCCCATTTTAAAGCGGCGAGCTGTTATGGAGCTTAAGTTGATAATCCGCCCAAACTGATTGCGGTACATGCTTTTCAGCACGCGATGACAAAGAATCATGGGGACGAGCAGATGTTC
>CAIMVM010000008.1 GCA_903844895.1 uncultured Pseudomonadota bacterium
CTTTACAGCTTCTTGTTTAAATTCTTGGGTGAACGTCCGGCGATGACTGTGTTTTTTCTTAGATTTAGATTTTTTCACTATTTTCCTCTTGGTTATATAGAATTAGTTTATCACTGACTCCACTAAACCCGGGAAAGTTCAATAGTTTGTTCCTGCGTTCAGGGTGGTGGTCCACGAAAACCTTTGCCACGATGTGGTTGCGGTAAAGAGCGATGACGAGGTCATCTCGTTGCCGCCGGAAGCATTATTGTACGTCTGCATGCGGAACTCGGCGGTACCGCTTGGCACCTTAACCCAATAGCCTGAGTCCTAAGCTCAGGGGTATATCTTTTAGTCAGTCTCTGCTTTAAACTTGATTGTGACATCATTCGACTCCTTAAATTGATTGTTTCAATTATAACTCTGAGTCGTGTCCGTTAAAATCAGATAGCTTCATTGCTATAGAAGCCATCTCTCCCTCAGATTGCTGATGTCAAGCGCCTCTTCTACATTCACATATTCCCTCTACATATGCTATTATCTCTATCATAGAGTCCGCAAAAATGAACATATGGCGATATTCGCCAGACATTGGAGAAGCATATGTCGTCGTCTTCCTCTAAAATTAGTATACAAAATATTGCTGCAGGCATGCTTGTTGGACTAATTATTGGAGGCGGTGGAGCATGGGTTCTGGGCAGATCGAAATCTTCTCCTGCGAGTTCAAAGGCAGCATGTTTTGTTTCCTCTGACTCTGGCGAATTTGTGTTAGGTACCATAGATGGCAAACAAGTCACTTCGGCAAATCTGCCGCACGATGCGCAAATAATCATGCATCAGTCGCAGTCAGAACACACTCGCAGATTGGGCGATTTATTGAATGAGGTTGCGGTGCGTTATCAAGCGGCAAAAGAACAAGGAAAGAATACGTCCTTCGATTCTTTGCCCAGCATAAAAGAGTTGGCGGAATCCGAAGTTAAATCAGAGGATGTACGAAATTATTACGACCAAAATAAACAGAGTTTTCCCAAAATGGAATTTGTTCAAGTTGAGGCTATGTTGCGCAAGCATTTGGAGCAGCGACAGAAAAATACTTTTTTACAAAGCAGTTTATCGAAATTGAAATCTGAAAATATTTTAACATCGTCGCTGTCTTTGCCTTGCGGTCCTAAGGCGACCGCGGATGTTCCTAAGGAAGCCTTGCGCAGCGGCAAACCCGCGCGTTTCGATCTTGTTTTTGTAACAGATTATCAGTGTGGGCCTTGTCGATATATGAATGAAGGATTGAGATCACTTATTGACAAATATAAGGATAAGCTTTCTATGGCGCAGGTCGTCTATGCGGGAGACGAGAAAAACTCTACTAATGAATTTTTGGTTCGTGGGCTTTTTTGCGCGAAATCGATTGGAGACGAAACTAAGCAGCAAAACTACCACAACATAGCCTATTTTTCGGAGATTAAATACGATAATACCGGTGCTGTCTTAGAAGATGGCGATGTTAAGCGAGGCGCATTGGAAGCGGCTAAGCGCGTCAATGCAGATGAAAAGGAGTTTGCGAAGTGTCTAGACTCTCAAGAAGCCGTGACTTTTGTTGAAGCGGGGCGTAAATATATTGCAGATTCTAAGTTGGAACAGGCTCCCGCGTTCTTTTTAAATGGTAGGCTTTTGGTGGTTCCGCCTGAATTGAATATTGACAAAATTGTGGAAGAAATTATTGAAGAAGTGACGCCTACATCTAAAAAATAGGGGTCTTCCGCAGAATTAGTGGGTGCTTTTAGATAATATGCCTGCTAGTCCCCCAAAATCCGAAAGCCATTGTTCACCATAGGGTGTGGTCTGAAAAACAAAAGGCTAATGTGTGAAAAAATAGCTGCAAACTAAATCAGC
>CAIMVM010000009.1 GCA_903844895.1 uncultured Pseudomonadota bacterium
GCTGTCCTGCGCCTTAGGTCTCTTAAATCAAGTGGGGACTTTCCTGACTATTGGATATTTCACGAGCAGAAAGAGCTAGAGAGAAATCACTTATCCAAATATAAAAAGCCCTCGGTAATTAATAAAAATCACATAAAAAAGCTAAAATAGCGTCGTTCTAAATCAGCCGCACCCAATTTTTTTAAGGCCTTGTCTCAAAAAGTTCTAAAATCGCATAGAGATCGAGACTCAGCATCTCCAAAGATCTTGCGGCAACATAATCTAAAGACTCCAACTGCGTCAAATCATACAAATCGCCCCTAATTAGCCTATTCTCTTGCCGTTTTAAGATTCAAAAAAGAGAGCTCTCAGAAATACTTTTGAAGAACTTCGTCTTAGAAAATATCTAAAGGTCTAAAGCCTTTACCTCTTTTGGACCACTCCTCTCGCTCTATCCCTTCGCCTCAATGAATGCAGATGAAATTTATTGGCGTGCATCTTGCTAGTTACAGAATAACGATAGATATTTCTTAGGAGATCTACACCATGTTTAAGACAATAACGTTCCACAAAGCTTCCATCGCCCTCGCTTTACTTGTTACGGCGCTACTCTCTTATCAGAGTTATGCTCAAGAAAAAAAGACCGACCTTCCTTCTGTTCAAAAACACAATATGAGTGAACGACACAAGAAACTTGCTCAGATGCATTCAAAAATGGCTACCTGCCTCGACTCGGCAAAGACAACAGCACAATGCAGGCAAGAAATGATGGACTCCTGTTCCTCTAACTTTGCAGGATATTGCCCGATGATGAACATGAGGCACATGGGAGGGCCAGGACATGGAATGATGTACGGAACCTACATGGATTGGATGATGAGTCCTGAATCTGACTCCCATCCGACTCCTCCCAAAATCCCATCAACTAAGGATAACCCCTAGCGTTTAAAAAATCTGACACTTGCAATATGTCACCCAAATATGGTTGATCGCCAGCCAAGATGTTAGGCTCACTCGAAGACCTGGGAAGGTTCCCGTTCGGGTGAGTTTTTAAAAAATATTGAGTTGCATAACCCAGTGGCACAGCTAGGTATTAAAAGGATCCGCCTGATTTGGCAAATTTTTTATACAAAAACATGACTTTACAGCGCAATCAAGAACGGAAACCATTTCCAACTAAAAAAATAGACAAACCTACCAATCTTTCGCGCATAGCCTCTTACACCTCACAAGCCCTAACAAAGGTCAAAATTTTAAAAGCCTTGCCCAAACCTGACGCGTTCAAAACTTCTTCCTGAACACAAGAAAAACCTTTGCTCTTCATGGCACTTTTAAGCTTTTGAAACAGAGAGCGATTGGGATCACATAAAATGACTTTTCCGCATAGGGCCAAGGTTTCTGATAGAAAAGTCGCTAGCTCGAGCCTAGCCGAAAAGGTCTAAACATCGGGAGTTTGACGCTACTATTTGGATTTTCCACCGCGAAGAAAATCTGAAGCATTTTTTTTCTAAGGATTTTATAAATTTCTAATATATAAATCCGATTTTGGACGCAGGAATCC
>CAIMVM010000010.1 GCA_903844895.1 uncultured Pseudomonadota bacterium
CTCAATTGATTCGCTCTGAAATCAAAAAGATTCAGGATCTTTATAAATCTAAAGACTTAAGCCACTATAGTATTCAAGCCCTAAGCTGGCTAGGAAAGAAAACAGGCGAAGTGATGGCATCCCCGTCCACATGGTCACGAGTGATTCGAGAACTTAATCTCAAAAAAAGTAGAATTCGAATCTATCCAGCTAAGCCAAAGGTTGGAATTAGGGCTTCTGCTCCAGGTCAAATCTGGCATTTAGATCAGACAATTCTTAGGCTTGGGGACGGAACCAAGGCATTTGTTCAATGTATTATCGACAATTATTCAAGGTATGTTCTAGCGTGGAAAGTATCTAAAGACTATGGTGGCGCAAGAACCAAAGAACTTATAGAGCAAGCTTTAGCAAAAGCGAGGTCTTTAGGGCTACATTTAAAACCTAATGTTCCAGTCGATAGTGGAAGTGAGAATATCAATCATGAAGTAGGTGTTCTTGTCGAATCAGAGTCGATTTCAATTATGATTGCCCAAATCGATATCGAACAAAGCAACTCTATGGTTGAAATGCTTTTTCATAGAATGAAGCACAGGTATTTGTATACCATTCTCCTATCCAATTTTGAATCGCTAGTAAAAGGAACTGACTTCTATCTGATTGAAAGCAACATTTATATACCCCATTCAGCATTAAAAGGGGCTACTCCAGAAGAAATCATTACCGGCAGCTGGACCGAAGAGAAAAAAACCGAGCTAAAAGAGAAAATATTAGCAGCAAGACAATTAAGGATTGAAACCAACAAAGCAGTCCGTTGCGCTCCCTGCCTATCCTAACCTCCCCCGAACCAGGGAGTAGGAATACCTCCCTTTAAAATCTTAAAATGTCTTTGCAACCTACGGGAACTACTCAATCAACAATTGTCCACGAAACGAAAATTCGCACGCCTATCAAACAGAGCTCATGAATTGCCGCAGCGGATCGATCCAAGCTTCGAAAACAAGAGCACTGGGAGCGTTATAGGTTTTTTTCATCGCTAATTTCATTTAGATTTTCTCCTTGAGTGGTTTAGTGTTTTTCGTTATGAAATTTCAAAAGGCCAAGAAAGTCCATCCATCTCTCGCACTCGGAATAAGACTCGTCCAAATCGCCTTGATTCGCGTCCCACCCAGTCGCTTCAATGACGACTTCCGTCGACTCGTTAACTTTGTCTTGGAATGAAAAGCAGACGTGGGATTTTCCCATTTGAAATTTAATCATTTCTTCCTTGATAACTTTTTGCACATCTAAAGTCATTGGGCTGTGGCCTTCAAATTTCCATTCCACCATCTTTCCTTCCAATAGTGGCCCGCTAGCCTTAACTCCACCGAAGTACTTCGATAGTTCGTGGTTATCAAAAACAGACTTGAATACTTGCGCTCTCGGCGATTGATTGTTTTTTTAAGTTGCAAAAGATCATAAGAGCATTACCTTACTTAGCCTAAAAATCGTAGTCTTTCCAAAAAGCAGCGCTGATTCAAAGCAGCGCTGATTCAAAGCAGTGCGCCAAATTAAGTCAATTTGTCAAATCCCGGCGGAATATTCGCTCAAAACACTTTAATCAATGCGGACCAGCAGCGGACCAATCTTCAGGTAAACCAATACAAATCAGTACCAAAAGACTCGTCGTTCATGAGGCTAAATTTTTTATTTTTGGCCGTCAGTGCAGATAGATACAAGCAGATACCTAAACAGTTAGATCCACCATGAAACTGGCGGCAAGGGCGGAATCATCGAGAGGCGCATGACTATTTTAGCTTCAAAATGCCCAATTCGGCGCATCCACTCATCTCTCCACCATCGCAGGCTTTCTGAAAGAGTCTTTTTGCTTCTCTTTTTTTGCCAGATTCATCCTCCAAAACGCCCAGACCAGCGCAACCCTCCATATTTGCACCATCACAAGCTTTCTGATAGATAGTTCGAGCTTCTTTTTTGTTGCCTAATTCATACTCCAAATTGCCAAGACCAATACACGCATTCATCTCTCCACCATCACAAACTTTCTGATAGATAGTTCTAGCTTCTTTATAGTTGCCTAATTCATACTCCAAATTGCCCAGATATCTACAACCATTCATATCTTCACCATCACAAGCTTTTTGGTAAAGTCTTCTAGCTTTTGTTTTGTTGCCTGATTGATGCTCCAAATGGCCCAGGTGAGTACAACCATTCATCTCTTCACCATTACAAGCTAGCTGGTAGAGTCTTCTAGCTTTTGTTTCGTTGGCTGATTCCAGCTCCAATGTGCCCAGGCCAACACAACCATTCATCTCTTCACCGGCACAAGCTTTCTGGTAAAGACTTCTAGCTTCTTTTTTGTTCCCTGATTCATACTCCAAACGAGCCCGAAATAAACACCCGATGATATCACCAACATCGCAAGCTTTCTGATAAAGTCTTCTAGCTTCTGCTTTATTGCCTGATTCATCCTCCAATAGGCCCAGATTATTGCAGCCACTCATCTCTCCATCATGACAGGCTTTCTGAAAAAGTCTTCTAGCTTCTGTTTTGTTGCCTGATTCTCGCTCCAAATTGCCCAAACCAGTGCACCCGTCCATCGCACTCCCATCACAGGCCTTCTCAAAAAGTCTTCTAGCTTCTGTTTTGCTACCTGATACACCCCCCAAAAAGCCGAGATAAATACATCCCCTCATCTCTCCTCTACTACAGCCTTTCTGGAAAAATCTTCTAGCTTCTTTTTTGTTGCCTGAACTATCCTCTAGAATGCCAAGGATATAACACCCACCCATCTCTCCACCGTCGCAGGCTTTCTGCCACATCTTTTTAGCTTCAGTTTTGTTGCCTAATTTATCCTCCAAAAAACCAAGTTGATAACACCCTAACATCACTTCCCCATCACAGGCCTTCTGATAAAAACTTCTAACTATTGTCTTGCTGGCTGATTTAAAAAAAAATTTCGCATCTTCGAAGGCATTTTCAGCATTTTTTTTGGGGATGTAATACCACATTGAACCGCCAATTAAGCAAAGCACAAAAAAAGCTGAAAAACTAAGCATTTTTCTTTCAGATGACATCTCCCATCCCCCAAATTCAGCCTTCAGGTTATCGACTCCAACCGGCCTAACTTAACAGGGATTTAGGCTTTTTTAAATTAATAATCAAAACAGGTACTTAGCTTCGTTTTGACTGACGCTGAATATAGCCCCGCAACTATATAGAGCATTTTGGAGCTCTATTAACGAATTTTCAGAGATTAAAGCTTAAAACTATTTGAATTGCAGCCCGGCGATTGTGCCTATGCCTGAAGCTTTGCACTCTTTTCTAATCGCCAAAAGCAAACATAAGTTTCCAAAGGATTTTGTCGTGGGATCAGTTAAAGGAGGCATGCTCGGGCAGAAAGCATTTTGGAGCAGTGTAGTAAGGCTTTGTGAGGAAGCTCAAATCCCTAAAGTGAGCCCCCATGAACTAAGACACACTTGCACCGAGATCTGGATCCAAATGGGAGCCAGCATTGAGGACATCAGGCGGCTCCTTAACCACAAGTCCGCTGAGACGACACAGAGGTATATCCACCGAACGGATGACCGGCTATTGTCTCTTGCGAACTCAATTGAGGAGCCAAAACTACTAGAGGCTTAAACCTGCGGTGTACTTTTGGTGTACTTTTGGTGTACTTTTGGTGTACTTTTTGGGTTTTTACATGAAAAAAAAGCCTTTAGAGGAGGCTTTTTAATCATACTTAAGTATCTGATTTTTCTAGTTTAATCAGCATGGTCGGGGTGATAGGACTCGAACCTACGACCTCATGCTCCCAAATCTCGTGAAAGCCATTTAACTTATTCTGCAATATTAACTATTTATCAGTACTTTTACAGCCTTAGATACAATTCGAGTGTGACCAAATTTGCTCAATTTTGACCTGTTTTTGTCAGTTGGACCCACAATTTCACCACTACTACTAGGAGTGCTGCCAGAAAACTCCCTCGGTTGAGCGGTATCTTAAAACCTCGCTGGAATTCCAAAAACTATACCTTCAACCGACAAATCCTCATCAATTTCACTCCAGTGAATTCCTGTGCCTAAGCCAATGAGCTCAAACTTTTCACGTTGCTCCTTTGTCGCGCTGTTGAGTCTGGGGTAAAACTCAAGCGGAACTGAGATTCCACGACCATCATCAAGTGCAACGTGCAACCTGTCTTCCGAGAACCAAACACCGGTTGCGATAAATTCGTGATTAGATTTTATTGCCAAAGAACTCATCCCATTTCTCCTGCATAAGATTGCTGTTAGCGCGAACAAGATTACCTGCTTTTTTTAACTCCGAAGGTTTCATTCCTTTATTACTGGCAAGCGCAACGGGGCTAATCCAAAATTTAGCAACTGCTGACTGATATTGCACATGAACATGTGGTGGCTCAAGGTTTTCGTTTGCGAAGAAGTAGAAACGAAAGCCATCTACTACAAGTATTGTTGGCAAATTAAACCTCGAATAAGACCACAACTTTTCATAATCTAGCCGTCTAAAATGTTATTGTTTTTAAGGCAAAAAATCAAGAAAATTAGCTATTTTCACTCATGATTGTTATTTTAACCCTCCTTAGTTCATTGCCGAGCGCCTGGCTTCATTTCAAGGGCTTTTATAGCAAAGCTGGCGAATATTCAGTGGCAAATTGGTAAATTCCTCTGGCATGACGCAGCGCGCTGTTTCCGTCGAATTTATGACTGAATTAGCGAATATTCAGTGATGGGAATTTATTTGTATTGGGTAGCCGCAGGGCAATCATGCAAAATTCACCAGAGACGCTAGAATTCTCACTATAATTAAAACATAAGCAAAATTTTAGATTTTTATTGCCCTGCGCAAAGCAAAGAGATTTTCAATGTTTTCTGTGCCAAGGTTTTGATTAAGCGCCCCAGAAATCTGGCGCAAAAACCTGGGGTTGGAGCCTGCAAATTTTGCTAACTATCAAAAATTGCGGGGATAAATTACATCACTCTGCCCATGTCGCCAGTTTTAAGTGCCTGAAATTGTTTTAATATCTGTTAGAATACAGTTGTACTGGCAGGCAAAATTCGACAGCCCTATCTCAACGATGCTCAAATGATTTGGTACGGTTTTGTACTAGTCTGGACCAAATCTGGTGGTCCGATTCTTTGAATTGATTTATATTAGCATATGTGCTAATATAGCTTCAGAGGTGCGGCAGTGGCGAAACGTCATACAACAAAACTTGTTTATGAGGGCTCGGAGCTTCGGATCGAGTTTTATCAATCGGCTAGCGGTGAAACTCCGGCATGCGACTGGCTGGAATTGCAACGTGATAGAATCCAGCAAAAGTTTGCAGCATTGTTTGCTTGGATCGGCGATCACGGAAAAATTTGGAATGAGCGTAAATTTAAACATCTGACAGGAAGCAATCAAATATTTGAATTTAAGGCTGATGATGGACGAGTACTTTGCTTTTTCTTCACGGGTCGGAGATTAATCTTAACTCATGGTTTTGTAAAAAAGAGCGACAAGACTCCAAAAGGTGAAATTGAGCGTGCCGAAACTATTAAGACGGAATTTTTATCGCGGGAGAACATATGAAAAAAGCACAGAACAAAGAAAAAAGCTGGGTAGAAAAGAAACTTACTGATACAAAATTCCGAAAAGGTTTTCAAGATGAGTATGCCAAGCTTTCTATTGGTGAGCAACTGGCCGCGCTGCGACTGAATGCGGATATGACCCAAGCACAGGTTGCTAAGAAGGTTGGCACAACCGCATCAGCGATCAGTCGCTATGAGAACGCAGAGTATGATCGCTATGAATTGCAAACTCTTAGAAAAATCGTTGAAGCATGTGGCGGTAAGATAGATATCGTTGTTGTGCCAACTGGCAAAGGCAAGGCGGCCTAGCATTTTGGCTTGATTTAGACCAAATCTCCGGTGCTGGCTGCTGACGCTTTTTTTGCCCTGCGTCAATTCTAGGCGCTGCGCTAATTTCCGACATTTTCCTATATTTCAAACGAATTTTCCCCTGGTCCTAACTAACAGCTCGATCAATCCGATAGGACTTCTAATGCATTTTAGTAGGATTAGATTCAATGAAAAGATCAGGTGCGTCAATTCTGGACGTTTTACAATATTTCCGACGAATTTTCCTTTAGTGCTAAAAAATTTCTTGATCCCTCCGATAGTCCTTCTATTGCAATTTAGAAGGACTGTTTTTAATGGATAGATCAGAGTACCGGCGTTATGACCATCGCCTTAAAAATCTAGTTGCAACATCCGACGACATTCGTAAGTTTTTAAAGTATGGAATTTCACTATCGACTCTTAAGGAGTGGAAGAAGAATGGGGCAAGGGAATTCTTTACGATTCC
>CAIMVM010000011.1 GCA_903844895.1 uncultured Pseudomonadota bacterium
AGGATGAGTCAGATCCACTGCACATCGAGTCTTGCAGTTCAGGAGGCGACAAATGAATTGAAGCGTAGACAGAGAAGCATCCGGGTGCCTAGAGCACTGTAGCGGGCGACTGCTACAGCCGAAATCCGAAAGGGTGAATATCGTAGCTCCGAAAATGTCTTTTTGTGCGTGCCGATGGAGTGCGAGATCCAGCAGGCAATAGCTGACAGGTGGTCAAACTGACGAATCCAACTGTTAGCGCGCACCGGGGTTGTAGGTATCGGCGAGTTTGCAGAGACGTGCGACTGAACTTGGGAAGCCTGCGACGTTCTTCTAGGATGGAAGTATTGGTGAGGCAGCGCCTTTAAAGCGCGAGAGCACCGAGAAGGCCCGCAGGTGGCAGAGTCGACCACAGTAGCCAAGAAGCGGGTAATGACCGTGGAGCCAAGGGTCGGCAGATTTAATGAGCGGAAAGGGGGAAACAATGTCCATACACAGCGTCGATGGATCAACATGGTCAACGAAACTCCTACGCGTAGGTGAGCTGGCAGCGCGTGATAAGAGCCTCGTGTTTAACAACATGGGGCATATTATTAGCATCGACTGGCTAAGGGAACTATACCGACGGCTCGATGGATCGAAAGCTGTCGGTATAGACAGGGTAACTAAAGAGTCTTATGGAACCAAACTAGAGGAGAATTTAACTGATCTCATAAAGCGAATCCGCCGAGGGCAGTATGCCCCGAAACCGGCAAGAATAGTCGAAATACCCAAAGAAGATGGAAGTACACGTCCTCTGGCTATAAGTTGCTTTGAAGACAAACTCGTTCAATCTGCAGTGAGTCAAATCCTCAGCGCGATCTACGAGCCAGTATTTCTTCCTGCTTCCTACGGGTCCAGACCCGGGTTAAGCTGTCATGATGCCCTAAAAGCCCTAAACAAAGCTACTTTTGAGATGCAAGATGGTGCCATAGTCGAGATTGATATTAGAAAATACTTTAACACGATCCCCCACGGACCCTTGTTTGAGTTTTTGAAAAGAAGAATCAGCGATGAGCGCTTCTTGAAGCTTATAGATGTGCTTGCTAAGGCCCCAACGATCCACGATGGCAAGGTCGTCTCTAATGAGAAAGGAAGCCCTCAGGGGTCCATTCTCTCCCCGATTTTGGCAAACATTTATCTCCACCATGTGATTGATGAATGGTTTGCTGCGATTTCAAAGTCGCACTTAAGAGGAAAGACGACCCAAATCAGGTTCGTTGACGATATGTGTTTTGTCTTCCAATTCTACAGCCAAGCTGAGAGGTTCTACCAAGTTCTTGGAAAACGACTCAGCAAGTACGGCCTGGATTTGCACGAAGACAAGTCGCGATTGCTCCCCTCTGGGAACAGAGCCGCAGCGCGGGCACATGCAGCAGGTACCCGGATACCTACCTACAAATTCCTGGGGTTCACTTGCTATTGGGGACTTTCAAACAGCGGCAAATTTTGGCGTCTTAAAGTCAAGAGTCGAGGGGATAGGAAACGCGCGAAACTTGTTGGGTTACGAAAGTTCCTACAAGAAAACCGCAATACGCCGAACACCCCGCTCTTGATCGAACGGGTCAAATCTGCAGTGAGAGGGTGGGTGAATTATCATGCGGTGTCGGACAATCAGCGGCAAGTTAGTAGTTTTATCTTTGAGAGCAGAAGAATTCTTTTCAGATGGTTTAATCGGAGAGGAGGCAAGAAGAGATGGACATGGGAGCGCTTTACGAGGCTGCTCAACCGCGTGACCTATCCAACTAGTCCTCCAGTGGTACAGCTATTTCCCACATCGAACCAGGCGAAAGCTTAACGTTAAATCGGGAGCGGAGTGCGGGAAATCCGCACGCTCCGTTCTGAGGAGGGGCTTCCCAGAGTGATCTGGGGGTCTACTCACTCGCGAGAATTTCTTTTTTCAAGCTCTTGGCTCAACTCATTTAGAGCCTTATGTATGGTGTCGACAGATAGCAAAGGGAGCTCCTCAAGGAATTAACAGCGGTCAAAAAGATCCCGTAAAATGAAGATGTCGTTTCGCCGAAATTCGAGGGGGCTTTCGGCGATAGCCATGGCTCGCATTGATTTCAATCCAGCGGGAAACCAAGCGTGTTCCAGTGAATAGGCTGAAGAAATCCACACTGGAATCTCTTCAATTCCCTGCTCATGTGCCAGGTAATGAAGGGTGGCAGCAAGAAGTGCGATAAGCTCGGGTCTTTCCAATTTTCCTAGAGGTTTTTGTTCAAATCCAGCCAAACTTTTAACACGCCTAACATGGAGAATGATTTCGCCTAGGGCCAGCTTCCAATCGCGATGGAAGAACTCTTCAATCACACCGGTTTCGATTTGTTTCTTGTAACTCAAAGTAATCATTCCTCTGCTAGGACACCGCTGAAACTTCATTCGGTTGCCATGGATAGTCTCAGATTTAGTAACTATATCATAGCAGGATGAAGGGCATCAATTTAAAGATTGGTGAAGATGTTCCTGCAAACGACCGACCTACATTTGGCCACCCACTTTCGTAGCTTCGTAAATCCATAGAGGCAAAGCTCCTCAAAAAATGTCGTGGTGCGCTTAGCAACTCAAAAATTCAAAAAGAAGGGTGCATTAGTAGTCGTTGCATAGTTCAGTTCGAAAGAGTTACCCAATCCATATTCGGCAGATGTGGGACATCACCACAGAAGGAAAACGACAGATTTAACCGCTCCCAGGTACAGGGCGTCAGTGTTGAGACCGTTCAAAATTATTTAAATTTTTGCAGGAGGTGTATCTTCATTATAAGTGTTCTCGATTAGACATCAAGAGCAAACGGTATCTAGGGCATTACGAGACGTACTACGCCAGTTGTTTAGGGATTCGTCATAACATTCTGGGATGTAGAAAAAACGTGACCTCCGTCATTTTGGATGACATCGTACTTCAGGAACTGATAAGACGAGGGTGTCGACTCAGCACAGGGAAGGTCGAACCACTTGAAGTAGATTTTGTAGCTGAGAAGGATTCCGAGCACCTCTGCATTCAAGTTTGCCTTTTGAGGACATCTCTTGGAGCGGAAGACCTAGAGCTTGTGGTCTCAGAAGAATCGATGATAATTGGTCTCTGGTGCGAAACCCCAATTGGTTTAGAACACTTATGTAAAAGACATGTAAGCCACTGGTCTAACCAGTGGACCCCTTAAGTCTTAGCCCTTGGATTAGCGAGACTTCAAAGCAAAATAGCCTAGGTCATTTTGCAAGACTAAATTAAACCGCTCATGTGCTTGGCGGTCCGAGGGGTGGCTCCAATCCGTTAAGCTTCCCGCACCGCGGGAGCGTTCTTGCTGGTTTTGGAGTGTTGGCAGCTTCCATAGCCTAGTAGTATGCCAAACAGGACCATCACGATAGAAATGACAAAATACCGCTGGGCAAACGGTGAAATGAACGGGAGTTGCTGAGGTATATGGAATCAGAGAACTGAAGGTGCTATTTTGGTCAACTCGCATTCGGGCCTGAAATTAACAGCAGCGCTTTAAAGTGCTGAGCTTCTTTTAGAAGACTGGACCATAATGCTGCGCGGATGCGAACTTCGAGAGCTTCGGGTACTTGTTTTTTGGTTTTCCATATTATTTCCCAGTCGGTCCCACAACTCTTTTAGTCAGGTTAATTGGTCAGCAGGCTGCTGACTCATTTTGAAATAGGTCCTCAAGATGTCGGCAAAAGTTTCGGGAGTGTAGGCTTTGATTGCTCGACGCGTATTTATATCGGGATTGTCGGCCCAAAGCGAATCACGAATGCGTTGCGGAAGAAAGTAGGCTTCCGGTGTTTTTATGAGTTTTTCCAGAAAAGGCCAAATTTCAGGCTGAACTGCGAGTTCATCGCCCTCTCTCAGAGTGTGGGCGAGTCTGATCATATCGCTGATGTGCTTTCGATGTTTGGCCTTCTCAATGGGATTTGGATGTTGAAGAAGATTATCGCACGCAATGGCTTTAAGAATGATTAAGCTGGAAAGTGATGCGAAGGAAACCGGTTTGCCTAAAATTTCTCTTGTGATTTTGTGTTGAGCGATAAGTTGTATAGCGGCTTTGGGCAAAACAATGGCAGAGAGTTCGGCGTCGGGGATGCGGTGGACCCAGCTCTCCGAATTGGGAACGATTTCTTCAGAAAAAATCTCGATAACGGAAGGGAGATCGCGGCGCGATTCGGGAGCTTTGAAGCGAAAGGATTGGTTTTTGCCGCTTTGGAGACATTGACTCTGATAGTTGTTCGCGGTGAAAAATTCCCGAAGAGCGCTCCAAACTCCATTCTGGTTTGGCGCGGTTGTGACTTCAAGAATCGCCATGTCGAGATCAATGGTTGCTCGTTGGCTCTGCGCATTGCGATCTTCGAGATGAAACACGGTAGCTGTCCCGCCAATGACGGCATAGTTTTCTTGAAATGCAGAAAGGGCGGCAAAAAACTTCCAAGCATTAGGTGGAATGTTGCTCATGCTTCCTCCAGGAAAGAGGCGGGATTCAGTTGATGCTGTCGAAGCAGGTCTGCGATCATCTCTCGTTCTCGAGGATCGACGGTGGAACGTTTGGAAAGTGCGATGTCAATGATGTTGAGGCAGCGTTCACCGTTTTTTTCGATGAGCAGTGCAGGGCGATTGCGCCAAATTTGAATGATAATTTGCGCATCTTCGGACTTTTTTTTGTTGTGTGGGACAGAGGCAAAGTCTTTCTGAGACAATGCAATTTCTGTGGGCTCGTTCTGGCCAAGACGCAGTTGGGTTATGCGGGCAAGAGCGTGGTTTCCGGCGTAGACAGCATCTTTAGGGACATGTTTGATGCGTACTAGCTGAATAACGGTTTCGGTTTCCACTCGGAGAAGTTGTTGCCATAGAACATCGCGTTCATGAAAATGAAATCGTTTGTATGGCCCCGCTCCTTCAAAATATCCGAAGTCGAGATCCCTGAGTTCGGAGAGAACTCTTGTGAGGCTCGCGGGCGAAAGGCTGGCGTCGGGGAGAAGCTTTTGCAGGGTAACTCGCAGGTCCTTGGGCTTCAAGGCATCGGTCCAGGGGGTGCTCGGCACAAGGATGGCGCAACTCACCACCTGCCTGCCAGTGGCTGAGAGCCGGCTTGCCTGGTGGGTGCGGATTTGCTCCTTTTGCGCGGCGACCTGCTTGTAGAGGAGCCCGAGTGCTGGAGCAAATATGCGGTGGCCCGGAATGATGTGCGCAACTCTATGAGCCACAAGAAGGCCGGCGGTTTCCTTGTCCGCTGACTCGAATGCGAAAATCAGCGGCTGCGCGAGGTCTTGGAGTTGGTGGGCGAGCGCGAGTATTTGAGTTGCGTTGGTGGGGCCTGTAATGGCCACCAAGACTCCTGGGTGCTCGTGAAAACGGAAGCGCCGAACCTCAAGGTTCGAACGAACGTGAAGCGATAGCTTGGGCAAAGCGATGCTTGCCCCATCGAGGCTGAAGGATCCCTCGCCAAAGGCTTTCTTCGCAAAATCAAGAGTTTTTTCCACAAGGATTGTCATGGGTTGCACCCTATGGTTCGTCTATCATTGATCATATTTCATAAACACGAAATATGCAAGATGAGGGTTGAAATATGTGAGTTGGGTTTTCTTAGGCTCAATACAACTCGATAGCTGCAGATTTTTCCTCATAACTACCTACTACCCACTTTCAAAGACTCGATGGCCGCATTTCGTGAAAGCGACAGGAGCTATATGAAGCTACCTGATGTAACGGACACGACTCAGAGTTATAATTGGAACATTCAATTTAAGGAGTCTAATTATGTCACAATCAAGTTTAAAGCAGAACTCTAGATTTTTAATCTGCGACATCACCTAAAAACTTCCAAGCAGTTAAATAAGAGCTGTTACAATTTGCAGTTTGTAGATCTATCAAAAATTTTTACTTGCAGTAGGCCTGCCCCATGAGTCTGATCAAACGACATCGGCTCTTTGAGTTAGTTTTAATATCGATTCTTTGATGTCATCTGTAGAAACCAAAAGAGATTCTTTTGGTAAAGATCGTTTCACCATACCTGAAAGAACTTTGCCTGGGCCGACTTCAATGAAACGTTGGGCTCCTTGCTGCAAAGCCGTCTCAATGGTCTGAGTCCACTTGACAGGGCCATCAATTTGCTGGATTAAAAAATCAGACGTGTAGTTCGGCTCTACATTTCCTGTGATATTGGCGATGATTTGTCCTTCGGTTACAGTTAGCTTGAGATCTTTTAAGCTTGCTTCCATCGCGAGGCGTGCTGGCGCCATAAGGGAGCTGTGAAAAGGAGCGCTTACCGTCAAAAGTTTTGTTTTGAATTTGAGAGCCTCTAAGGCGAGGGCTGCGGCATCAATGGCTTTTGCTCCCCCGGAAAGAATTACCTGGGAGGGAGAGTTATAGTTAGCGATTTGAACGCTAGAACTTAAAGAGTCCAGCCCTGAGGTCTTGAGTTCTGAGCTTACACGACGGCAGACGTCTTCAAGCACCGGAAGATCCATAGTGCCTAGAACGGCAAGCATGGCGCCTTTGCCTAGCGGAACAGCAAGTTGCATCTCTTTGCCACGCTGTCTGACGAGTTTCGCTGCCGTTGTTAAAGAAAGTTTACCTGCAGCGACTAAGGCTGAGTATTCGCCAAGAGAGTGCCCCGCAAAGTATTTAGCGCTGAATCCAGCCTCATCTTGCAAGACGACCCAGGTGGCGACGGATGCCGTTAGAATGACAGGTTGAGTGTGTTCGGTGAGAACGAGTTCTGACTCGGGCCCATCAAGACAAAGGTTCCTAAGGGAAAGTCGGCAAGCGTCCTCAGCTTCTTCAAAAACGTGTTTAGCTTTTGGGAAGTTTTCCAAAAGAAAACGGGCCATGCCCACGTATTGTGAACCTTGACCCGGAAACATAGCAAGAGTTTGAGACGACATAAGTTTCTCCTTTGAACATTTGTTTGTCAAAATGATGCTCAAAGCAATATGGCGAAACAAATGAAGAAATAAAGGGAGAAGTCAGAGACTTCCCCATTGCGATTTCATTTACTCGACGCTGAAGTCTGTAGAAGCAGCTGATGTTGCTCTAGGCTCAATGGCCTGTCTTCCATCATAAAAACCACAAGAAGGGCAAGCATGATGAGGCAAGTGAATCTCACCACAGTTTTTACATGTGGAAAGACCTTGGGGCTTCAGCGCGTGGTGAGAGCGACGTTTACGTGTTTTTGATTTGGATGTTTTCCATTTAGGGTTGGCCATTGTTGTATCTCCTCAAAGGACAGCTCGGATTGTTCCGGGTCCTAGTTTTCCAAAATTAGGAAGGTAATCGTATAGCGCCCAAAAAGTCTGAGGTCAATAGTTTTCCACAGGAAACGTAACCATTCTTAGTAGGCTCTCTTCAAGATCACTTTTTGCTTACCGGCAGTTAAAAAACCGACGATAGACGCCCTGCCACTCTTAGAAAATAAGCTATTACGGTGACTTGCCCCATCAAAGACAACTTGTATTGCAGCTCCTGACGAATCAATAAATATGACTTCGCACATGCCGCGGCAATTTCTTACAGCGGCCCGGTCAAACTCTAGTCCGGCAATAGTGACCTCAGAGCCGTCATTCTTGCCCATTAAGGCCTGAGCTATGGCAGAGGTTCCAGCCACTTTGATCATGCTAGGGTAGCTCTTAGCAGACATTCTTGAGGAGCCCGTAGGTCTTGGATTTGTGGAAAGTCGGTTCTGTCTCCGGTGGTTGTCGATGTTTCTATTGAGAGGTTCGAGGGGTCTTGTCTGTGAGTTTGAGGTTAAAGAGGGATTCGTCGTTGTGGGGGCTTTGGACGCGCGGCTGGGTTGTTCTGTTGCGACAACTGTTTGAGTTTCAGGGCGTGTTTTTGCTAACAACTTCGGAATCTTTCCAGGGAGTCTATTGCTGGAAAGCGTGTAAAAGACAGCAATCATCACAATAGCGGATGACACTACAATGGCTGAAAGGCGACGCGGGGTAAACCACTTCGTAAGGTCAGATTTAACCGGAAAGAAGTTTGTTTTTTTACCTGATTGGTAAACTTCTACAAAACGCTCTATAGGTACCGTCTTTGCAAGTGAGCCTTTTCCAACTAGCGCACCTGGCTTTAAACTCCCGTTTTTGAACTGTTCGAATACTTCAAAAGAGGTGAAGGGTCCATACTTTCGGCCGGCTTGCTGAACGAGGTAAATACACTTTCTTTTTCTCTTTACAGTGCCTTCTTGGGTACTGTTTAATTCTGCATGCGACGCCGACATGTCCTTCGTAGGCAGAGAAGGAAGGTGGTTTTTAACATTTACTACAGGTGTGTTTGGGTCACTATTTTGAAGTTTAGCACTTGCGGAAGGGTCTTGGATGCGGACCTTATCATTCTTTTGAGAAGCCTTATTCGAAAGACCTTTTTCACGGGACTGAGCATGTTTCGGTTCCGAAAGAGAAGTATTTTCCGTCGTAGAAAGATGATCGATAGAAAAATTAAGCGTATCGAAGGTTTGATTGATCAAGTTATCTGATTTACGTAATCCATTTTTTTCGCTTTGCTCAGTGGAACCCAGCACTTTCAGGATCTTTTTTGAAGACTCTTTTGATCTGGCCCCAACGGATCCATCTGGGTCTTGAGGTGTGCTTGACGAAGCGGAGGTTACTTCAAAGATCTCATCCCATTCCAAAAGTGGCTTAACGAGATCGGGATTCGAAGCATGAAAGACATCGCAAAAAGGATCTACTTCGCCCAAGCGTAAAGCCTCCCTCAGCCCTGCAGAAGAGAAGGGTCCTTTTCTTTGTGCTCCCATTTGTAAATACCAGACTTCCAAGACAGCTCCGCCATCAATGAAACAACTTACCCCTACCGTGAGAGGCCCCAAGGCCTCAATTTGACTATCGGAATCCCTTGGAAGATCTTTCGAGTCCTGAAATTAAAAGATTTAACCTACCGTTTTTATTGCATACTATTCGGATTTGATGGAGGTCTAACCAAAACAAACACCCCTTGTCGTAGACCCGGGCGAGCAATTTAAGGGTCCATGATGGTTTTAACTTTACAGGGTGTGCGGGGGGTAGTATTGGGATGTCGTCTCGAGAAGGAGTCCTACATGATCATCGATGTATCTAAAATGAAGTCCATTGAGACTTTCAAAATTGAAGGTACTGAAGACTGGCTGTCTAAGATATACGCTGAATTTAAGACTCCAAAAGATGCTCAAAAGCCACTTTTGCAGGCTCTAGTTTCTGTGGATGCCCGTGATCCGGCATGCGTCACCGTAAGGGGAACTGTCGACTATACGCCGTTTGTGGATTGTTCTCGGTGTGGCCTTGCGATTTCGTGGGCTATTTCTGAAAGTATAGAAACTAGGTTTTTACGGGATATTTCCGAACTTTCTGACGAATTAGAGTTAGATGAAACTTCCATTGAAGACTTCACTTTAACCAATGGCAAGACATTTGATTTAGAAGAGCTTATCAATGATGCCGTTCAGCTTGCTCTGCCGACGCGCCTCATTCGAGTTGGAGCCAATGACGAATGTCTTGTCTGTGATGAAAAACTTTCGGATCCGATTCAAAACTCCGCGGATTCAGAAAATGCACTCAATCCCTTTAAAGCTCTTAAAAATCTTAAACTAGATTCCTGAATAGACCGTGGTATCCTCAGCTTCTAAACCCGCCCTTCAGAAATAGGGTTAGGGTTGGGAAACGTTCACCCGTAATACCGGGAGATACTGCCTTTCGTTAGCCAAAGTCCGGCCGTATTTGTCACTGCCGACTGGTTCCCATGAAGCTAATGTTCAAGGGGCCCGCAAGACAGAACCGCCGAAACCCCGAGAATAGCCCTGCCGTCCTGTCCCGCCAAGGTTTAGAGCCAAGTGCAATTCTAGCAGAACCCGCAAAAAATCCTTTGCCTCGAAGGCTACTTGAACTATAGTCAGCGCCTCAAAGACCAAGGTGGGCTTTGAAATAAACAGACTGCTGACTCGAAGGTGCAATTTTTTGCTTGCAGCAGTTGACGACAAACCTTCGTAAAAAGGAAGACCATGAGCGTTACAGTAAACATGAAAGATCTTTTAGAGGCAGGAGTGCACTATGGCCACCAGTGCCGTAGATGGAACCCAAAAATGTCAAAATACATTTTTGGCAGCAGAAATGGCATTCATATTATCGACCTTCAACAAACAGTAACGGCATTTAAGAAAGCCTGTGACTTTTTGGAATCTGTTACAGCAACAGGTGGTCATGTTCTTTTTGTTGGTACTAAGCGTCAATCTCAAGAAATTCTTGCAACGGAAGCATTGCGCTCTAAGCAATTCTTTGTAAATCACCGTTGGTTAGGTGGCACACTTACAAACTTCCAAACAGTAAAGGCTTCCATTCACTTACTTAAAAAATATGAAAAAGCAACTGTAGATGGAACGGTTTCAAAGCTTACGAAGAAAGAAGCATTAAATCTTTCCAGAGAGCGCGATAAGCTAGACAGAAACCTAGGCGGTATCAAAGATATGCCAGGTAGACCAAGAGCTGTATTCATTGCCGATGCTCACAAAGAAAGAATCGCCATTGAAGAAGCCCGCCGCCTTAAGATTCCTATTGTTGCGATTACTGATACCAATGCGGATCCAGATGGCATTGATTACCCAATTCCAGGAAACGATGACTCCATAAAGGCGATTCAGTACTTCCTACAAACTGCTGCAGATGCTTGTCTTGCAGGTACTACACGCGGAAGAGATAAGTCTGAAATGGACCAAGGCAGCACGTCTCGTGCAACTAAGCCAGGCACCATTTATGACAAAGAAGGTCATGCGGTTAAGGTTGAAAAGAAGGAAGTTAAGAAGTAATTGGACGGATTTTAATAGTACAGGTTAACACCTGAATTCAAATTGGAGATGTAATCCATGGCTCAAGTTACAGCGGATCTAGTAAAACAATTACGGGAACAAACCGGCGTTGGAATGATGGAGTGCAAAAAAGCACTTACTGAAAATGAAGGCAGCATTGAAAAAGCGGTGCTTTGGTTAAGAGAAAGAGGACTTTCAAGAGCCGCTTCAAAGTCAGGCCGTACTACGGCTGAAGGCTCTGTTGGAGTTTTAGTTTCCGCTAATGGCAAGGAAGCGGTCTTGGTCGAAATGAACTGCGAAACGGATTTTTCAGCAAAAAATGCCGACTTCGTCAACTTTGTTTCTGAAATTACCAAGCTTGCACTAAGTTCCAAGGCAACTTCTGTTGAAAACTTAGCAGCTATGTCTTTAAACGGAACGCCAGTCAGTGAAGTTTTAACGTCACTGATTCAGAAAGTTGGCGAAAATATGCAGCTTCGTCGCGTGAAGTATCTTTCCGTTTCTAACGGCTTGATCGCCGGCTACAGCCATATGGGTGGCAAAATTGGTACTCTAGCCGTATTTGAAGGTGAAGCTTCAGAGAAGGTTTCAGAAGTAGCCAAAGATGTCGCCATGCATATTGCAGCCGTAGCGCCTAAGTATCTTAAGCGTGAAGATGTACCTAGTTCTGAAGTCGAAATGGAGAAAGAGCTTTCTCGCAAGAAGCTTATAGAAGAAGGCAAAGCTGCTGATAAGTTAGAGATGATTTTGACAGGCCAAGTTAACAAGTATTTCCAAGAGATTTGCTTAGTGGACCAGCCGTTTGTCAAAGAACAGAAGTTCAGCGTTCTCAAGTATGTTCAAAGTACTGGCATCAAGGCGGATCTAACAGCATTTGCTCGCTTCCAACTGGGTGAAGGAATTGAACGTAACCAAGTTGACTTTGCAGCAGAAGTAGCGGCTCAGCTTAAGAATTAATCTGAATGTCCTAGAGACCCTCAATTTTTCAAATAACCTCGTTTCTGACGAGGTTATTTGTTATCTGGCCTTGTCTGGTGGTGGGGTAAAGTATTAGAGTGAGTCTCGATGTTATGTAAAGATTTAAAAAAGGATTGCCCATGCCAATAAAAAATCGCCGCGTCATGCTTAAACTTTCAGGAGAAATGCTTGGAGGGCCCAAAGCTAATGGGATAGACGAAGATGCGATTTTCATGGTGGCTCAAGAAATTGCGAGCCTAAAGAAAGCGAAATATGAAGTTTCTTGTGTGATTGGAGGAGGTAACTTCTGGAGGGGTTCCTTAGCAGAAAACTTTGGTATGGATCGCCCCAGTGCTGACTACATGGGAATGTTGGCAACATGTATCAATGCCCTTGCCTTGCAAGCAGTCCTTGAGAATCGCTTTAGTTTACACACACGAGTATTAACGGCTATAAAGATGATGGAGCTGGCCGAGCCCTATGTCAGACGGAAAGCTATGCGCCATCTTGAAAAGGATCGGATTGTTATTTTTGCCGGTGGCACAGGAAATCCCTTATTTACCACCGATACCGCTGCGGCATTAAGAGCTCAAGAAATTGAGGCCAGCCTGATTCTAAAGGCCACTAAAGTCGATGGCATTTACGATTCGGATCCCATGAAAAATCCAAGCGCCAAAAAGTTCAATCGCTTAACCTATCTTGAAGTCATCGCAAAGCAATTGAAGGTTATGGATGCGACTGCGATTACGATGTGCATGGAGGCAGAGCTTCCCATCAAAGTCTTTAAACTTGATGAACCAGGATGTGTGTTGAGAGCTTTAGAAGACGACAGCGTGGGGACCTTAGTTCAGTAATCCCTCGTTACTATAATTTTAATAGAGCTATTGTTTAGGAGATAAAGATGACTGACTTTAATAAACTTTGTAAAGCAGAAATGGATAAGAAGCTTGTTGCCCTTGATCAGGACTTAGCTAGGGTTAGAACGGGAAGGGCCTCAGTAACCCTTTTAGATGGCATTAAAGTCGACTTTTATGGAACACCCACCCCCATCAATCAGGTTGCCTCCATCTCTACGCCTGACGCCAGAACGATTGTGATTTCACCTTTTGATAAAAAATCGATTCAAAACATTGAACGAGCGATTCAGGTAGCTGATGTCGGTATACAGCCCAACAATGATGGAAATGTCATTCGTCTTCCCGTCCCCCCGCTTAATGAGCAACGCCGTAAAGACATCGCCAAACAAATTCACAAAATGGGCGAAGACGTTAAGGTTGCGGTTAGAAAAGTACGTCAGGATTTGAATACGTCTGTAAAAAAAGAAGAAAAAGACAAGATTCTTTCCGAAGATGATTCTAAAAAAGCTCAAGAGCTGATTCAAAAAAACACCGACGCTTATTGCAAGCAGATCGATGAGAAGGTCGCAAAAAAAGAAAAAGAAATTTTAACGATGTAATCGTGAATCTATAAGCTCTACTTCTCTTGTCTTTTTCGAGAGCCAGAGAAGCAGAGCAAGACCTAGTTCTTTAGGTTTTAAACTCTTCATTACCCATGGCGAATACTGTCGACTTGAAGCCGAATCGCTTGATCCATTCGATATTAGCGAGTATCAAGGGATTCATTGGTCTGCCGCAAAATGAGCGTGGCACTATGATTTAGATGGAACCATGAACATGTCAAAGTGTGTAAGTAGTTGGATGGGTCAGGCTTGCAGCTAGAAGATAATGCAAGACTTACACTGGCAAGTTCTACTAGTCACATAAACAAAGGCTCTACTTTATCCAGGAAAGTTCGTTGCGAATGGCATTTTTCGTGGGCGAAGTCCAAATTACATGAGAGCGATGGATCAGAGAAAGTGCAGTTGTCTAAACCGCATCAAGCATGGTTCATGATGAGGCTGCGAATGCGGCCCGATATACCGGCAAATGCAAAAAACCGGATGACTCGCCACCCATGCTTTGAGAGAGTTTTACAGCGTGCTCCGGGGTGAACTCTGCCATATAAAAACTGAGGCTTTTTGCTTTTGTTGAATTATTCTTAACCTCAATCGGAATAACATGGTTTCTCTTTTGAATGAGGAATTCGATTTCTGCCGTGGAGTTCTGTTTAATATAGGAATATAACACCGTATTCCTTTTGGAGAGCTCACAGGCGACAAAATTTTCAGCTATGGGCCCTTTGAATATTGCGTCAGAGTTGGGCGAAAGGAGATCGAAATCATAATCAATCTCCGCTAGAAGAAGACCTGTATCAAAATAGTAACACTTAAAAAGAGAGTCCTTTTTTTGAGTTCTTAAAGGATATACGGGATGATTTATCACGTGGCTTAAATGAATAAGTCCACACGCTGACAAACAGGCAAAATAGTCAGAAAAAGCCCGATAGTCACGTTTTCCAGGAATATGCCCCTTGAACTGAAATCGCTTGACGGCAGAAAAATCGTGTGTGAGTTGTTCTGCAACTAGCTCCCAAGTGCGAGTGATGTGAAAAGCATCTCGAGCAAAATACTTGGAGAAGTCGGCCTTAAAACGAGATAGAAGAGTTTGTTGAACGCGGCGAACATCATTCATGCCATGGAGCAAGCTGTCAGCTTCAACCCAGGTTTTTACACATTCAGGCATGCCGCCTACAAACAAAAAATGCCGATACAATTTGAGAAGCTCAGAGTGGATGGCTGCATTTACTTTGACTTCGCCGAGATAAACTTGAATGAGAGCGTCATGAGGGTTCGTCGCTCTTAAAAACTCCTCAAAAGACATGGGGTAAAGACAAAGTTCATCAACATACCCAACAGGCTGACTCACTGTTTCGCTCTTCAATGCCAAGCCCAAGTAGGAGCCTGCCGCTACAACCGGAACGCTCGGGAGGCTCTCTGTAAAATGCTTCAACGAAGTAAGCGCGATGGGGCAATTCTGTACCTCATCAAAAAAGATGAGAGCATTTTTTCCAACTTGTTGTTTTGTTATCACCTCTATATTCTGGATGACATCATGAGGTTCGATCGAGCCGTCAAAGATTTTCTTAAAAATCTCCTGCTTTTCAAAATTGATTTCTATGAGATTCAGATTTTGTTGCCTGCAAAACTCGCGAACGAGCCAAGTCTTGCCAACCTGCCTGGCTCCCTTCATAATCAAAGATTTCCTTTTTTTTGAACCGATCCATTCTTCCAGAGAGGCCATAGCAGTCCGAAACATTTGAATAAACTCCAACCATAAAGAACTATCCACATAAAAATACACTTTTTTGTATTTTTATGCTATCAAAAATACCAATAGGGCGGGAATATTGGTTGCTTACGACTGTAATTTCGCGCCCAAAAGGTTCCCATACCAACAAGGGGGATTTTTCGAGCTTCGTAACATGCTGTAATGAGATGAATCGGCGAATTCTACATTTTTGTGGCAGATTTTGCGGCACATGCTGCATTTGAAATGTAGAAATCGTCGATTCTGGTTTTATGGGGGCCTGTGTCGAAACTTCGTTGGCGACTGCTTGAAGCGCCGCCAAATACTTTTTAGCTTAGAGTCGAAAGGCTTCTGCCATTTGCACTTGTTCGGTCTTAGATATCTTTAGCTGTTTCACGAGTGTCGGCCATCTCGAAACTTCGTCTTTAATTTTAGATACGATTCGTTCGGTCTTCTTTCGTTCCCATCTAAAGTCTGAAGAAACTTCTAAGCCAAGCTCTAGGCTCAGCTCATGGCTGAATTCAGAAATGTTTAGGCTCAAACCATTTCCGAAGGGATTTGGATTCATGTCGTAAGCAGGAGACAGCTTCCATCCCTGATTTGTGAGAAGAAATCCGTGATTTCGAAGATTGTCGCCGGTGTTGGAGACGCAAATGGAAAACACAATTCTCTTCCAGAGCTCATAGAAGCTTTGATTTTCCAGTCACTTTCGTCGCGCCTTCCATTCTTCGATAATCGCAGCAAGTTTGGTCCTTGCCCAGAGTTTATGAGGTTCAGCGCTCGGTGAAAAATAACTCCAGAGCCTATGTGGCGCCTTCATCGTAGGGGCGCCTTCATAAGTTCTTTTACTTTGTGTTTTGGCAATTCTGAACAGCTGTGAATCTTAGAATTTAGGTAGGCTGCTTTTTAAACTCAGCCATCGTTCCATTTACAAAGCCAATTTTTCTTTTTTTGAGGCGTTCTACCAAGGTGGTGCGGTTTAAGCCTAAGAGTTTTGCGGCTTGATTTTTATTGTTGCCGGTACGTTCTAGTGCCTGGATGATCAGAGTGTTCTCGATCATTTCCATTAAGACTTGCAAATCCACACCTTCATGGGGAAGGGACACTTTGCCTTCACTTCCGGTGATGGCCATGAGAGAGGTGGCATCGAAGGTTTCAAAGAGGGGGGAGGGCATATTGCTGGTCGTCTGAGAGGAACTGTCTAGGACTGCAAATTCAGCTGCAGGACTTGGTTGGGCCAATTGATGAGAATCCAAAATTTCTCTAGGGAGCTGAGACACTCCGATCATTCCACCGCCAGATAATACCACAGCTCTTTCTACGACGTTTTGAAGTTCCCTGACATTTCCCGGCCAACGGTAGTTGTGCAAGATTTTTAGGGCATCATTTGAAAATTGGCAAGGCTCGTCCATGCCATGGTCGATGCTGGCTTTTACAAGGAAATGACTGAGAAGGGACATGATATCCCCACCTCTTTCTCTCAACGGCGCCATAAAGACGGGAAGGACGTTAAGCCGATAAAAGAGATCTTCCCTAAACTTGCCATTTTGTACAGCTCTTACTAGATCGACATTGGTAGCGGCAATAATGCGAACATCAGCTTCCAGCGGGTGATTTCCGCCCAGGGGGGAATATCTTTTTTCTTGAAGAACCCTCAAAAGCTTTACTTGGAGGCGAAGGGGCATATCTCCAATTTCGTCAAGGAAAATGGTTCCTCTGTGCGCTTCACCAAAGTAGCCTAGGCGTTTTCGATCTGCGCCTGTGAAGGCACCCTTTTCGTAACCGAATAGCTCTGCCTCTAAGAGATCTTCAGGAATCGCGCCGCAGTTGATAGCGATGTAACGATTTACAGCCCTTTGGGAAAGACGGTGGATGGCCGAAGCAATCAATTCTTTGCCGGTTCCGGATTCTCCTAACAAGAGCACGGCACCATTGGATTTAGCAATCTTCAAAACAGCTTCCAGGGTATCAACCATTACCGGGCTTCTGCCTATAATTTCTGGAAAGGCCTCAAAAACTGAAGTGCGTGTGGGAGCTGCTGCATCCTCAAGAAGCATCGCTCTGGCATCAAAGCCTTGCATCCCAGGTACTCTTGCACTTAGTTCATTCATCGAAGACGATTCCTCCAGCAGGCTAGGTCATAAAGGTGAAAGAGTAAAAGCATAATCGGCGGGTTTAAAGCAGGTAAGGGCCAAAACCTCGTCCCCAAAAGTGGTCGGGCGAGAGTCGTGGTCTTTTCATGTTCCTAGGTAATTGTTTCATATTTCAAGTATAGCTGACTCGTGCCATAGCTACCAAAAAGTAGAGCAATATAAGTGTATTTACGGATAGGAAAGAGACTTCTAACCTAGATTCACTATTGAGAAATGTGGTACGAATTCAAACATGTGAAACACGTAATTATCAAACTCGATAAAATGGAAGGCAATTTTTTTTAGGACTGCTAAACTGTGGACGAAAAGGGAAACATTAATGAATGTTAAGACAGCTCTAGTTCACGATTGGTTGGTCACTTGGCGAGGCGGTGAAAAGGTTCTTCTCGAACTTGCCCGACTTTATCCAGAGGCGCCCATTTATACGCTTTTTTTAGACCGAAACTGCCTGCCCGAGGAGCTTAAGAAGCGTGATATCAGGGTGTTAAAACAACTTAGTAGGTGGACTCGTTTTAGAAAAGCATTGCTTCCCATTTTACCTTGGGCCATAGAATCCTTCGATTTTTCAGAATACGATCTCATCATTTCCACGTCTTCCTGTGTTGCCAAAGGGGCCAAGAAGCCAGCCCACGGGCGGCATTTATGCTATATCCACTCGCCCATGCGCTACGCCTGGGATCAAAAAAGAGAGTATTTTGGACGCTTCCTTGATTTTCCGGTGGTCGGCTGGTTGATAGAGTGGGGCCTTGCCTGCTTGCGAAAATGGGATGTGACTTCCGCTGAGAGAGTCGATCTTTTTGTCGCAAACTCAGGGTTTGTAGCGGGCCGCGTGAAAACTTATTACGGTCGTGATGCGGTAGTGGTTCATCCTCCCATTGATCTCCATGGATTTCCTAAAAAGGATCAATGCGGCGATTATTTCTTGGTTGCTGGAGCTTTGGTGCCTTATAAGCGATTCGATCTTGCTATCAAGGCAGCTGAAGCATTGGGGGTTCGGTTGATTGTCGCTGGGTCAGGACCCGAGGAGCTTAAGCTTCGAGCGCTTGCTGGCCCTTCGACACAGTTTCGAATTGGTCCGAATCAGGCCGAGTGGGTGTCACTGCTTCAAAATGCCCGAGCCCTGCTTTTTCCAGGGGTAGAGGATTTTGGAATGATTGCCATCGAAGCCATGTCGTGTGGTACGCCTGTCATAGCATCAAGGGCTGGGGGAGCGCTTGATTTTATTGTGGAAGGGGAAACAGGCGTTTTTTTTGAACCTGGCAATCAAAGCTCTCTCGAAGCTGTTCTACAAAAATTTGATGAAAGGCATTTTAATACTGAGAAAATCTCTGAGTATGCCTTGGGTTATTCTTTGAATGGCTTTAAAGTTAAGATGCAGGATCAGATAAAAAAGTTGATGGAGTAGGTTTTGAATCGAGAAGCAAAAAATACGTTGATAACGTTTCGCATTCTTATGGATCTAGCGGCAGTAACTGTTGCTTGGTTAGGAAGTTATTTTATTCGCTTTACTCCTATTTTTCCTGCTCCTAAAGGCATTCCAGATTTAGAACTCTATGCGAAGCTCATTCCCTTTTTATGGGTTTTAACGGTGTTGTCATTTACTCTGACGGGGCATTACCAAAGAACTGGAAAACATCGCACTCCCTTACTGGAATCCGTGGATCTTATTCCTGCCGCTATACTCCTTTCGGTGAGTTTTGTGGCATTTTCTTATTTTTATGAAGAGTATCGCTACTCTAGGGGAGTGACCTTAGTTTTTATGGCGCTTTCACCCATTCTCTTGGTAACCGGGAGAAGTTTGATTCGCAAGTTCTTTAGAGCCTGGCAAAAATCCAAAGACCCGGTTAGGGTCCTAGTCATTTCGGATCAGGATCTTGTAACATCCGCTTTATCTATCATGGAAACGTCTGATTTGAGGTCCTATCGAGTCGCTAAAGTTATTTCCACAGGGGAGGCCTTTAAATGCGGCGGGTTGGAGTCAGAGTCCATTCCTGAGTCTTGGATTGATTATCTTGCGACTCATCGCATTGAGTCCGTGATTGTGGCGGTTCCCAACGCCGGCTTTGAAACGTTAAGTCAGGGCCTTGGGGTGATGGCGAATCAGGTCGGAAGTTTGCGGATCATTCCTGATGTTCTTAAATACACAAAGTTTACTCCAGGCATTGACTTGATTAAAGGATATCCGGTCGTATCCCTTCATGAAAGCCCCCTTTCGGGCTCCGGATATGTGGCGAAGAGACTTTTTGATATAGTCGGAGCCATTGTGGCACTCACGCTATTTTCTCCGATTATGATTTTTCTTTCCATTTTAGTTCCACTTAGCTCTCGCGGCCCCATTCTATATCGGCAGCAACGTATGGGATTAGACGGAAAGCCGTTTGATATTTTAAAGTTTAGATCCATGCCCTTAGATGCAGAAAAGAAGACAGGGGCGGTCTGGGCTCAGCCTACTGATAATCGAGCAACTAAGTTAGGAAGTTTTATGAGAAAAACCTCCCTTGATGAACTTCCTCAACTGCTCAATGTTTTAAAGGGCGAAATGAGTTTAGTGGGGCCTCGACCTGAAAGACCTGTCTTTGTCGACCAATTTCGCAGAGAAATTCCAGGTTATATGTTGCGCCATAAAGTCAAAGCAGGCATCACCGGCTGGGCCCAAGTCAACGGATGGCGCGGTGATACAAGTTTGGAAAAGCGTATTGAATTTGATCTCTATTATATTCAGAATTGGTCGATCCTCTTGGATGCAAAGATCATTTTGATGACATTTATTAGTGGTTTTATAAATAAAAATGCCTATTAACTTGTTATTTTTCTAACGTAGCCTTTATTTTGGATCGCCTTATAGGTTTCTATCGGATTGTCGGCAAGTACTCCAGCCATAGCCCGTCCCGAGCCAGCGAGGAACCAGACGGGTTTGGCTGGTGGTGAAAGCCGACTGCCGTGATCCGAGCAAAGCCAGGTGAGCGGCCTATTCGACTTCCGCCTGATTTTCAATATACAGCTTGAGCACTGACAGCGGAGCCCCACCGACAGTCAAAAGGCAGTACGTCCTGCTCCAAAAGATAGGCTTCCAATAATATTTTTCAATGTGTTCTGCA
>CAIMVM010000012.1 GCA_903844895.1 uncultured Pseudomonadota bacterium
AATTGTTACTTTTATTTCAAGCCTTTTTGTTCCGTTGCACTTTAATCATCCCTGGATAGCCCTTATGAGCGTGTTTGTGAGTGCTTGGCTTTTTTCCTCTGCTGGTTTTTTAAATGGTCTTTTTGCAAAGAAGTTTGATGATATTAATATTGTCCCCACGTTTTTTCTAACTCCTCTCACCTACTTAGGGGGCGTTTTTTACAGCGTATCCATACTACCTGAATTTTGGCGCTCGTTAAGTCATCTCAACCCTATATTGTATATGGTGAGTCTATTTAGATACGGTTACACGGGTTTAAGCGAGGTCGAGACCACGACTGCCCTTTTTGTTTCTTTTGGACTTGCGATTTTTTTTACGACTCTATGCTTTCATTTTCTTTCCAAAGGACACGGTTTAAAGTCGTAATCCTGTCACACTTCCAGGGGAGCTAGGCCGAAGGTAAGAATTTTAATCTTTTGAGCCACGTAGGACTCTATTTTTTTGACGTTCTCCCGCAGGAACACACCGCAAAAAGTTATCAATCCGTTGCTTGTAAGCGTCCCGAGAGTTTTGTCAGCTAAACATTTTGGATCCCGTATTGTGACATTTCCGTCATGCGCATCTCTATCGACAACAATTGAAGGAACCAAGGACTCATGTTCTATGTTGGGGGGGGGAAGGTATTTCAGGAGATGTCAAATGACACCCCTCGCATGCTATGCCAACAGTATCTTTAACGCCTGTTTGGAAAGCCGCCTGTTTCTTAGACGAATCCTAGGCATTTCGCTAGGCCATGGCAGGCCCAATTTTGCCCAAATCGACTCTCCACCAAATGCTTTCCCGATACATAGTGTCATCACATCCTCCTATGTTACAGAAGATAAGGACCTGATGGTGTTTGTAGCTAAACGCCACGAGTCATTGCTTTTTTCAATATTCTAGTCCGTAATACGCTTTCGATTTTGAGGACCATACATTTTTCCTATGGTTCAAAATTATTTTAAATATTTTACTTTTCTAGAAGGCTCGCTATAAGGGCCAAAACATTGGAGGACGCCATGAACCATAAAGACCTGAAGTTAAAACGTAGACGAATGAAACTCACCCAAAACGATCTAGCAGCTGCTGTGGGTTGCAGCCAAAGTAGAATCTCACTCTTTGAAACTGGTTCCCTAAAACCTAGCTACGATGAAATGGTGTTGATTAAAATGTCCTTAAATATCGAAGAACTCTAAAATTTGCATTTTAGAATTCTGCTATTAAGCGGGCTAGATGAGCTGAGGCTTTCCTGCCTCAAGCAGTTGGCCGTTAGCCATAACTACCTGCCCCCCGACGATAGTATAGACCGGCATGCCGCGTACTTCCATCCCAGCAAATGGTGTCCAACCCGACTTGGTCGCTTGCTCACCATTTGTGATGGTATGGTTCTTACTCATCGAAACCAAAGTCAAGTCGCCATCGGCGCCGACTCCAATCCGCCCTTTGTTTTTTCCATAGATTTGAGCCGGCCTGGTGGATGCCATATGGACAAAACGTTCTAGTGTCAGCCTGCCTTGATTCACATGATTGAGCATAATGGGAACCATGGTTTGAACCCCGGGCATTCCGCTTGGCGAATTAGGATAAGGACGATCTTTTTCTTCTCTAGTATGAGGAGCATGATCTGATCCCAACACATCTACAACTTCGTTTAATACGCCACGCCACAAGCCCTCTTGATGATCTTTTGTGCGAATGGGAGGGTTCATTTGAGCATAGTTGCCAAGTCGTTCATAACAATCTGGGCTAAAGAGGGTCAAATGTTGGGGGAGAACTTCGACGGTGACGAGATCCTTATGAGCAGACAGAAAATCAATCTCTTCTTTGGAAGTTATATGCAATACATGGATCTTTCGGTTTGTTTCGCGAGCTAGCTCGACGATCATTTTAGTGGAACTTAGGGCGGATTCCACATTGCGCCAATCAGGATGGGAGACTGCTGATGAGGCATTATTTCTAATATCCACTCTTCTCAGCAGAACTTCTTCGTTTTCGGAATGAATGGCTATGGGACATCTTGTCTTCAAAAATATTTCTTTAAGCTTCTTTCGATCATTCAGCAGCAACGATCCGGTTGAAGAACCAAGAAAAATTTTAATCCCTACGCAATGCTCCACGGACTGAGCAGCTATAAGTTCTTCGAGATTGCTGTCCGTTGCGCCGATAAAAAAACCAAAATTGACTCGAGAAACTCGCCGTGCAATATCAATTTTATGCTGTAAGGCAGACACCGTGGTGGTGGATGGATTTGTATTGGGCATTTCATAAAAACTAGTAACACCACCTAATGCCGCACTCCTTGATCCAGACTCGAGATCCTCTTTGTGGGTCAATCCTGGTTCTCTAAAATGCACTTGACTGTCAATGATGCCTGGAAGGACGTGGAGCCCTTCCGCCTCAATCACTTGGGTAGCTGACCGCCTTACCTGGCCTATCTCGACGATAGACCCATTTTCCATGAAGACATCTGCCTTTATAGTTCTTCCAGGTAGAACGCAAATTCCGTTTCTAATTAAAAGAGAGTTCATATCAGCGGACCATTTGTCTTAAGTGCTGTTTTAATCCTGGGAACTTCATCTGCTCTTACAAACTTATAACCTTGTTCTTTTAAGCGCGGGATTAAATAACGACTCATTTGCCAGGTTTGTTCCGTGATATCATGCATGAGAACAATTCCTCGTCCCTTATCCCTTACCTCTGCTTCATAACGCTTGCCGCATTCCACGACAGAAATATTGGCACTCCAGCAGTTCCAATCCGCAGCATAGTTGCCTGTTAATTGCCCACCTATATCCCAGAAGATAGTGCCTGCGTAGAAGGAGAGGGAACTTGCATTTAGCAAATCAGACAATGTTTTAGACCAAGCACCAAAAGGCGCCCTAAAAAGGAAATTTTGATCTACGTAGGGTGCTATCAACTTATGAGTGGACTCCATCTCATCTAAAACTTGAGCCTGGGTCAAAGTCGTCATTTTCCGATGGGAAAAGGTGTGATTCCCAATTAAATGGCCTAATTCTTTTAGTTGTAGGAGAGTATTCTCATTGCCAGCGACTTTGGAACCCACTACGAAAAAAGTTGCCTTGATTCCATTCGCATGCAACCACTTAGCGAGGGGCAGAGTATATTCTGATGGACCATCATCATATGTTAAAGTGATGGTTTTATCTTCCAAACTAGTGCCAACAATATTTCCAAGAAACGCCTCTTCCGTTGATGGTAGATCTACCCTTCCACAAGCGGAAACGACGATTAGTGTGGCAGCAAAGGAATACCTGATCATACTTATCTCCCATTTGGTGTTCTACTATTTTATATCGAAATTGACGTCTGGAATCATCTCCCATAGGAATCATATCAATTAAAAGATATTTAGAGTAGTACTCATACAAGAGTTCTAAAAATAGTCACAAATAATCACTAAGAGACGAATTCCCTATGTCTTTCCCTTAGCTGAAAGGAAGCTTTCCTTTAGAAAAGGCGGTCGGTACTCGGAACTTCAAATACCAAGTCCTGAAAGACTAACTTTATGCAGCGAAGCATTAGACCGCGGGAATCCTTATTCCCTCTTCCATATTTAGGATCCCCCATGACGGGATGTCCGACACCCTCCAGATGGCGTCTAATTTGATGGAATCTTCCTGTTACTAACTCCAATTCCACCTGACTTGTATGGCCCAGGGAACGCTGGGAAATAACCTTCGTCTTGGCATCTTTACCGTCAAGGGGCAATTCAATAATCTGAAGTTCCAATTGGCCCAATACCTCAGCTTGATAGATTTTCTGCCAATGCCCCCAATTTTTTTGAAGACCAGCAAAGGACTTTCCGTCAAAGGTCACTATCATCAAGCCTGCAACTTCGCGGTCCAAGCGATTTACAGCATGAGCTTCCCGGTTTTTCTTGCTGGCAAAACGCTCTATGGAAAGATGATCCCCGTAAGGACTGCCCTCAGACACCCAGCCTGAAGGCTTAAACCACACTTCAAAAGACGGTTGTTTAGAAACTAAAAAAGGCTCCCCTAAACCTGAGACGGCCCCCTGTCCTTCTCCCTGAAAAGCCTTTAAAAGCTTTTGATCCAAGAAAATACCGACGCTGTTACCTGCCAAAATAGTCGACTGAGAGTCCCTAAGGCGAGACCTATGGGCCATTTTAGAATCTAAACTCCATACGGCCCCCATTTCAACCAACCCCTTGGCGTCTTCTGGGGACAGTCCGCTTTTGTCCATAACAAGCTGTATTAACTTCGAATTTTCTTTAGCGCGCACCTTAAAAGTCTGCCTTAGCACGAAGCCCCCCTTGCTACATTCCAGGTTGAGTAACATTTTTTTTCCGCCTACTTCAATGATTTGTATTTTGCGCCTGGTTAAGCTATGTCCCTTCTTGCAGCTTAAAAAAGGATCCAAAAATGAGTTCAGCACCCCAGACCCTATTTTCTCACCCCAATCGGTTACGACATATGGGACTTCTTTGGGACAGTCTACGCCTGCAAAAGGAACTACCACAGGTTGACAAATGGCTTTCTGACAAATTTAAATCCATGAAACAATATGGCTCCACTGACCGAAAGCTTATAAGTGACGGTATGTTCCTCGTCTTCCGCTATGGCGTCTGGATTCTAGAACAGTATTTAGGTCGAGACCTTGAGCGAAGAGTCGCCGAGCCCAGTGAAATTTGGGAGAGCTTAAGAAGTTTTGATAGTGCTTCTATCTTTCCTAAGCTTATCGAGCGCATGGCTGCCGTAGAGAACAATGATAGGAACCTCAGACAAACTTTAATTTTTGAAGGCATTCATCCCTGGTATCAAACATTTTTAGAAGCTCGAGCTCAGAAGTCCAATTGGGACCTGGAAGGATGGATCCAAAGTCAAAATGTCAGACCTCCCCTCTGGTTACGCATAAACCACCTCGACCAAAAAAAAGCAATTCTTCAAAATCTCAAAAGTGACGGATTTGAGGTAGAAGATCTCGGTTCAGCCTTAAAAGTTTCTGGCAATAAGGGAATCTATAGCAATTTATCTTATCAAAACGGTTTGCTAGAAGTTCAAGACTACGCCAGCCAATCTATCGGGGACACACTTTTAGCGAAACCCGGAGAAATCATTTGGGATGCCTGTGCTGGTGGCGGTGGAAAAACCATGCAGATCGCTTCTGCATTAGGAGGAAAAGGCGCCGTCCTTGCCAGTGACATAAGAAGCTGGAAGTTGGAAGAAGTCAAAAGGCGAGCTAAAAAAGCCAAGTTCCACAACGTAAGGACGATGGCATGGGATTCTCGAAAGGCACCCGAGCTCCCACGAGAGGCGCTAACACGCGGCGGGTTTGATCGCATCTTGGTTGATGCACCATGTTCCTCAAGCGGAACTTGGCGCCGAAATCCAGACACTAAATTTAGGCTCAACCAGGATGAGTTGAAGAGTTTGACTGATCTCCAATTTAACATTCTGAGTGAAGCTTCTAAGGCTTTAAGGCCATCGGGAACCCTAGTTTATGGAACCTGCAGCTTTTTTGTCGAGGAAAATGAAGCGATTATTGAGCGTTTTTTAGCTGAAAATGGGCAGTTTAAGCTCTGTCAAATGCAAATGCTCGGCGCCCCTAAAGACAATGCTGACTCGATGTTTGTCGCAGCACTCATCAAAGGATAGTTTTCTGATCTGGCGACATAGGAATATGCAGACGCGCTGGACTTGAAAGCGCCTAGATTCGTGACTTACGAGAAGTTTTGGCTATCTCTACAAAAAAAAGACTATCTGAGTTTAGTGGGTACAGAATGGTGAATGGGCTCAATCTTAAATGATGTAACCCACTTTTTCTTATAGAAATACCACCCCAGCCCGAAGGCAATACTTGCCATAAGTAGCAAGACGGCGAGATATCCGTATTCCCAGTTTAGTTCTG
Source organism: uncultured Pseudomonadota bacterium (assembly GCA_903844895.1). Lineage (GTDB taxonomy): Bacteria > Bdellovibrionota_B > Oligoflexia > Oligoflexales > CAIMVM01 > CAIMVM01. Next base: position 5,909 of record CAIMVM010000012.1, read on the forward strand.
GCATATTGAATGGCGATGTCTCTGTATTAAAATTCATACCATAGAGTCCGGTAACAAAAGACAGGGGAATAAATATCGTGGTGATGACTGTGAGAAACTTCATGACTTCATTAGCACGGGTGTTTTGCAACGTTATATGTAAGTCTAAAAGACCAGACACCATGGTTCTTAGCATCTCAATATAATCTAACAGTTGCAGTGTGTGATCATAGCAGTCACGCATATAGAGTCTTATCTCTGCGCTAAAAGGCGAGTCCGCCTCCCTCGTCAGATGACCGAACATTTCCTTATGGTTCCAAATGATTTGATAGAGGCGATTAAGCTTTACCTTAAGGTCATGAATTACCAAAACTTCACCTAAAGTCGTATCGGCAATAAGCTTGGCTTCGAGACTATCGATTGACGAATGGGCGAATTCTGCCACAGGAAAAAAATGGTCGATATACGTATCTACTAAGGCATATGCTAAATAGTCTACGCCTTTTTGTCTAAGATGCCCCAAACTCTTTCTAACACGCTCCTTTACCGGATCTAAAACAGCGCTTCGCGACTCGTGAAATGATAGTATGAAATTACTGCCAATAACAAATGAAGTTTGCCTTTTCACGTAGAGATCTGCAGGTGTCAGGTCATTGATAACTAAAAAGTTGTATTTCTCAAAAGACTCAAACTTAGCTCTCTGGTGGACATGGAACATATCCTCCAATGTTAGGCTATGAACTCCAAAAATCTCAGCGATTTTTGTAATCTTCTCTACGTCTTTATGCCCCATAATCTTAACCCAGGTGACGGGATTCACCCTTAAAAGATCTTTTATGGTATCAAGCGGCGGATTCAATTGTTCAAAAAGATCTTTTTCTGAGTAAGAAAACACTTCAAACTCTGTCTCACTCGCATCGTCTCTTCGAGATAAGGTACCAGGAGAACTGCCAGGAGGAGCTCGATGAAACGTCTTTCTTTTTTTAAAATGGACCATCAGTCTTTTACAATAATATGGTTTTCAATCTCATTTATATTAACAGACTTTGGAGGAAAGGCTACCGCACATAAATTGCCCATTTTGCCAATAGCTTCGATGATTCTAGAACTAAAAGTACCAGTTTTAAGTCCTAAAATAATCATAGAACAAACCTCTGACCAAGTGCCGGAATCAAGAACCTTCGCAATAGCTTCATCGGCAAGTACGACTACTTGATGGTCGAATTCAGAAACAAAGAGCAAAATCCCTACTCTATCCTTAGTTCTTGATATTTTGAGCCTGGAAAACTCTAGTTCAGCGCGTATTTCAGCTGCTCTTCGCCTTTCCGTACTTCCAACCAAGAGTCTGGCAAAACTTGGACTATATGAGGCAAAAAAGCCCAAAGCTCCAAGTCCAGGTATTAAATAAGCATACCCATGTAAGGCAAAAAATTCCGCGAGAACATAACTCGTCATGAGGCCTAGCAATGTGCCTAAAACAAAACCCCTAATGGATTCATGGGCCTCTGAGCTCCGCCGAACTATCATGGGGACCATTTCTGCATTTGTCAAAAGCTCAGCCTTTGCAATGGCCTCTTCAATCTGAAGTTTTTGCTCTGCGGATAATACCCTTGTTGACCAATCTGCCATTACCATCCCCCTGAAGCGCCACCGCCTGAAAAACCACCGCCACCACCGCCGCCAAAACCACCGCCGCCAAAACCACCTCGACCGCTACCGCCAAATCCAGTTCCGGAATAACTGCCCAATCCATACCGTCCGCGCCGCCCGCCAAAGGCATGTGCAATCCAAATGAAAATGGAAATAAGGAGAAATAGAAGAATAGAAAAAGGACTACTTTGACGACGTCTCTGTGCAGGAGGGGACACCGGAGCTCCCGCTTTATCTGGATCGGTATACCTGATAATCGCATCGACACCAGCAAAAATCCCTCGAGAAAACAGACCTTCTTTAAAATAAGGGGTGATCACCTGGTCTATGATGCGCTTGGAATAGGCGTCTACCAAAACTCCCTCAAGACCTTGACCCACTTCAATGCGAATCCTTCTATCCCCTTTAGAGACAAGAAGTAGGACACCATTATCAGCCTTGGCATTACCAAGCTTCCATTTGTCTACGACCCGTATGGAATAGGAAGCGATATCTTCTTGTTCAAGACTTGGGGTTGTATAGACCACGATTTGGCTTCCACCCTGGTCAAACAGAGACATAAGCATTCTTTCAAGCTCTGCTTTTTCATTGCTATTTAACAGTTGCGCCTCATCCATCACAGGAGACGTAAGGTCTGGTATGGACTTCGCCAAGCTCAAGGGCGAATAGAATAGATACAGGGAGAAAATCCCCAGTATGAATCTACTTACCAAAATTTACCTCTGGTGCTGTTTCTATTTTGGTCTTCTCTTCAGCAGTGACATCCCATTGAGGCATTTTTTCATTATGGTAGAACAAACTGTTTGTCCAACTTGTTGGGGGAACTGTCACCAAGTCGTTAAATTCTTTAATGGACTCAATGTAGCGGTTTCTGGCAACAGTAATCCTATTTTCTGTTCCTTCAAGTTGAGCCTGAAGGTCTCTAAAGCCTTGGTCGGCTTTGAGTTGCGGGTAGTTTTCTGAAATAACCATGAGTCTGCCTAGAGCTTGCGAAAGCTGCCCTTGGGCCTGCTGAAACTCTGCCATTTTTTTAGGATCTAAGGTCGAGGCATCTAGATTGACACTGGTTGCTTTTGCGCGCGCAGCGATCACTCCTTCAAGGGTTTCCTTTTCGTGGCTCGCGTATCCTTGCACAACCTTAACTAAGTTAGGAATCAGATCCGATCGACGCTTATATTGATTGGTAACTTCTGCCATGGCTGCTTCGACAGAGTTCTTCGCTTTCGGGATGCTCTGCCATCCACATCCCGTGAACAGACCCAAAAATGCAATCAGTGCTGTTACCTTCAAAAAATTCATAGATTCCCTCCTCAAATGGACTTTTAAGACAATAGGAATGGTAAGCTCTTTATTTAAAAGGTCAAGGAGGTATCTTCCTCTCAGAGCCCCCCTCATCTAGCACAACTTTAAGACACTGCCTGCGTAGATACTGAATATTATTGTCTATTTTTACTTATCCGTTCTCCAAGCGTTTTGCCATTTAATGTCAAGACACAATTCTTTTGCAAAAGCCTCATCTTGGGTTCTAACACAACCTGGATTTCTACTCAGCGCCATTTCAAAACTTTATCATTGTATGTCAATGAAAATTCGCGCCACATGCGGTAAGAAATAAAAAGCTCCCTTTTGTTGCCAGTAGTTTGTAAGATTTTTAAGGACTCTCACCCTAAATGGGAGGATCTGGTCTAGCCTAAGAGGGAAGGCAGCGAACTGCTCCATTGATTTCCAGTCTTAACTTTGTGGCAGCTGCCATAGGTTCATTGAGCTCAATGATGATGTCTTCTGTCCACTAGCCTGTGACAACTTCTTCAGAAGTTGCTCCTGACGATCTTAGTAAGGCCCTCAGTCGCAAAACACTCACTCACTCCTATTTGATTCAAGTTTCGAGGCGCCTCCCTGAAAATCCCATAGACCTCACACTTCCTTATGTCGTCCGAAGAGCCAACAAAGTTTTTTAGACGAATGTCATAACGCTGTCAGCCCGACTTTTCCGTCGACATTGATGCTTCCATACAAACTTAAAGAAATATCAGAGAAAAAGAGGATGGTTTTAAGACTTACCTAGTAATCACCAAGAAAAAAGAGACATGCCTTAAGATCGGGCGCGGAATTTCGAAGAGTTAACCAGATAATGTCAAGCACCAAGCGAACTGTTTTGAATCAAAAGTCGCATTCCTAATAGTCCATTAAGTTTCAGAGCCCCTCCCTTAACCGGTTTTGGATCTTCCAAATGGTTTGCGTCTATTGGCAAGACTAATCCAAGATCTCATCGAGTATCGATGGAGGCCAACGAAGGTCGCGATCGGAGCAATCGAGAAACCTCTCTGTACGTAGCAACATCTTTCAAAAGATATGAATTTAGATGCGTCGTTTCAAATATAAAAGAAAGAATCACGTCCTACTTCACGATCTAAAAAGAAATAGATAATGCTACAGACTCATTTAGTAGATGTCTTTGCATGTACCGAAGCCTATCTCTACAAACTATCGACCTGACTCACTAGGAACTGTCCTAGAAAAAGACGATCTTTATCTGAAAATCTATTCGCAAGAAAATGGATATCCACGGCGTGTAGTTCTCCATACCTTGGTGAGTAAAGTGGATGCTTCTTATTCAAATGGCAGCGTAGATTGGAGTTGTGGATATTCGCTCTCAGCCCAATAAGCGCTTCTATCTGTCCGATATCTAGCGCCTAATTTTATTTCGCCTCCAAAACCAAAGCTGAAATGGGGAATGCAATCTAACAAAGACCGGCTCACCTTTGATGGTAGTTCTATTCATCGTGGTTCTATATCGAATTTAGCCCGCATGGCTTTGTAACGAACCTCAGACCTAGAGCCAGAATAAACTTGTACTGCAAAGGGGGAAATCCAACCTCCTTAAAATTGGCGCTGGGCTCCCGTGGTTAGGGCCATTTATCCCTGGCGTAGTGCAAAGGAGTCGCACACTAACACGCCTCCCCGCTGGGATCTTCTATTCGACTTCGAGAGTGGATGATAGCAATTTTGGGATAGGTTCTGCTGGGCTATTGACACTGTCATTTAAATTCTTTGCTTGGCACTGTTTTAACTGCTTCAGCTCCTAATTAAGCTTTGCTAAAATAGCGAGGCCTTAATCCCAGCCTCGTCAAAGTCATCTTCTATAAGAAGTTTGTGACACTATAAAAAGCTGACAAGGGGGCATTTCACAATAGTCATTTGTACCAACTACTATGTATTATGGTTTGATCTCTGACATAGCTAATCCAGAATGTAGTATAATAATGCATTTACTTTTATAAGTTAAACCGTTAACTTACTTACCTAGTCGCATTACTGAGGTCCAAAGCCACTCGGATTCAAATTGAGTTTTGAACTGGAGTGCGCCTGTCCGGTGGATTTTTTTCTGCGATCCCTTGCGAGATTTAGAGATTCGGTTACGTTGGTAGCAAGAGAAAAAACATTCATGGCTTTATAAATTTGGGCAGCTTCGCCCCTAAACTGAGGTAGGTATGTCGAAAAGTGAGTCTCCGTTTAAAATGTCGGCCATTGATTTTTCTAACTTGCCGTCAGCTTTTATTGCTGCTGAATCTGATTTCTTAGCTAAATTTGCTATTTTAGCGATCCAATCCGTAAACGGTGGTGTTGGTAGAACTCTGGCACAGTCGATTCTAAATCTTTGTGCACAGCATGAAAAACTTAAAGTAGTTGACAGGGTTGCTATCGTGCGGCGCCTCGGAGTGACTAACCAGATAAGACTTGAGCAGTCAGCAAGTTCCGATAGAGTTCCATCAGATAGCATGACTCCAGGATATTCCTGTTTTGTTCGGGAGACTTCGAGCTTGTTTCAGATCCAACCAGGAAGCGTTAGAGTCTTCGGGGATATCGAAGCCATAAAGGAAGCGTTTAATGCCGAACTTGCACCTAGACAGCGCTCTATTCAGCGCATCGCTTCCATGGGATTAACTTCTGGGCTTTGCATACCAGTATTTGGTAGCGGAGATGTGATCGGGTTCATTTTTTTGAACTCTAAAGCACCTCATGCGTTTAATTTAGGTCACATGGAAAAATGGTTTTGTGGGCTGCTTGAAACATTTACAATAAGCCTTTTTAAAGCGAGCGGATTCCTGTCATTCCAGTATCTGGCGCTCGCTAAGGCAAATCGGACCTTGAATGTTGGAAAGCGATTTTCCTTGGATACGTTACGTCGAGGTTTAGTCGAGACTAAATTGGGTTGGGATTTTAATGCCGTTGTAGTGAGTGGGGAAGTCAGTGAACACGTGCTTTTCAATCCTGGCTCACTGAGCTACACAATTGCGCAGTTGTCAAAGGCAGTATTTGAAACCCCTAAGATTTCTATTAGAAGCACAGATAAACATCTTTTTGTTAGCTTGCAATTTGGCAGCTCTATGAAAATTCTTGAAACTCTTTTTGAGGCTATAAAGCTCGAGGCATTGCTGCTTGGAATCGAAATTGATAGGTCCCATAATTCCTATTTGCTGAAACAAAACATCGACTGTATTAAGGATCAAGCATTTGAATACTCAGTCGAAACTTAGTCGGCTCCTTCCGTGCTAAGGATCGCCACTACGAGTGAATAGGCAAGGAGAAATACGCCGCTACATGAAACTTATGCAGACTTGCTCAGGCAAGCCCGTGAGTAACGAGGACAGTTGCCTGCCCCGTCCTCGCAGAACCGGACTTGGACCTTTCGCCCATCCGGCTCCCAGCATGGGTCGTTCAATTTAGGGTATCAAGCTTACCAGAGCGCATGGATGATTTTAGGCTTTGCTAG
>CAIMVM010000013.1 GCA_903844895.1 uncultured Pseudomonadota bacterium
AATGGGCTGGAGATTAACACCTGTTACTTCAAAGAAGATTATGAGTTTAAAGGGCCTTCGACAGAATGCTCTAGAATCGGCTGTTGACGAAATGCAATTGTTGCATTAAAAATAAACAGACACATAAATTTACACGCTACCATCCTTGCTGGGGTAGAGTCTGGAAGGCGCTTAAATGGACCTTTGGAAGTCAGATAGAGAATTTACCTATAGGAAGCCGCCATGCCTATGACTTTGCCAGATGGGCAAATCCCAACGTTCAAGGTCTATTACAAAACTTTAAATTGAAAAAAATGTCTGTCTCGGGCTCAGATATTCCCGTAGGCAGTGTCGTTGTTTGGAAGCCAGGCCAGTGCGGATATAGCGCAACTGCTGGACACATTGAAATCGTCGTATCTCCAGGAAAAGCCTGTTCCTTTTACTGTGGAGCAATTTGCACATCCGCCGTGCCAGAGGTTTATGTTCCCGTTAAGAGACAGGCTGTGTCGGACACATCTGTCCCAAGTATGGCCACTAGCTTCGGAAATTCTCTTCCTAATGTAGGCCAAGACTTTAGCTCCGCAGATAGCTTTATGTACCCTGGAGCCGCAGGATCAGAAACTTCGATGTCACTGCCGACTTTCGCACCAGCGGGCAGCGGCCCATCTCCAGCGGTTGTCGATAAGCCCTTGCCGTCTGTTGGGTATCAGGCACCAGACTCTCAATGCAAATACGGACGAACCTCAGAAGGATATTGCAATATTTCTCCTGACCTCAATCCGTTTGCCCTTAACCGTTAGACCTCCGTGTATGCATTCCCCCTGCCCCCCTTTGTTCTGAGAACAAAGGGGGTTTTTCTTTTAAGGGGAGCCTCTGTCCCTAACTCAAATCTATCCCAATTCTAAGATTACGATGTAGCCGGTACCAATACCCTAAAAAACGCGACTCAGATTCCTTTAAGAATACTTCGAAAGTACCCTAATTAAGCAGACTTCTAGCTAGTTCCAAGCCAGAAAAAGGGAATCTCAAAGGCCTCTCCTTTCTAGAATGGAAATCTAAAATCACAAAAGGAGTCAAACCTACTCCATCTAGGTGTCTCTAAACCGGCCCCAATGCGTTGGTATGACAAAAAAAGAACCACCACTCCCCTTCCCTCTTCGCCCGGCGGCACTCCTCAAGGGATTCCAGTCTTCATATGCCTTACCGTTTAATGAGAAGGGATCCTATATTTAGCGCATCTAGCTGAAAGGAAGCCGCTAAATAAAGTGGATTTTTTCCCGTGAATAAAAAATAAAACGGGTGGGAAAACCTCCCTAAAATCCAGATATTTGGGTATTTCCTCTTAGCATCGACAGAAGACACAACGTATTGGAACTCTTCCTTCGAAAGGAAGTCCCCCAAAAAAAGTTCCTTAAATTAGGTTCTAAAAGAATCAGAAAACTAAAAGTGTGTTCAGAAAATAGGAGGAAAATAAATTCCTGGTTAAAAATTAAACATAGACTCAAAAATACTTTTATCCATGAAGCCCTTGACTTGTTTCCATATGAACTTAAGCTCTTGCTACTTCAGTCATAGTGGAATAGAAATATCCCGCGGCAAGAAGTATCTATGTCAACCAGCCGTTTTTTTAGATGGCGCAATGTTTTAATTGGAGGAATTCGTTTTATGAAAATTAGACCAGTACAAGATCGCATTCTCGTGAAAAGAATTGAATTAGAAACCAAGAGTTCTGGTGGAATCATCATTCCAGACGCTGCTAAAGAAAAACCCATGGAAGGTGAAGTGATCGCTGTAGGCAATGGCCGCAGACTAGATGACGGCACTCTACATAAGCCTGATGTCGCTGTGGGCGATAAGGTTATGTTCAGCAAATATGCTGGCTCTGAAGTAAAAATTGACGGCCATGAGCACCTCATCCTACGTGAAGATGATTTGCTTGGAGTCATCGTTAAGTAATTTAAAAAGTTTAAGATAATTAATATTTTAAATGAGACATGAATTAAACAATAAGGACATATCATGGCAACTAAAGAAATTAATTTTGGTGAAGAATCTCGTCGTCGCATTCTACGCGGTGTCAACACACTAGCTGACGCTGTTAAAGTAACTCTTGGTCCCAAAGGAAGAAACGTAGTTATCGAACGTTCTTTCGGCAGCCCTACCATCACTAAAGACGGTGTGTCTGTAGCTAAAGAAATCGAACTTGAAGACAAGTTTGAAAACATGGGCGCACAGATGGTTAAAGAAGTTGCTTCTAAGACTTCTGATATCGCTGGTGACGGCACAACTACAGCTACAGTATTAGCTCAAGCCATCTACCGTGAAGGTGCTAAACTCGTTACCGCTTCTCACAATCCTATGGAACTAAAAAGAGGGATTGATAAGGCTGTTAAGGTTCTCGTAGAAGCTCTAGACAAGCTTTCTAAGCCTTGCAACACCCGTGAAGAAGTAGCCCAAGTTGGCGCCATTTCTGCCAATAACGAGCGTGAAATCGGCGACATTCTTGCTGAAGCTATGGAAAAAGTTGGCCGTGAAGGTGTGATCACTGTAGACGAAGCCAAAGGCATGGACACATCTCTAGAAGTTGTAGAAGGCATGCAGTTTGACCGCGGCTACCTATCTCCTTACTTCGTAACAGATGCAGAAAGAATGGAAGTGGTTCTTGAAAACGCTTACATCCTTATCCACGAAAAGAAGATTTCTAACATGAAAGAAATCCTTCCTATCCTAGAAAAAATCGCACAAACTGGCCGTCCATTCGTGATCGTTGCTGAAGACATTGATGGCGAAGCACTTGCCACTCTTGTCGTCAACCGTCTAAGAGGCACTCTAAAAGTAGCCGCTGTTAAGGCACCAGGATTTGGCGATAGAAGAAAAGCAATGTTAGAAGACATTGCCACTCTAACTGGCGGAGAAGTTGTAACTGAAGATCTAGGTCTTAAACTAGAGACTATGACTCTTGAGCAACTTGGCCAAGCTAAGCGTGTAACCATCAACAAAGACAACACAACTATCGTTGATGGCAAAGGAGTTAAAGCAAACATTGACTCCCGCGTAAAAACTATCCGTAAAGAAATTGAAAACACTTCTTCTGATTATGACAAAGAAAAACTACAAGAGCGTCTAGCTAAACTTGTAGGTGGTGTAGCCGTAATCAAAGTTGGTGCCGCCACGGAAACGGAAATGAAAGAGAAAAAAGCTCGCGTAGAAGATGCTCTAAACTCAACAAGAGCAGCCGTTGAGCAAGGCATCGTCCCAGGAGGCGGTACAGCTCTCCTTCGCGTTCAAGCTGCTTTAGACACTGTTAAAGTAGACAATGAAGAGCAAAAGCACGGCGTCAACATTATCCGCCGCGCCATTGAAGAGCCTTTACGTCAAATCGCAAAAAATGCTGGCGTAGAACCTGCAGTCGTTCTTGAAAAAGTTCGTCTTGCTACTGGTGGAAACGGCTTCAACGCTCTAACAGAAACCTATGAAGATCTCTTCAAAGCTGGCGTTATCGATCCAACCAAAGTAACCAAAACAGCTCTTATCAACGCTGCCTCAGTTGCTTCACTTCTACTTACTACAGAAGCCATGATCGCTGAAAAACCAAAAGCACGTGAAGACGCTGCTGCTGGTGGTGGCATGGGCGGTATGGGTGGAATGGGCGGTATGGGCGGCATGGGCGGGATGATGTAACAATCTCCCTATAGTTTTGATGGCTTACCGCCCTCAGATCTTCCACTGGGCCAAATTAGTGGGCCAACATGTAATTGTGACCGTGATTTTGAACAAAAAAAGAGTCCCAAGTCCTGTAACAAGGGCTTGGGGCTTTTTGTTGCATTTTGAAAATCAAAATGTAGCAGGATTTCAGGAATCCGAAGAATTGACGACGCGAAGATGACTGTAACGAGGCTTCATTGATTCGAACGCAGTCGGTACTTCAGGGGTAGCTGGAACCGATGGATTAGCTGCACTTGGCAACGCTTCAGGTACTTCAAAACCTGCCTTAATGGCCTTTCGGTGATCTCTAGACCATTGCCATGCGCAAAACCTTAACCATCCAATAGACTTTGAGCGAATTTTCGGAGCAATGACAAAAAAGATCCTAGTGGTTGAAGGTCTATTAACTTCTCTCTTTAGGTATTTTTCGTTCGATTTGTTTCGCCTTCTCAATTGCCTCATTAAAGTCGCGTTCGGCTAGACTAGGCTGATCACCATGAATTTGGTTATACTTAT
>CAIMVM010000014.1 GCA_903844895.1 uncultured Pseudomonadota bacterium
AAATAGCAAATAGCAAATAGCAAATAGCAAATAGCAAATAGCAAATAGCAAATAGCAAATAGCAAATAGCAAATAGCAAATAGCAAATAGCAAATAGCAAATAGCAAATAGCAAATAGCAAATAGCAAATAGCAAACGGAAGTGTGCTCAGCCTACTTGGACCTAAGTTTCGGAATATGCCTCAGACGAGGATACTGAGCATAACCACAGGAAAGCACCGATGGTGCGCTAAAAGCATGTCCTCGACGAACCTTACTGTTCGCAGAAGCCAGGACCACTTTCGACAGGTCTTGTTGCATAACTTGCCACGTCACTGCTGACGAAAACGCAAAAGGACCCACGTATTGATGAGCTTCAACTTCCGATGCTATATTCCACTGTCTAAAACAAGTGGAATGATGAGGATCATTCAAGTCTCCGTAAAATAAATTTAAGTGACGGCCGTCAATCTTCCAGCCGTTTTCTTGAAGAATGAGACATTGGTCTTCTGATAGTCCATTTAAATCGCGGCTATCCCGGGAGTTTGATACGGAATAGAGTGCCTTTCCTGAAACCATGGGATTGATGCCTAAAAGGCTCAAGAGTTCCAAAGACATCTCATCAGCTTCTTGTTCGGTTGTATACCAAGAAAGGCCTTCTTCTCTGGCCCGTTCTAAAAGAGAGCTTCTTAAATTTATTTTTCCTTCATAGCTCGTAAGATAGTGAGTTTTTAATTCGTCAAACCCCGAAAAAGAAAAAGGCAGTTCTCGTGTTTCAAAGATTAAGGAAACAGCACGAGTAAGGGAATCCTTCAAATCTGGCCCAAAGGGCGAATTTTGTTTGAGACAGGCCTCAAATTTATCAGACAAATCACGGTAAAACGCAATACTATCATCTCCCAACCTACTTCCTGACAAAATAAATCGACTTAGATCTAGACGAACTTCATTATTTTCTTTAACGGCAAATAACTCACAACCTGGATAAGCTGCTAATCGTTTTTGGGTGTCGGGATCACTTAAAAACACGGCCAAAATTCCAGGGAAGCTTTCCTCTGGGAACTGTTTTGCGACAAGGCGCATGTAAACCACTTTCGCCAAGTCTTGCGAAAGCAACTTAGCTTTGCCATCAAGATCTGCAGTAGGCCTTTCTCTCAGTTTGTCCCGATCTCTGAAGTAGAAAAAGCCAAACCTATGGGAGTGCTCCCAAAACGAATGGCTTCGATAATAATGCGCAATTTCGTGGGCCAAAATCCCATACATTTCAGCTTCACTGACTTTTTTTACGAGACCTGCCGTAATTTTTATAAAGGGAGCCGATGTTTCATAAACGATTTTTTTTGAGTTAAAGTCAACGGATTCACAAGTTTTCGGGATGGACAAAACCCCCGCAACCTCTTGCACCATGCAAGATGGGTCGACATTTTGATTAAAAGCGCGAATCAGAGGTGAAAGATCCGAAAGCCGAGCTGAAGCTTTAGGACACACAAACTTAGGATTTTCTTCACTCAGCCATCCACTAGGATCTATCCGCAAAAAAGGAACTTCCGTTGTAGCACCTTCTTTTTTGCTAGCAGAATCCACACAAATCGAAGCACTAACAGCCTCGGCAAAAACTCCATCATCATCCACAACAATCACTTCCGGAGGCGGAGTATTTAACAGCTGGTTTGGATATGTCTCACGAGCTTTTTTGTCGATGGTAAGCGCAATACGGTTGAGCTCTGCACTTACACTAGCAGGCGACGATAGTTCCTTAACGAATCCGCCTCTCCTGGTAAGCTGCTCCCTAAGGAAGTCTTCTTTACTAATTCCAGCCCATTGAAATGAGTCTGTACTCCAAGTCAAATCACCTAGTTTATGAGAGAGTTTGGAACTACTATGGTTACAAGCGACTGAGAACAAAGTTACGCTAAGACTGGCGAGAAAAGTTGACCTTATTTTTGCACGTTTCAAAAGAGATCCTCCTGATCTCATGAGATTACAACATTTTTCAAAAATTAGCCCGCTTTTGGTACCTGGATTTTTTGTCCTGCTTTGAGTCGATTTAAAGAAATTTTGTTAAGTTTTTTAATTTCGTCCGGCGTGGTGCCATAACGGCTTGCTAATTTTTCAATGGTGTCTCCCTTCTTGACCAAATGGATAGCAGCAGTTCGAGTTTGCGTTACGAGTTTAATTTTTTGTCCCACATAGACTCGTCCGCTTCGAAGACCGTTAAGGGAGCGCAAGGTGGCCATGGGTACGTTATATTTGGCAGAAATCAACGCTAAAGTGTCGCCACTTCGAACCTTATGAAAAGCCTTGGGGGCAGAGGCTTTCGCCGTTGATGCCACATTGTCTTGGACCTCTCTTTTAAGCTTGATGCGTGCTTTTTGGAGTTCCTCTGCAACTGGGCCTAACTTGCTTTCTGAGCCTTCTGGTACCCAAAGATAGTATTGATCGTTAGCCGTGTTCGGAGTAATTCCCTTTCTAAGGTGCGGGTTTAGAGACGCGATTTCTTCAAGGGAGATACCGGCAGTTTTGGCGATATCGGTCAGTCGCACGCCTGCAGGCACCAGGGCGGCAACTGGAAGCTTCATGGCCGCCTCTGGATTTAAATCAAAATCATATTTTTCGATGTTTTTGCCAATAATGGCGGCCGCCATAAACTTAGGAACATAGTCTGCTGTTTCTTTGGGCAAATATCCGCCCTTAGCCAGCTCCCAAAAATCACGGGTATGGCCCCGCATGATAGCTCCTAAAACACGACCTTCGCCTGAGTTGTAGGCTGCCATGGCAAGTTCCCAGCTTTGATAGACCCGGTAAAGACTTGCTAAGTAGCGCGCTGCTGCTCTCGTGGAACGAATGGGATCGTGGCGCTCGTCAACAAAAGAGTTGATTCTTAAACCGTATCTCAGACCAGTTCCTTGTATGAATTGCCAGACTCCCACTGCACTCGCATGAGATTTTGCATAGGTGACGAATCCGGATTCGATCATGGCCAGATAGTAGATTTCTGTGGGTACGCCTTCTTCTTTTAGAATGTTGAAAATCACTTCTTTGAAGCGATTCCCGCGGTCGAGAAAGCGCGTAAATCGTTCTTTGTCCTTAACCGCAAAATATTGAATCCAATTTTGAACGGCAGGCTCTTGTTCCATCAAAGTGATGGAGCCTACTTGATTTCCTTTAGAATCTTTCAAGGCGTGATCCAAGTCTTCCTCGGCACTAGAAGCTTCTAGGATTTGAGAAAGTTGCAAAGCTTGGGGCGAACCTTCTGGAACACACACCATGCCATTATTTACCACCACCTCAGCTTCAGAATTTTCATCTTCGTCGGCTTTTAAATCGCCTGCAGAAGACTTTGCTAAAGACTTGGCTGTGCTAACTGGGCCCTGAGGCTTAGATACAGCTAAGTCTTCTTCGAGCTTTTGCCCCTTAGCCGGAGTATTTTTAGATTTAGAAGCAGCGCCAAGCGTAGGTCTCTCACCTGTCGTAGAGGTCACACAACCAGCGGGACTTAAAAGACCAAAAAAACAAAAAATCAATCCTACCTGCTTCATAGACATCCTTTCCTGGACGTAAATGCTGACCGTATGTCCTGGTATGGACAAGACTCCCCGATATCGTAGGAGATTCCAGCTTTTGGGTGTTCTAGAATCATACCATGATTCCAGAGCTCGTAAAAAATCTAGGCTTCATAAACTGATGTCTCGCTGTAAAAAAGCCAGGCTTTCTACATGGTAAGTATTGGGGAAAAAGTCTAAACATATGATTTTCTCAACTCGATAGCCGTTCTTGGTTAACCAGCCAATATCGCGCGCCAGGGTTACGGGATCGCAGCTTACATAAAGGATGGCCTTAGGATTTAACGCGATCAATGATGAGAGACCTTTAAAGAAGCCCTCGCGCGGGGGATCTAATAAGATCACATCGAAGTCTAGGGGGCCCACTCCACCTGCCGAGCCAGACGACTCCCCAGCCGCTTCTTTTTTTTGTCTTGCCAGCTGATTCAAATGGGCCACTGCATCGCATGCGACCCAATGGGTGTTCCCTAGCTCATTCATAGCAGCTGAAGCCTTCGCATTCTTGATGGATTTTGGGTTGAGTTCCACACCCGCTACGTACTCACTTCCTTTTGCCAAAGGGAGAGACAAATTGCCACTGCCACAAAATACATCCAAAATGCGCTTCCAACCTTGCTTTTGGGCATAGGATAAAACATGGCGTCTCAGATTGTGGTTGTGGGGTACATTGATCTGCTGAAATTGGCCCGGCGTCGCCACAAAATCGATTCCGAGATCCGACTCAAAGACCTGAGGTAAAGCCATTTCCAGTTCAAAAACGCTACCTACCCAGGAAACTTGCGGATGGCGTTTCACACGCTCCAAAAGAGCTTTTAAATCTTGAGTTTTTCCTTTGGTCGGAAAAACAGTAACCCAGAGATTTTGGGGGGCCTCAGTTTGAATTTCCTGAATTTCCAGCCGAAAGCTTTCCCCACGATTTTCTGGCAATTTGAGTTCTGCTACAAACCCTAAAAAGGTGTTAAGGGAAGGGGACGCTAAGTCGCATTTTTTGATGGCAACCAACTCCCGGGTTTCCCCTTTAAAATACCCCATGGAGACCGCACCCTTTGAGTCCACATGCACCCGGACTAATACGCGGGAACGGTAGTTCCACCGATGGGGAGAAGCCTCAATGGTGAGCTCTTCCACCTTTATTTTTCCAACGCGCTGCAACGAGTCCGCTAAAAAGGACTTCTTCCATTCGAGCTGCGTTTCATAAGGAATATCCTGCCATTGGCACCCCCCGCATTGCCCAAAAACGGGGCAAGGAGGTTTTTCAGAGCGCAAGGAGGATCTGGTGAGGAAAAGCTCCACCTCCCCTTCACCAAAATGCTCTTTGGATTCCAGAGGCCTCACACGCACGACATCTCCAGGCACGGTTCCTTTGACAAACCACACCTTACCTGCCACCCGCGCAATCCCCTTGCCGCCAAAGGCAACGGAAGTTATTTCTGCATCAAAATTCATCACCTACCCCTAGTGGATTTGTGGTTTATCCTAGTGAGAAGCGCTTAGACAAGGCTTTAATTGGATATAAAGACTTTTCTATGTATCCGATTCCGGATCAGAGTGACTCGAAATTTTTAATAATGTTAGGAGTCACTGATAATTAAATCGTGTTCAATAATAAACAGCACCTGTTTATGCCAGTCCCCTGTCTGTCAGTAGAATATTTTTTTGCTCGAAGTCGGTCTCCCAATCGCTAAGTATTCCATTGTCAGCGGACCACAATAAGCATGGAAAGTTTGAGGAATCTCTCAGAAATGCCTCTAAAGCGGTAAATAGTAACGACTTTAGGCACTTATGTGGGCCATTATGAGGAAAAAGGACGATTTTTACTGCTTTAACAGAAAAATATGACAGGTTGGGTAGCCATGAGGTGTTTTTTGATGTAGAATATCAATATTTACCGCTAAACCAGTCTATTTGAGGGTTTTATGTCGCAGTCTAGTCAGCAGCCGCCTGGATCCGATCAAGTGCCTTTGACTATCGAGCAACTTGGGCGCGTCATTAAGTTTCACCGAAGCAAGGCAGGACTGACTCAGGTCCAGCTGGCTAGGCTTGCGGGAATTGGGAAAACGGCTGTGTTTGACATTGAAAATGGAAAGAAATCAGCGCGCATTGATACGATATTAAATATTTTTTCCGTGCTGAACGTAAGGCTCTTAATGGTAAGTCCACTTATGGCGCTTCTTAATGGGCTTGAGGAGAAGGAGCAACATGCGCAAAGCTAAAGTCTACTTGCACGGTAGGGAAGCTGGGTTGCTCGAGGAGCTGCTCCCAGGGAAAGCCTACAGATTTGATTATATGGCTCATTATCGTGGAGATCCCATTTCCTTGGTGATGCCCCTATCGCAGAAGACATATGAATTTGCAGATTTTCCGCCTTTTTTTGAAGGGCTGCTTCCAGAGGGCTTACAGCTAGAGGGAATGCTGCGTCGACTCAAAATTGACAGGAATGATTTATTTAAGCAACTCATAACAACGGGCGCCGACTTTGTAGGGGCAATCACCGTTGAGGAAGTGACCGAAGATGCGTAAATGCCTTCTCACATATAATCCTTGTGCAACAGATTATTCCAAAGAAGGCCTGCGCAGTCTATCGCCGAAGCTGACGACCCTTCATCCCATACCATTTACCGCCGAGGAGCTGCGCCTGGAAGCGTCCCAGCGTGCTGGGAAGATGTCCATCCAAGGGGTACAGGCAAAATTGAGCGCAATACTTGAGCCTAGCAAAGACCGACTATCCCTCGTGGATGCTGGAGGCCGCTATATCTTAAAGCCTCAATCGGCTCTATTCTCAGAGTTGCCTCAGAACGAAGATTTGACAATGCATCTTGCAAAGGCAGTGGGAATTGAGGTTCCTGTTCATGGGCTCGTCTATTCAAAAGATCAAAGTTTAAATTATTTCATTAAGAGATTTGATAGACACGGTCATTCCAGTAAGTGGGCAGTTGAGGATTTCGCGCAACTTACTCAGATGACGCGAGATACAAAATATAATTTTAGCATGGAAAAGCTCGTGGGAATCCTCGACCTCTGTACGTTTCCGCTCATTGAAAGGCAAAAGCTACTTACTCGGGTAATATTTAATTACCTCATCGGTAATGAAGACATGCATTTGAAAAATTACTCGCTCATAACCCGCAACAAGCTGGTAGAACTGACTCCTGCCTACGACTTTCTGAATTCCAGTATTGTTTTGAAGGATCCTGTGGAAATCGCATTACCTGTTGCGGGCAGGCAAAAAAATCTTACGCGTGAAAATCTTTTAAACTATTTTGCTCGGGAAAGAATGCTACTAAATCAGAAAGCTGTGGATGATGTCATGGGTCGCTTTCAAGGCGTCATTCCAGAATGGAAAGTCTGGATCGAAAAAAGCTTCCTATCGCCCCCGCTCCGCGCGTCATATAGGGCTCTATTGGAAAAGCGCAGTGAGGTGTTGGGCCTTTGAAATCCCGCAAGCTTATCGCGTCTTCAACTCAGGCGCTCGGTTTAATGGCAGCAGCCCGTAGAAATCCGTTGAAGCATGCGCTGCGACCAGCCCCAATCAAGGCCTGCGATCAAATTGCAGCGGAATATTCAGTGGAAGTATTGTAAGTTATATCGACAAAGCGCAGTACGGCTTTTTCGGTATCAAGGGACATTTCAGGGACAAGAAGGAAAAGAAGGAGTCGCTTTGCTCTATAAAAGTACCCAAGACGTAGTCAACGACCTAGAGCTCGCAGGTCAACTCATTAGAATTAAAGAGGAAGTCTCACCTGATGGGGTTATGGCTGAGATTCAAAGGCAGGCTTATAGTCGAGGCCTCGGGGCTGTGCTTTTTGAAAACGTCAAAGGAAGCCCTTTTCCAGCGGTATCCAATCTCTATGGAACCCATGCCCGAACGGAATACTTGTTTCGTCAAACACTTCCGGGGATCATGGGGCTTTTTGCCTTGAAAACCAATCCCTGGAAGGCCCTAAAAAGTATATCTTGGGTGCGTACTTTTAAAACTATCTTCCACGCACTCCCCTTACCAACTCTGTTTCGAAGCCCTTCGATGTGGGGGGAATGCAAACTCAGTGATCTACCCCAAATCAAAAGTTGGCCCAAGGATGGCGGCGCTTTTGTAACCCTACCCCAAGTCTTTTCCGAACATCCTTCCCAACCCGGAATTTGGGGTTCCAATCTCGGCATGTACCGCATTCAAATAAGCGGGGGAAGTTATGTGCCGGAAAAAGAAGTGGGCCTGCATTATCAAATACATCGCGGCCTCGGCATCCATCACACAGCGGCTCTAGAAGCAAAGCTACCTTTGAAGGTCGCAATTTGGGTAGGAGGACCGCCTGCCCACGCTTTTGCCGCTGTAATGCCGCTTCCTGAAGGAATGAGTGAGCTGATGTTTGCAGGCATGTTTGCCGGAAGAAATTTTAGATATAAAAGATGGAATGGCTACGTCATTTCTTCGGATGCGGATTTTTGTATTCTTGGTGAGCTGGAAATGTCAGGCCTCAAGCCGGAAGGACCTTTTGGAGACCACTTAGGCTACTACAGCTTAAAGCATGACTTTCCCTATTTAAAAGTGGAGAAAGTTTTTCACCGGAAAAATGCTATTTGGCCCTTTACCGTCGTAGGTCGTCCTCCCCAAGAAGATACAAGCTTTGGCCATCTGATCCATAAAGTCACTCAGTCCCTTGTCCCAAGCGAAATCCCTGGCATAAAAGCCCTACATGCAGTCGATGAAGCGGGAGTTCATCCGTTGCTTTTGGCCATCGGCTCGGAGCGTTACACCCCATTTGCTGAACGCCGCCCCATGGAACTTCACACCATCGCCCATCGCATCTTGGGTTTTGGTCAGTGCTCCCTTGCCAAATACTTATTTTTAGTCGCCGGAGAAGACCAGCCCCTTCTTGATGTGTCCGATGTTTCCAGTTTCTTTCAACACTTTTTAGAACGAGTAGACCTGGAAAACGACCTCCATTTTGAAACACGAACGACCATAGATACCCTCGACTACTCCGGGGAGGGGCTCAATCGAGGCTCTAAACTCTTCATAACCGCCTGTGGCAAGAAGAAACGGGAACTGTTTTCAGATGCGAGTGCTATCGAAGTATCAGGTGTCTTCAAGGAGCCAAGGTGCCTCCTACCTGGAGTTCTTTTGATCCAAGGCCCGGCTTTTGAGGAGTCCAGTCGATGCCAAGTTTTTGAAGATTTATCTACTCAGCTTCAAGCTCAAATTGCCGGATTTCCGTTACTAGTTTTGGTAGATGACTCCCCCTTTGCCTCAGAATCCTTAGCTAACTTTCTCTGGATAACCTTTACCCGTTCCAATCCCAGCATGGATGTCTACGGCGTGGGAGGAAAAATCATCGACAAACACTTTAGCGCCGGCAAAGCCATGGTGATTGATGCGAGAATCAAACCCCACCATGCTCCAGCTCTGGAAGTCTCCCCAGAGGTTTCCAGTTTAGCTGCAGAAATATTGTCTCGAAGTCTTGGTTAGCAAAGTAGGAGCAGTGGAACTCTTTAATTTCCAGTGTATTTCTTGAAGGACTCAAACCCAGGGACTGTCTTACTCCTACTGATACCAGTCTCTTTCCTTCTATAAATAGCGGGAATCATTCCATGACCTCTACACGTAAAGCTCTCTCTTTTCATGCTCGCTCCGAAATACACAAATAGATGTAATCTCAAAGCGAATTTTAAATCTGCTGTCGCTCGGAAAATCATCCGTTTCAGCATGGCGGAGTGGCTTGCCTTGCGGGAGCGATTTGCTTTTATCTAACCCAAGCACATGCCTTTTACGATGGAAAGAAACGAACGGCGTTGATTGACAGCTTGATGTTTCTTGATTGAAACAGGTGGGACC
>CAIMVM010000015.1 GCA_903844895.1 uncultured Pseudomonadota bacterium
TATAGTTGGCCTTAAAATCCTCATTGTCGGCAGACAAGGAACGAACAATATTCGTCAGTATAGTTGACTTAGAAATCATCATGCCTGCTATAAATTCTCTCACGAACTTTTTTGCAGGACGGTCATAAGATTTAGTCGGAAGAGAATTTACAAAGCAGTTTAATCTATCTACAATACCAGTTGATTTCATGAGGGGGAGCCCTTTCATATTTTGCGTGAGATACAAACATGATAGGACTTACTCCTCAGAAATCAACCACTTATGTCAAGTCAAAATTTTGGGGTATTCCCAGCCAAATTAGAGAATTCACTTTATTACCTGCTGCTCAAAGAAGCAACAAGTATCCCCGCAGCAACGGAAACATTCAAAGAATCCAACTTTCCAGATTTTCTGGGTATGCAAGTGATTTTGTCGCATTTTTCACGTAGGAGCCTGGATATTCCTTTTTCTTCATTTCCGAGAATGAGGCAGTTTTTAGGATAGAAACCGACCAAGTCGACAACAGATTCCCCCTCCATATCAGCACCGAGGATCCAATACCCTATTTCTTTAAGATCCGCACAAACTCTCGCCAAATTTGGCACTACAAAGACTCTGATATGCGCAAAGGCGCCTTGTGAAGTTGATAGCGCAAATTCAGTAACACCAGTCTGCCGGGCATTAGGAATAATAAGCACCGAGACTCCAAAAAAAGCTAAACTTCTAGCAATTGCGCCTAAATTTCGAGCGTCTTGGATATGATCCAACATGACGACCAAGGGATCATTCTTTGATTTCAAATGATATAGTAAATCAACGCTGTCAAACTCTGGCACTTGAACTAAGGCCGCAATTGGACTTGTTGGCTTACGAAATGGACTCCCATCCGGCTTCTGCCAGTATTCGGCTTTAGAAACTTTCGCTGAAAGCTGGGGGTATCTTAATTCATCTTTTTTATCTTTAAACCAAACTTTTTCAATGAGATGTGGCGCAGAATTTACATACTCTTTTAATACGGACTCGCCTTCAACCAGGAAAACTCCGCCTTTTTCTTTGGAATGGCTCTCTTTTTTATGGATTCTCTTATTCAATTTAGCCTACTTAAAAATGGATTTGTAAGAGGCCTTAAGTTGGCCGACGTGCTCACTCGAGAGGGTATCTATGGCAGATAATATAGTGAAGTAGACAAAATTCATAAGCACCCGCTCCACCCGAATAATCCTCTCGGGAAATGCATGTAGCAGCGCAAATAGGTTTTCAGTAGAAGGGGCCGTTATTTCCATTTTTTCATTAATTTCTAAAAAACGGGCGTCACCAGCATCAATATTTAGAAGTGCATTCCGTGCATTTTTGATCGGCAATGGCAGGCTCTGAGCCGAATAGCCCTGAGTTAGAACTGGCAAAATCATGGCATACCCATCTAATATATTTTTAATGCTGCTTAGGCCCGGCCCAATAGGCCCTCTCTGTGTTAACCCTTGAATATGAACGCCGCCTTGTTGATACAATTTAAACAATTCAATAGTGGTGTTGACTTCACTTAATCGCGACGCTTTTTTTAAAGCCTCAACTTTCTTTTCATTATTTATCATCGTCATAAAATCATGAAGAAATGTGCCGGGCTTTACATCGACTCGCTTTAAGTAATCTGGCAAAATACTAATATCGCA
This sequence comes from uncultured Pseudomonadota bacterium, assembly GCA_903844895.1. GTDB lineage: Bacteria > Bdellovibrionota_B > Oligoflexia > Oligoflexales > CAIMVM01 > CAIMVM01. The sequence goes on from CAIMVM010000015.1 coordinate 1,651, forward strand.
TTGGTCGCTACAAACCATTTGAAACTCGTTAAACATTGCAGAAAAAGCGGCTAGATCCTGAACATACTCTTGTCCATCTGCCGTAATTGGCAATTCGATAAATGATGTGGCACCTTCCACAATTTCGTAAGAAATCATACTTTGAATAAAAAAAGACCTCACAATACATGCCATCTGCCTCGTCAAGGCATTCCAAAGCTGCGTGTGGTTAAAAACGTTATTCTGTATCAGAACTTGACCGAACTTTTTTTCCTTTGTAACCAAAACAGCGGAGTCTAGCAATTGATCTAAAGTAATGATTCCTTCCCTATAAATTACTTCTCCCAATCGGTCGTCAATTTGATTTGAAGTTGCAAATACAAATTTACCTTTTGAGAAAAACATTTTTTTAGAAGCGTCTTCCCAATGACCGGAGACAGAGCCACTAAAGTTCATTTCAGATAGCTTTGAAATCAGAGCCAGAAAAATTTTTGGATCCGCACGTCCTACCGTGCTGCGAGACTTCGAATTAGAGGCTATAACTACGCTTTTCCCAAGCGCTAATGCTTGCCAATCTGAAGCCCTCGCCTCTTCACCATCTACTTGTAGATTAAATCCTTCGGGCGATTTATTCAGCTTTACGAGCGTCATTGCTATCCTTTCAGCTTTTGTGGATCAATTTGGTAAGTTCTGAGCTTACGGTGAAGGGAGCTTCTCTCAACCCCAATCGCTTCTGCTGTTTTTGTGACATTCCACCCACACTCTTCTAATCTACCAAGAATATAAGCTTTTTCAAACTCTTCGCGGGCTTCTTTTAGCGATTTATTTCCCACTATAGGAAGTTGCCCTGTTTTTGGGGGTGTCGGGTTTGCCTTTTTTGATTTTACTGAAGGAGGTAGATCATTGATATCTATAACTTGATGATCAACGAGAATACACAATCGCTCACATAAATTACGTAGCTCTCTAATATTTCCTGGCCAGGAATGCCCCTCGAGAGCCATTAACGCCTCTGGACTTAAACTTTTTCTAGGCTCACCGAGATCTTTTGCAATAATTGTAAGAAAATGGTCAACCAAGATGGACAGGTCGCCCTGTCGATCACGTAGAGGAGGAATGACTAAGGGAATGACATTTAGGCGATAGAAGAGATCTTCTCTAAATGTTCCCGCAATAATTTCCGCTTCAAGATCTTTGTTCGTCGCGGCAATAACTCGTACATCAACATGAATCGTCTCTTGTCCGCCGACCTTCTCAAAGCTTTGCTCTTGAAGGATTCTCAGTATTTTCGCTTGGGTTTTCAGGCTCATATCGCCAATTTCATCTAGGAAAAGCGTGCCTTGGTGAGCCAGCTCAAATTTCCCGCGCCTATCACTGGTTGCGTTTGTAAAAGCGCCTTTTACAAAACCAAATAGCTCACTTTCTATGAGCTCCTCAGGAATGGCAGCACAATTCACAGCAACAAAAGCCTTGAGCGATCTCTTTGAAGCAGAGTGAATGTTTCTAGCTAGATTTTCTTTTCCAGTGCCATTTTCCCCAGTGATGAGCACCCAGCTATTCCTTGGCCCAACTACTTGCACCTGCCTTCGAATGTTTTCCATCGACGCACTTTGCCCGACCATGGCGTATTTACTTTCAATGGCAAGGCTAGACTTGTCTTCACCTGTTTTATGGTCCAGAACATCACTTAAAATCGGCAGTAACTTTTCAAGAGAGAGGGGCTTTTCAAGGAACTGGTAGGCCCCTAGCTTGGTAGCTCTCACAGCTGTTTCAATGGTTCCATGTCCACTCATAATCACTATGGAGGATTGTCTCCGATGATCCTTCATACGCTGTAAAGTCTCTATGCCATCAATTCCAGACATCCAGACATCCAAAAAAACAAGGTCATAATACTTGTTCATAAATAGTCGAAGGCCGTCAGTGCCAGACAACGCAGTGTCTACTTTCCAACCTTCATCGGCCAAGACGCCGCTTAATGACTCACAAATACTAGCTTCATCGTCTACAACCAACGCCTGCGGTGCAGGAAGTTCATGAACACTCATCAAAGTTGCTCCCTCGTGCATTTCCCATCAAATCGTCTTCGAACTTTCACCATTTGACTTTAAATCATTCAACCTAAGTGGAATATCAAATTCAATAATAGTACCAAAATTAACGTTATCTAGCACCTTAACACTGCCTCCATGGTCCATGATGACTTGCCGCACAATGGACAATCCAAGCCCAGTCCCATCCGCTTTAGTAGAAACATAAGCCTCAAAGATCTTCTCCTTCATGGAATCATCAACGCCACATCCATTATCTAACACCTGAAACACGAGTGCTCCATCCCTCGAAAACACTTTAATCCCAATCTCTCCGGAACGCTCTGGGGATAATGCTGCGACACTATTTCCGATCAGATTCATCAAGACCCTACCCATTTGATCTCGGTCAAAATAGAAGCGCGGTACTGGCTCTATTTGACTCGACCAAGCAATCTGTGGATAACTCTGTTTAAATAGAGTAAAGACTTCTGTAAGTAGCTCCTCAATAGAGTTTTCCTTTAGAGAAATTTCCGGCATCCTGGAAAAGGTGGAAAACTCATCCACTAAATCACGGAGAGAGTCTACCTGCGCCAAAATAGAGTTAAGAAGCTTCCTAAAAAGCTCTTTATCTTCCCCCTGAAACTGCCCTTCAAACTTTCTCAGAAGCCTTTGAGCATTTAATTTAATGGGGGTAATGGGATTTTTAATTTCGTGAGCAATGCGTCTCGCTACCTCTTTCCAAGCTGCAGCTTTTTGTGACCGGACTTGATCTTGAGCGTCATCAAAGACAATGACATAGCCTAGAGGCGCCCCGCGCGAATCCATTAAAGTTCTTGCCCGAACTATCAAAATCTCAGTACGCCCCAGTTCATCCAAGTGGACTTGGCCGTTGTAATAAGGAGAATGTTCTAAAACACGGAGTATGGGGTCTAAAAACAAAGTATATAGACTTCGGCCTAGAGCCTCTTCAGGCTTCTTGCCAGTCGCTATGTCTCCTTTAATTTTCAGAAGTCTTTCTGCTGCTCCATTAATGGACCCTATTATTCCCGACTTATCTATGGATATCACGCCTGCCGAAATACTATCTAATACAATTTCCGTATAGTTCTTTCTTTCAGATATCTCCTGGTTTGATGTCTCCAAACTAGCTCGCGCTTCTAAATTTTGTAGTTGGTGAAACTCTATGTCTTTTACCATGGTATTGAAGGCGCGAAGCAGTTGACCCGTCTCATCATCGGAGTGGACCTTAAGATCGACTTTATAGTTGCCCAGAGCTACTTCCCTAGTGGCTTCGGAAAGCTTCTGGAGGGGCCCTGTAATACCTTTTGCTACATAAAAGCCTAACCAAATGGCAGAAAAAAGTATCAAAAGCAGCATGAGAGCCATCAATATCAGATAATTAATCTGAATCAGCTGTGATTCAGGGCGTAGCCTCGCAAAACTGCCCAAAACAGCTTCCAATCTAGCTAAAATCTCACCTTCAAAAGCCTCTTCAACGACTACAACACCCAGAAAGATGCCCGACTTAGGGTGAAAGATCGGCGCTGAACCCTTGACTATGTCTCTGCCAGCTCTAACCTCTACCGTAGAAAGGGCCGTCAATTCGGGGTTCAATTGAAATTGTTCTGCCGACTCAATGGCGAAAACATCTTGCACAAGAGGTACTTGGCTTTGAAAGCCTCGATCGGAGGACCAAAATACGGACCCAGAAGGTTGAAAAATAGTCGCTTTAGAGAGGCTATACTCGCGAACGAAAAGCCTAAGCCCTTTAGGGGTAAGTGATGGTAATTCTTTGATAATTTGAGAATCAGTATGGAATGTATCGATCTTTTGTAGAGCGAGTCTTGCGATACTTTTCAACCTCTTCTGATCTTGCTGGTAAGCAGCGGCTCCAGACTCTCGCGCCAATTTTATCGTAGAAGTTACTTGGTCCGAAAACCATCCCACCATCGATTTTGAGATAAAGTCGGTCGAAACGTAAGCAAGCGTTAAGCTAGGCGCGATAGCAAAGAAAACCAAAGAAAAAATCAGCTTAGCACCAAGCTTTGAACCTAAAACCCCCCTTCGTCTTTCTATAACCAGCCGAGAAATGTTTCTGAATATCAGAAAAGAGAGCACCAAAATTAAAATCACGTTCAAATTGATCAACGCAAAGTAAAATAGCGACGCGGTAAACTCTCGATTAGCACCAAAACCGCTTGTGAGAAGATAGAGTCGTGTTTCTAGGCGGGTGATCAAAAGAATCAATATCGTAGAAAGAAGCATAACTACGACTTCAAAAAACCGCTTTTTTTCTTTACGCCTTGAGGTCAAGCTCTGATTCAAAGTTTTCCTCTTTTTTCAAAAAACAGGCGACCAATCACTTGCCCGCTGTACAAAATTTGAAACTCATCTTGACGGCTTGATAAAGCCACGACTTTAACAGACACACCTTTTTGCAAATTTGTCTTTAAGTCCTTAATCTCAAAATTAGCCTGAGGCGAAAGGAACGTTTTACTGCCATTTTGAAGCACTCGATCCTTTCCATTGATCCCTATCACCGCATAATAAAACTTAGGTTCTACCGTTTTTAAATGTACTGCAAATATAACCTTGCCTTTTTCAATCACAGACAATTCAAAAAAATCTCTATCCTTCGGCACATCCACAAGATCTCCAAATGAATATGGAGACAAAAGAGTCTTCGATATTTTGTCTTTTTCGATTTGGCTAAATTGGAGAGAAGGGCTTCCAGACTGTCTAGGGCGTACTCCTACAACTTTAAGAGGCGAACCCTTAGGTAAACTATTAGTGATTCCTGCACTCCAACACTTCTTATCTCCATCTATCAGAACCAATAGACAGCGCGCATTACGTGGCTCTATGGCCATACTAATTGTTGCTATCACCAACCAGGAAAATAAAATAAAAAAACAGCTGCTAATTTTTGCTGCCATAGCTACAATGTCCTAAACCCAGGCATTGGGACAAATTCATTCTATCATAGGCAGGCGGCGCAGTCATGCAACTTGGGTATGAACTCCTAAAAGGCTACAAACGCCATCTTTTTGACCACGGCAAAAGAGCTGCTACCGTAAACTGCTACGAGTCTGACGCCAAAAGCTTTATAGATTTTTTATTTAAATTAAGACCTGACGGTTCCCTTGAGGGACTAGAAGACTTGGCAGCATTTCAAGACCAGCTAGAAATTCATCAGTCTGAATCTCAGAACTCGATTCGCCGAAAAATCATCGGCATTAAGTCCTTTCTGCGCTTTGCAATTCCGCGCGCAACGGGCATGGCTTCAGGCTTTGATGAATACCCGATTCCGGCCAGAATTGACGGACTCCCCGACGGTCTAGATCCTGAGGATTTAGACGCTCTACTCAATGCAGCCCATAGACAAGTACCGGCACTTAAAGGCTATCGAGATTTGGCGATATTGGCGCTTCTATCGCTAGAAGGTCTTAAAGTGACCGAGATCATCCATTTAAAAACTTCTGACCTGGTACTATCACCAACTTCTGGCACTCTTTTCATTAAAGGCACTAAGAGCCGGGTGATCACGCTTTGCCAGGAAACAAGCTCGAGCCTCAGTGAATACCGATCATTTGGAAAGCCCTTTGCTGGTGCCAATCCATCCTTATTTGTGGGATTCAAAGGTCGAAGTGCAGGCCTAACTTCAGAGGGAATTACCAGGCACGGTATTAAATTTCTCCTCTATGAGCTTGGGGAGCAATGCGGGATCCATCGATTGAACAGCGAGTTATTGCGACATTTTGCCATAGACTATCAACTCAAAGTTTTGGGAAAGTCGACAGAGGACGTCATGGCCCACTTCGGCCTTAAACAAGCGGGAAACATAGGACGCCATAGTATACTAGCTTCTGAAGAACCCTTAAGGACGAGTTCCGATGAATGATGATTTCTGGATGTCGCGTGCGATCTCTCTAGCAGAGACTGCAAAAAGTTTAGGTGAAGTACCCGTGGGAGCTATAATTGTTAAAGATAATTCCATTATTAGCACAGGATTTAATACCCGCGAATTAGCCTGCGATCCTTTAGGTCATGCTGAAATGAATGCCATAATAGGTGCCACCCAGAGTCTTAAAACTTGGCGCTTAACTAGCTGTAGCCTCTATGTCACGCTTGAACCTTGCCTCATGTGTGCCGGAGCCTTATATCAGAGTCGAATCTCAAAGGTCATCTTTGGCGCCTACGACGCCAAAGGCGGAGCTTTGAAATCACTCTACAGTATCCATAACGATGCGCGACTTAATCATCGCTTTGAAGCTAACGGTGGAATCTTAGAGGGTGAGTGTTCCAGTATGATCTCAGAGTTTTTCCGAAAGAAACGGCAAAAAGGATAGATCTAAGAAGAAATACTGCGTGACGTTGACTGCTCCTCTAGGGAAAGACCATTTGGGAATCTGAATTTAAAGATAGATACCTCCGAAAACCCATGGAGAAAATATATGAATCAAGAACTGATTCTTGAACAGATTATTGGAGAAATTTCAAGCAAGTATGATTGCCACACGATCATTCTTTACGGATCTCGAGCACGCGGAGATGCGAGTGAGGCCAGTGACTATGATATTCTCGCGATTAGGGATGCAGGTCCCTCGTTGCGCGACGCTCGACTTTGGCAAGGAGTTTACCTTGACATATTTGTTCACTCAAAATCAGTAATCGACCAACCTCCCGCTGAAATGCTTGAAATGCGCCACGGAAAGATCCTTCGCGAAAAGGAAGATACTGCCAAAATTTTCTTCTCAAAACTCGAGGAGATCTATCAAGCTGGACCGAAAAAATTGCCCCCTGACGAAATAAAAGCCATTGTAACTTGGCACGTCAAAGCCATTGACCGCATCAGGCTTGTTGGAATGCAAGGCTTATTTAGGCGTTCAGAACTCCTACCTGCTTTGCTGGAACATTATTTCACAACCCGCGGACATTGGTATCGAGGCCCTAAAGCTAGTTTCCATTGGCTAGAAAAAAATCGCCCAGATCTTTTCGAAGCGTTTCAGAATGCGCTGAATCCTTCAGCAGCAAATTCAACAGTCGAAAAGTTGGTACTCCTCGTTAATCAGGCCATAGAAAAGGAAGCCCAGCCCGAAGTCTCTGCGAATAGTGCCACTTATATTGCAAGACCTGACTACATTAAACATTGGACCGAAGTTCAAGATCCAGACAATTCTTCCTACCCCAAAAGTACTGAGTTGTTAAGTATAGGCTCAGCTCTTGGGAAAAAGTTAGGCTTAACCCGAATAGGAATTCATCATGAATTTTTGCCTCCTGGCCGAAGAACCTCATGGCCACATGCGGAGAGTTCTGAAGAAGAGTTTGGCTTTGTCATCGAAGGTCATCCTGATGTTTGGATTGACGGACATCTCCATCGCTTAAGTCCAGGAGATGCCGTCGCTTTTCCTGCTGCAACTGGCATAGCACATACATTTATTAATAATTCAGATCAAAATGCCAGACTGATTATCGTTGGGGAGGCGTCAAAGCCTGAGAACAAAGTCTATTATCCGCTCCATCCTGAATTGAAAGAAACCAGAAAAGACTGGTGGAACGATGCACCCAAGCACCCCTTGGGGTCCCACGATGGACGACCAGATAGACGCCGCAATGAATCATCCTTAAAAAAGGAATAAGGAATAGCATCTTCCATCCGCAATGTCAGAAGTTTTTAGTCTTAAAATGTACCGAATATTTCAGCATCGTCCGTCTTTCGCGTAAACATCTATTGGAAAAATAGCGACCTATTGTGACAAACGGCAAAAAAGGCTGTCATTACTTGAACAAAAATGTGGCTACACATGGGCCAGGATAAGAAGCGGAAGGAGCACATGCCGCGCTCTTAAATCGCAGGCTGCGATTTAAATCTATAATCAAAATGAAAATAGACCTTTAATTCAAGGTAGTCCTTGAAAATAAGGGCCCATTTCTTGCCTTAAACAAAGGGCACATTTCCTAAGCTAGTCAAAATCGCCGACAATAGCTTCCGATTTATTCTTTTTAGATCCTGAATACATTTCATAGATAAAGAGCTTTGTTTTGATGCTGCCATTCATCAAAGGAATCCTTTTAGAAGGTCTTAAACCGATCATTCTCCAGGGCGCGTCCTCGGAACAAAAAAGAGCCGCTCGCCATCCAGTAAAATCTTTCTTAAGTTTGTCGCCAACATGTTCATAAAACGCCTCTAACTCACCTTCAGATCCGGATCCAATGCGGTCACCGTAGGGTAGATTGATCACGAGAAGCCCAGTTTCGGCAGGCTTTTCAGCCTTGAAGAAGTCTTTCACTGAAAAATTAATATTTCTTTCTACGCGCGCTCGCAGTGCGTTCTCCCTAGCAAAACCTACAAATTTAGAGCTAAGGTCAGAGGCATATATGGGCTGAAGAAGAACCTCGACTTTTTCAGATCGAACCTCATCTTGAACCTTACGCCAAATATCGTTATTGAACATCTTAAGGCGTTCAAAAGCAAAATTTCCTTTTTTTCTATGGATATTCGGGGCCTTTTTTAAAGCCATCATGGCTGCTTCGATAGGAATAGTTCCAGACCCGCACATGGGGTCGTAAAGCACTTCAGAGCCATCGTAGCCTGCAAATTCAAGCAAGGCCGAAGCTAGTGTTTCTTTCATGGGAGCCGGATGATCATCGTCTTTGTAGCCACGCTTATGAAGTGTAAGTCCAGATGTATTGACTGAAATGGTCGCTCGGCCCCCATGGACGTAAGCTACGATGACGACATCTGGCTCCTTTAATTCAACTTCCGGAATACTGCCCGTTTCACGGTCGAATACAGTCTGCATAGATAATCTAACTGTTTTAGAAATTTTATTTCCAGTCATTGCATCTTCGCCACGATCGCCAGCGACGGCATCTACCCTAAAGGTTTTATGGACATCAAACACTTCATGCCATTTAATTCTTTTCGCCTGGGAGTTAAGCATATGGGCGTCTTTAGCTGCACATTCTCTTAAAACCAAATGAATTTGACTCGCAGTGCGAAGTTTGAGGTGGAGCTTATAAAACGTATGTTCATCCGCATCAAACTCAACGGCCATATAGCCTTCGCGGACTTCTGTAGCGCCAAGCGCCTTAAGTTCTTTAACTAAAAGTACTTTTGTTTCTTCGGGACATGTTGCAATAAGTCTCATGGAATCTCCTGCAAAGTGGCGGCAGGTGTATCACAAATAGAATTCAATTGGCAACTTTTGCGACGAAATCGTTTAAAAAAGACCCAAGCGCCCAATTTAACTACTGAAAATAGCATCAAGCAAAGCCAAGCAACAAACCACGGAGACGACTAATTGAGGGTAACCAGCTGAAATCAGTTTGAATTGCTGTCAAATGTTGGGAACTTAGGAGAACCAAGCTCATAACTTTCCATATCGACCGTAGTTTCTTCATCGTCAGCCACACTAGCTGCATCTTTTTGAGTTCGGCTTGAGGACTCAGATAGATCCGACTCAGAATCATCTTTGCTGGTGTTTTGAAATGGCATAGCTATCGGAGTAGTTCCTATAGTCATAGAGGCACCTGCAACAAATCTCAAGGCAGCTGAGCCTGGCCCGTGAAGCACTTCCGTGCCAATACCACCATATAGTTTCAGCTGATCTCCCAGTAGGTGCCTATAAGTGAATGTGAGCTCTCCGGCAGAATTGCCGCGATCTGAGCTATCCACCATGCCGCCGGTAGCAGTCGCACCAGTAAGCTCAGTTACTAATGACTGTGACTTTCCATTAAGATCATACCTTAGCGCCGCACTCCAAATAACTTGAGAAGACATAGGCTCTACCGGAACTTTTCCCGTTTCACTATCTACGACATCAGCTGAACTAGACCGGAATTTAAAACCTAAATTGAAGCCTACCGCAAAGTCACTGTATTCAGAGTCTAGAGCCATTAGGGCCGTAACCGTGGACGATCCGTTTTCGCCTTCGTAAGGATTATCTTTCATAAGTCCTTTACCCATATCTATCATTCCCGCTAGATTTAAATATCCATTGCTTAGAAACGTATATTTCCCACCTAACCGAAAATAGCTCATTCCAGATTTGGTAATTTCACCGCGGTAATTGGTACTGGAGCTGCTTTGACTCAGCACCATCGGAAATGCCGCGCCAATTTCCAAGTTCTTTAATAGTCCATAGCCTACTTGGGCATGGGAAGAGAGAAGGGTATCATCGATTTTGGTGCGCGAGGGTGTCGTATCTCTGATCTCAATGTTTGGTACCACATTGGTTCCAAGATCTAGAAATCCCCCAAAGACTACCTGCCCAGGATTAAGTGTTCGCGCCGGCTCCACCGACAGAAAGTCTAAGGTAGAATAATTGGGATTAAATGTTTGGAAGTCTCCACCAACAGCATTCCCTAAGGCTTCAGCTGCCGAAAGCCCAAGAGGCAGGACAAGCGCAAGTGTGCGGCGAATGTGAGTCATAAAAATTCCTTCCAAGCAAGGGGTCAAGTCCCCAAGCCTCAGAGAGCAAGATTAAGGCCAACCGCGGCCATGTTATTATTGTCAATGATTTTAGTTTGTTACAGAATAGGTGTCAGAATTTCGCCTTCTTTTTTAGCGCAGAAAAAAGACAGCGAATAGAAAGTTGACAGTTTTTTGGCTTTGGAGTTCTGTTGTTTTCAGGTATGTTGCGTCCCTTACGAGTACCACCTAAAGGAACGAACATGACTCCTAAAGCCAAAGAAATCCAAGCATTAATGGAAACATTCGACTTTACAAATAAATCCTACCAGGTTCTTTTAAACACCAGTATGGGTGACATTCTTCTAAATCTCTTTCCAGATGTCGCTCCAGGTCATTGTCGAAACATTTTAGCCCTGGCCAAATCTGGATTTTATAACAACCTTATTTTTCATAGAGTTATCGAAGGCTTCGTGATCCAAGGCGGTTGCCCAACCGGAAACGGCACGGGAGGCCCGGGCTACAACATAAAAGCTGAGTTTAATTCGAAGCCCCATAATGCAGGAACTCTTTCTATGGCGCGCGCCATGGACCCAGACAGCGCTGGATCCCAGTTCTTTCTTTGCCTAGGCCGAGTGACTCACCTTGATAACCAATATACGGTTTTTGGCGAAGCAGCCAACCAAGCAAGCACTGATGTAATCCTTGCCATTGGACAAGTCGAAACAACGGCTGGCGATAGACCAAAGACTCCCGTTGTCATTCAGACAGCCTCAGTCTTGGAATCCGCAAAATAAAACTCTCGGGACAAGTAACCCCAATAGCCGCCTTGCCTATTGGGGTTTTCATGAGGGCCCCGAGCAAAAATCACGTCGACACTACCTCCCATTTAAAAACATAAACCTTTCCAAAGACTTAGTAGCTACTTTAGGTTTCTAGATAGGCGACTAGAAGCTACGTCAAACTGTCCCTCTATTATTGCGACCTAAGCAAGCTAACCTTCGCTTGTATAATTGCGGCCAAAGGAGCTATGTTAGCCCTCGAATAGGCCTGGAGTTTGGTTTGACTCGATTCGGGTGTTCTATATTCTTTCAAAAAAATGGGAGAAACCAAACATGAAGCTCTTGATTGCATTATTCGTGCTGTTTGCCTTAGGTGTATCTAAGGCTTCCGACTTTAGCTGTAAGGACGCCCAAAGCTTTATTTTGAATTTCACGCAAGCAGACCTTCAAAAGCTCAGGATAAAAGAGGAGCGTTTTTTAGATCTGCAATTGTTTTTGGAGAGCAAGCCCTCAATAGAACAACTCGACATTTCAACCTATTCTTATATTTTTAAAGACAGTCCTTATGAGCAGCTTTGGTGTAAGCTAAAATCTCAATCTGCCATAGTCAATGAACTAAAAGTTTCAGTATCGGCTCCCGCTAAATCCTGCGCCGACTTAAACAGACATATATTGTCTCTAGCTCTGCATGAGATCATTTTAGCCCCTGAAAAGGCTCCCACTTTATCTGAATTAGGCATCGTATTATTAGACGACAAAAAAGCTTTCGGTGGGGGACAATGGTCGTCCTCAAATGTAACGTTTGATGCGATGAGCAATATGATTGAAATTGAAGCCGTAAGGTTACTATCACCTTTGTGGTTGAGACGAGTAGGCGGAATGAACTATTGCAAAATCATCTCCCCAAAGGGAGCAAGGTCCCTGATTTCACATCGAATTAAACTACTGAAAGGCCCATTTTAGTTTATTAATTTTTGAACTTAAATTTTTTAAGGCCACATATAAATTTATATTTCAAATGCCTGTCCTGTGGGATTGTCTTTTAGCTTCAAATAGGATTAATGACGCCGCCACTGACACATTAAATGAGTCCGCAATACCAAGCATGGGAATCACAAGAGAGACATCCGAATTTTCAACCCAAAATTCTGACAGGCCTGTATCCTCTGCACCCATCAAAATAGCTGATTTAGACTCAAATTTAGTATCAAAAAGACTTTGAGCCTTCGCATCAAGACGTGCGGCATAGGTTTTAAATCCTTCCCGCCTTACAAAACTTAAAAAATCTTGGGAACTGGATTCATAGACTGGAATGGAAAAAATCGTACCGAGGCTGGTTCGGATGGCTATGGGGCTCCAAATATCTGAGGACGCATCAAGAACAATAACCGCAGTCACCCCTAGTCCATCCGCAGTTCTCAGCATAGCACCAAAATTTCCTGGCTTCTCAAGCCCTTGAACAACCATCAAAAGGCCACCTTTGGCTTCAGGCTTAAATTCAGTTAGCTGTCTCCTTTGAACAGGAAAAACTGCGATAATTCCATCCTTATCTTCTCGTACGGCTAATTTTGAAAATACATTTTGAGACACTTCTATCAAATTAGTGTTTTGAGCTGAATTAATAATGGCTGAACTGGAGGGCGATAAAACATCTCTCGAAAACCAGATTTCGCTTGGTATATACCCTGACGCTAAAGCTCTCTCTACCTCCCTGGCGCCTTCCACCAAAAAACGCCTTTGCTCGCGACGTCCCTTGGAATCTCGCAGTTTAAGGAGATCCTTGACATTCTGGTTTTGAGGGGACGTAATGAACACGATAAAACCTTTTAAAGAAGAGGAATCAAAGAAACCACTGGGCGCACGCTCCACTGGGAAGGTGTCTCATAGTTTCATCTTGCACAGTCATTTCCATTGATGAAAAGCTACCGCCTCGACTTCCCAAATAGGAAGCGAGAATATTTTGAATGGCAATAGGCGTATACCCCTGAGAATGGGCAGACAGCTGAAGAAAACCAAAATCGTCATCAAAGAGTTGAGCGAGATCGTCCATAAGCGGTATAAGATGGTCTTCAATCTTCCAAATCTCTCCCTTAGCTCCACGCCCGTAAGAAGGAGGATCGAGAACAATTCCTTGATACTTAGAGCCTCTTTTTATTTCCCGTTGTACAAATTTCTGAACGTCATCAACAATCCAGCGAATGGGCTTATCTCCCAAGGAGGAAGCCTCGGCGTTCTCTCTTGCCCAAGCCACACTGGTTTTTGAGGCATCGACATGGACGACATGAGCGCCTCCTTGACTGGCACCAAGGGTGACAGTGCCCGTATAGGCGAAAAGGTTAAGGAGGCGAAAGGGCTTGTCTTTCGCTAACTGCTTTTCTATAGCCCCCTGCATTGCAAACCAGGAATGATGTTCAGGAAAAATCCCAATGTGACCAAAATCAGTCAGTCGAATAATGGCAGAAATACCATGGATCTGAATCATCCAAGATGCGGGAATTTTGTTTCTAAACTCCCATTTGCCATCACCAAAAGAACCACGTGTAAACTCAGCATCAGCTTCCCATGTCGACGGATCACGATTCGACCTCCAAACAGCTTGCGCCGAAGGCCGAATGACTCTGTACCCACCGATTTGTTCGTATTTCTTAAAGTATCCAGAATCTATTAAACGGTAGTCACCCATGGGTCTCCCTTAGTTTAGGGCCTAAGCCGCGGGAATCTATCCTACTTTCAAGCTTCTCGCAATATGAGTTAACTTTAATATTTATCGAGGCTTAGGTCGTTTCCGAACGAAGCCATCCTCATCCTCAGGAAGCTGAAACTCAAATTTCAGAGCCAAACTAATGACAACAAACCACCTCCCGCAGCCACGGCCCACCTGTCTCTGGAATCCTGCTTTTTGAGTATCTTTGCCAACAAAAGTAAACAGGGAACGACCGGTTAAATGGAATGCACATGACGTCAATTTCCACATAGAACGAATTTACAATGGTTCCGGACATCGATACACTGCATCCTCTAGGCTGCGCAGGAGAAGCAGCTTCCATAGAGTGCTTTTTCCATTCTTACCTAATTTTTGAGAAAGACGACTCCCATGACTCAAAATAAAATTACTGAACTCTTTCAGATTAAGTATCCCATTGTTCAAGCTGGCATGGTCTGGGTATCTGGCTCTAAATTAGCGGCAGCAGCTGCAAATGCTGGTGCGCTAGGCCTCCTGGGAGGAGGGTCTATGTCGCCGGATCTTCTTAGATCCCACATTAGAGCAGCCAAAACTCTTACAAAAAATCCCTTTGGCGTAAATCTGCCTCTGCTATATAGCAAAATAGAGGAACAGATCGATGTTTGCCTAGAGGAAGGCATCAAGATTTTTTTTACATCTGCTGGCAGTCCTAAAAAACATACCCCTAGACTTAAAGATCATGGCTGCACGGTGGTGCATGTAACCAGTAATCCGGATCTCGCCATGAAGTGCGAAGATGCCGGGGTAGATGCTGTGGTTGCCGAGGGATTTGAAGCAGGAGGACATAATGGAAGAGATGAACTTACCACCATGGTGCTTATCCCACAAATCGTAAACGCCGTTAAAATTCCTGTGATAGCTGCCGGCGGGATCGCAGATGGGCAGTCCATGGCAGCCGCATTTTGCCTAGGCGCTTCCGCTGTCCAGATAGGATCGCGATTTGCAGCTACCCAAGAATCCTCCGCCCATGAAAACTTTAAACAGGCTATTTTGTCTGCGAACTATAACTCCACGATGTTATGTATGAAATCTACGGTTCCAGTGAGACTGTTAAAAAATGAATTCTATGTAAAGATCAGCGAATTAGAAAAAAAATGCGCCCCAAATTCTGAAATTTTAGACTATTTAGGTAGCGGCCGAGCTAAAAAAGGAATGCTTGAAGGAAACCTCGTGGAAGGCGAGCTGGAAATCGGTCAAGTCGCAGCGCTTATCAAAGACCTTCCAACTTGTCATGATTTAGTCAAACGAATGATCGAAGACTATAATGCCCAACGATTGAAACTAAGCCCGCTTTAATAGAGACTTCTACATTATTTTAAAAAAGTTAGATTTCATCTTTGACGTAAGCAGAGAGTTCCAAGACGACTACGCGACCGAGTAAGTGACTTTTTCATCTTTCCAATAATTTATGGGTTGAGTTAAAAAGTAGTAGTGACCTTCGCGACGAACATCCACTCCCAGGAATGAAGACTCAGCCCTGAGTGACTCAAATCTAGTATGAGGCACTAATTTCTGAGCCGAGAAATCTAATTTAATGACAACGACTTCCTCTAGACAACTTATAAGCTCAATCCTTGGGGTTTCACTCATGCTTTTAGCAAAGAGGCTTATGACATAGACCATTGTGCCTTGGTTATAGAGGACCTTTGCTTCACAATCCCCACTTACGGAAACATGTCTAAAATCCCAGCCCATACGATATGCTTTTAAAGTGGCTTCCATAGTCACAGCTGAAAGTGGCACTGCCGCATTAATCGCTAGGTTGGAATGGGCTGCTGTTAAGTATTGAAAAGAAAGGGATCCTGCTGACTGCAATACCGCAAGACCTAAAGTTTGTAAGACATTTGCAAGAAGCTTTTGAGGATAGGACAAGTCAAAGGCGTTGAGATGCTTAGAGTTTAAAAACACAAAACCTACAATATTGCCATAAACTATGAGTGGAATGCATAGACCTGATATTAAGCCCATTTCACCTATTTTCTGAAGGGATCTCTGAACGGGCGACTGTTTACTATAGAAAGATTTTTTAACGATTTCCACATCTGAATAAATTCTCACGACACCCTGAGTCAAATGAAATAAAGAAGAATCTTCTCTGACAAAACAGGTATAGTTTTTCGTCATTAATTCTTCAGATATAGCGGCATCTTTTACGGAACATTCCAGGCGAAGCTGATTCGTAACGCCCAGCCTACGCACAATCGCGATTCGGTGAATAACATTCAAGATCGGATGTTCCCTGCAATGCTGCATGACAGCTGCAAGCATGCCTTCTCCGCCAGATTTAGCTAAAGCATGGGAGGAATCCAGCAATAGATTTGCCGAAAGATAAGCTTCCGTTCCGCTGTTGAATGAGTCTACATAATTAAGGGGGGAAATTAAGAAAGGCATGGTGAGCTCTGACATGAGTCCTCCTGAACTCTTGTACGTTGTATCCTTTTATCATATAGGCGGGTAATAGATACATTATTAATCAGGGCACCAAAGCGCCGGAAGCCAGCATTAATTCCCTTTGATTACAAGTGCTTAAAAGGTTGATTCCAGCAATTTTAACTTCAAGTCGACCTGTCGGCAAAGTTAGTTTATAAGTCGTCGCCCGCAATTGTGAAAAAAAGGAGTCTAATTTTCATGAAGCTTGACCCAAATCGACGCATTAAGCGTGGGTGGATGAATTTAAAAATTAAGAGTATCAAAAACGAATGCCATGACACGAAGACCCTGTACTTTATCGATGCCGATGAAGGGGGGATACCTTTTGATTATATTGCCGGACAATATATCACGTTTCGGTTTGACGATGTTTCTGAAAAACCTGTAGTAAGAAGCTACACTATGTCAAGTTCTCCGCGGCAAACAGAGGTCTTAGCGGTAACTGTAAAGGAAGTCGACGACCCCTTTATCTCCCGTCTATTGGTAAGAGACACAGCGGTTGATCAAATCTACCGTGCGAGAGGCCCCATAGGTAAATTTGTTTACGAGCCCGAAAGTGATGAGAAACATCTCGTCATGATCGCCGGCGGTAGCGGCGTAACTCCTTTTATTTCCATTATGCGAGAATATATGGATCGCCTTGGAACAGAAGGCGCCCCTGAAAAGATGACCCTTCTTGTTTCTTATCGGAGCAAAGCAGATTTGATTCTCTGGGATGACATTGAGCAGATAAACAAACACTCCCATTGCCGCATTGTGACGACTCTTTCCAGGGAAGATGCCACAGGGGAAGGGTTCTGGCATGGCAGAATTGATTCTTCTATGATTTCAAAACTATTAGATGGCAACTTCAAAGGAAAGACTTTCATGACATGTGGCCCTGAAGCCATAATGGATACGGCTGTAGCTTGCGCAAAAGCCCATGGAGTTGAAGAACGCCATATCAAGACGGAGTCTTTTTCTTCGTAATTAAGTTTTCTTATTTCAATGGAAAAGTCCCGCTACCTACGAGCAGCGGGACTTCTTTTTTAAATCCGTCTTTAGAGCTCTACACTCGATATTCGTGATAGGGAAGATTATGGGCTTCTGCTACGGCTTTATAAGTAATCGCGCCTTCATGGGTATTAAGTCCCTTTCGAAGAGCTTCCGAGTCCTTAAGAGCTGCTAGGCCTTTATTCGCAATTTGAACCGCATAAGGAAGAGTCACATTCGTCAGTGCGTAAGTTGACGTCAAAGGAACATCACCTGGTATATTAGTCACACCATAGTGAAGAACACCTTCTTCCGAATACACCGGGTTATCGTGGGTCGTTGGTCGAATGGTTTCAATACAACCACCCTGATCAATGGCCACATCCACAACTACGCTGCCTGGAGTCATTTGCTTAATCATCTCTCTGGTGATAAGCATAGGAGCTTTAGCACCTGCAACTAATACACCGCCAATAACGAGATCACTTTCCGCAACCGACTTTGAAATATTTTCATAATTGGACATTAAGGTTGTGCAGAGGTTGCCGAAGATATCATCTAAGTATGCAAGCCTTTGGCTATTAACATCTAAAATAGTCACTTCGGCACCAATACCGATTGCCATTTTAGCTGCGTTCACTCCTACAACTCCCCCGCCTACAATGCAAATGCGGCCGCGTCTAACTCCTGGTACACCACCCAAGAGTAGGCCTTTTCCGCCATTATGTTTTTCCAGGCAACGGGCACCCACTTGCACGGACATCCGTCCTGCTACTTCTGACATAGGCTTTAGTAGAGGCAATGAACGGTCTGGGAGCTCAATGGTCTCATAAGCAAGTCCTGTAACTTTGCGCTCTACGAGAACTTCCGTAAGCTTCCTTTCAGCCGCCAGATGAAGATAAGTATAGAGAATTTGCCCAGAGCGCATGCGCTTAAACTCAGGTTCTACGGGCTCTTTAACTTTCATGATCATCTCAGCCTGGCCCCAAAGCTCATCTGCTGAAGAAATAATGGTAGCACCTGCCAGCTTAAAGCGTTCATCCGCAATACCGGCACTTAAGCCTGCGCCACTTTCAATAAGTACTTTGTGGCCATGATCGACTAAGGTCTTTACACCACCAGGAACAATGCCCACACGATTTTCTCGGGTTTTGATTTCCTTTGGGACGCCAATAATCATATTTAATTCCTATTCTAAGTGCCTTCTATGGCAATAAAATGGCCATAAAATAAGCGTTAAGGGATCTAAATGTTTAAGACGCCTGTTCCAAAAGGTCAATATAATTCGATGATGACAAAAAGATCATCGGCCATTAAGAGATCCCAGCTTAAGGCCAAACTCCCCCCCTCACACAGTTTTCTTAGGCCTATAGGCACTACCTAGCCATTTGCTGTAAAAATAAACAATTGAAAATAATATCAAGACTCGGCTAGCTTGACTTAGGATATTTCGAAACTCATGCCGTCATAGCCAAGCTCCATATGGGACGGCAACATTTTAGAGTCTCTTTCAAACTCTACTTCGTGGGCCATATGAGTGATAATCCCACGCTTCACATCTAGGCGATGAAAAACCTCAATGGTTTCTGGAATTAGGCTGTGAGTTTTATGGTTTTTAAAACGCAGGCCAGAGGCGATCATGGTCTTTACTTTTCCCCTCCAAAGTTCAAAAACGTGATCTGGAATGACTTTGAAATCGGTAATATAGGCAAAACTTCCAAATCTAAAGCCAGCAGTTTCCACATGGCCATGAGGAAGTCTCACGACTTCCACTTCAAAATCATCCCATAGGACAAAATTGCACTTGAGTTCAAACAGCTCTACTTGCGGGGGATGTCCTTCATAACCTGTCGTTTCAAAAGCATAGGAGAAACGTGACTTCAAATCTCCCAAATGTTCTTTAGCAATGTAACAGGGCGTAGGTTTATGGGTATGAAAGTAAAATGCCCTTAAATCGTCAAATCCATGACAATGATCCGCGTGAGTATGGGTATAGAGCACGGCATCAAGAGATTTCACGTTTTCCCGAAGCATCTGCATTCTAAAATCTGGCGTTGTATCAACAACTAAATTTTTATTGTCTTTAAGACGGGTGATCATGATTGAAGATCTCAGTCTCTTATTTTTAGGATTTGTACTTGAACAAACCTCGCAATGGCAGCCAATAGTAGGCACCCCAGTTGAGGTCCCACATCCTAAAATAGTTACTTTGAAAGGTGACAATGAAGACCTCCTAATCAATAAAATACGTTTCTACAAATTTAGATCTTTGACTGCCTGATGCGACAAAATGAAACATCGTATCCAGTCGATGGAGAGTTGCCGCTCTTCGCTCAAAGTACCCTGAAAAGAAATTCTCTATCCCTTCTTTCTCAACGACTTGAATTCGATAATCGCCATGTGCCGTGGGAACTCGGGCCAAATAACCTTCTTTTATGAGCAAATCTAGGGATGTCTCAATATTATCCTTGGAAAGATGGCTCGTCATCATCGCTCTTTTCAAAAAATCGAAGGAGGAATATTCTTCCATCCCATAGTCGCGCGCCATTTCGTAAGCTTTCTTTAAGATAGCTGGTTCAGGCAGACTCTTTTCAATGATAAATTTTTGAATATGATAATCTCTTGTCGTATATACCATGCTGCAATTTGCAAAACCGCCGTCTCGCCCTGCTCGGCCGATTTCTTGAAGATACTGTTCGAGACTTTGTGTCAATCCTAAGTGGTGTACAAATCTTATATCAGATTTATCGACACCTAACCCAAATGCATTGGTCGCCACAACAACTCGCGCATCTCCTGATAGAAAATCTCTTTGTGCTAATGACCTTTGTTCTGAGGATAGACCGGCATGATACGCTTTCACTTGAATGCTTTCTTCGCGCAATCTTCTGGTAATATTCTCGACGTTTTGACGAGTCCCTGCATAAACGATACCTTGACCTGTACATTCCCAAATCTTTGCCACTAAAAGATCAAGAGCTTGCTCAACCTTTGGGGTTCTATAAACACCTATTTCAAGATTAGACCTCACTGGATTTCTTAAGATCACAGCAGGATCTTTAAGACGCAAGGTTTCAAGGATATCGCTTCTTACTTTTTTGGTGGCAGTGGCCGTCAAAGCTAAGCGGGGGATGCGTTTGGGAATCGCATCAAGGTATTCGCCTAATTTGCGATATTCAGGTCTAAAATTGAATCCCCATTGGCTGATACAATGGGCTTCATCAATGGCAAATAAGACTATATTTAAAGACTGTAAAAAATCTCGAAATCTAGGATAGGAAAATCTTTCCGGAGATATAAATAGAAGCCTAACTCTTCCCGCTCGAAGCGCATCCACAACCTGTTTTTTTTGTTCTGGAGATTGCTGGCTATCAAAAGCAGCTGCTGCAATTCCTATTTTTCGAAACTTTATAACTTGATCGCGAATCAAAGCTACCAAGGGCGAAATGACGACTACAATACCTGAGCCCATGAGAGCAGGAATCGCAAAAGTTAATGACTTTCCGCTACCAGTTGGCAAGACAGCTAATGTATCTCTGCCTGACAGAATTTCCCTTAAGACATCAACCTGGTCTACCCGCAAACCATTAAACCCAAAAACACGTCGCGCCAAGTCTTGAGCTGCTTCGATAAACTGCTTTGTCTCAACTATTGAGGCCTGGCTTTGCACTTTTTGTCACCACTTAATGGAATAAGCTCAAAGGTACACAGCGACAGCCAATCTACAAAGAGAATTCCAATAAAAGGTGCCAGACTCTGTTTGAAAACTGCGATTAGATGAAGATTGATTAATTTTATACCAGACTCGGCCGTTTTTATCGCCATTTCAAGATACTGCTACCTGCTGTATCAAAAAATAAATACCTACCCTTAAAGTTTTACTTTGAGAGAGGTCTTTTAGGAACGCGCCCAAATCATTGGCTCGATCCTATCCAAAATCATCAATAAGCGCTTCTGCCTCTTCACCCTCAAAGACGAGTGTATCTTGCTGCTCAAAGCCTCCGGCAAAAACCTGCAGTGCTAGCATATAGTTCAAACGATTATGTCTTGATTTCAAACCTCGCAAAATCGGGGCCATGGGTGCCCAAGAGGAGGAATCAAAATTTTCCAATTTTTTAAGCACCCCTACATAGAGAGTTGCTTTTTCTCCGTTTGCTAGCTCAATGAATTTGGAAAACTGCTGATAAATATCTATCGCACTGCGCAAAGTAACTTCCCCTAAAAATGACTCGGCGCCCTCCATCAGCTGATCATTAATAGGAAGACCCGGCTTAACCTGCAAGAGGAGACCAGGGGCAAACTGACTCTGTACCGGAAAACGGAGGATGCCGAGATCGTCC
Source organism: uncultured Pseudomonadota bacterium (assembly GCA_903844895.1). Lineage (GTDB taxonomy): Bacteria > Bdellovibrionota_B > Oligoflexia > Oligoflexales > CAIMVM01 > CAIMVM01. The sequence continues at coordinate 23,343 of CAIMVM010000015.1, forward strand.
TTTATCCCCAACAAAAAAACAGCCTTAGATGTGGTGCAGTATATATGCATTAGCCGGCTAACCTCCGAATCACCTGAGCAGAAATTTCTTGTAAGCTTTCTAAAACACCCATTCCATGCTTTGCCGACGCTTCAAAATCCACGTGCCTTGAAGGGTTAAGTTCAGAGCGGAGAACTTCAACTGGCACAGCACCAGGCATGTCGCGCTTATTATACTGAATGACAGAAGGCATATCTGAATGGACCAATCCTTCTTCAGACAAAATTTTCCGAACGAGTTGTAGCTCTTCCACATTAGAAGCTAGTTTTTCAGGGGCTGAATCGGCGACGAATACGAATCCATCCACCCCTTTCATAATGACACTACGAACCGTCTCATAGAGTGTTTGAGAAGGGATCGTATAAAGATGGAGCTTTAAGTGATAGTTTCTTATGAATCCGAGACTTACAGGCAAAAATTCAAAAAAAACAGACTGGCCTACACCATCTTCGGAAAGTTCCAAGAGGCCAGCCTTAACCTCGGGTGAAGTTTGATTGAAAATAGCCCGCAAATTACTCGATTTGCCAGCACCAGAAGGCCCCAAATAGAGGATCTTACAATTGATTTCTTTAGTTTCAAAATTAGTAAAGGCCATGCGACGATTATAGCAATAAGATGCAGCCATAGCTAGAACTCAGTTAACCTCCCGTTTCCTATAGGATAAAATCAAAACCTTCCCCCAAAATCCCCCCCCATTGATACAGGATCATGGATATCTCTCAGTACCTATCAAGTCTCATAATGAGGGACAACCGTTTGAAATAAATCACAAAAAAGAATCAAAATGGCCGTTTGCAAGTAAAAATGGCTCCTGATGACGCAAGATTTACCATTACATTTCTATTTTTCGGTAGTAAGATCCCCGCCATTCGAAAGCAGGGAGTCAAGACCTTCTTTGTTTTGAAAAACCCGACAAACAGAAATCTTATGATAGGAAGCTGCCTCAATGTTCAAGGCACTCATTTTAGCAACATGGCTACTTAACTTCAGTCAAATTTCTTTTAGTCAACAAATTCAAAGAATATATACTGGAGCATTAGGAGATTCCCTTACTGCAGGCTTGAATGCTGATGCCCCGTTTGATCAACGAAGTCGAAACTGGTCAGATGGCAAGGAAATCGATAGCCATGCCGTCCGCTTGGCTAAAAAATTCGGCGTGGAAGTAGTTTCTAAAAATGTTTCTGTGAGCGGCTCGAGAATTGATAGTTTAGCAAGTCAAACGGCAAAACTATTAGAAGACAATTACAGACCAGACTATGTAACCATACTTATCGGTGCGAACAATATTTGCGATGGTGATCTCAGGCCAGAAGAGCTTTCTGCAATAAGTAAAAATCTACTTTTGGATTCTATTCAGGCGCTCATTCGCGCTAACGAAAATGTCAAAATCATTATTGGGGCAATTCCCAAAATAAATTTTCTCTATGAACTCCTTCATGGAGATACAACATGCCAAGAAAATTGGCGTTCATTCAGTGTTTGCTATAACCTCCTTCAAAGCACAAAGTTTGAACGAGAAAAAGGAGTTGTCCGATGGACAGCCTACAATAAAATGCAAAAAGAAGTTGCTGCGATGTACCCTAAAAATGTCAAATTTACATCGAGAATAAGCGGCGAAATTTTTACTGTAGAAGATATTTCCAGAATTGACTGCTTCCATCCAAATATATCTGGCCAAAGAAAATTGGCTGAGATCACTTGGCAAGAGGGTTGGTATCCTGATTTGAGAAATTAATTGTAACGTCTTAATATAGCCCTCGCTATGAAGGCTCCTTGAGCCTTCAAAATTGCCACATAAACCCGTAGTTAGCCTCAAATTTCATCAACCGTTCTCACACTAAAAGTGAATTCCATATCGCTTTGTGGCAATTCAGGCTCCGCCATATGTGTTAACTCTTCGCTCAGCCTTAATTTGCATCCGAAATACCGGTCGAAACACTCTAATAACAGTACGGCAGTGACTCAGTAACCGGCCGCTCCAAGCAGGTTGATGAATTGAACGAGCCAATATATACTTCTTCCTCATAATAGTTCTAAACTAGCTAACTTTATCTACCCAATCTCTTTAGGGGCTCATGTATGTCTTTTTTTTACCGCTTGGTACTATTTCTTTCCCTAGCAACGTCTGCTTTTGCAGATAGTGGCATAAGTCCACGCATGGAAAAGCTACTCGAAGAAACATTCTTTGACCAAGGTAGGGTTTCCATAGCAAAGGTGGATGCCTATGAGTTGAAGTCCAAAATGCTTCGTGAGGAAATTATAAGCAACCTTATTCGATATTACGAACAGGTTGGAGGTAAAACCCACGAGCAGGCCGTAGAAAAAGCAATGGATTCTGATACAGCTGTCGGCTACAGCCGCATGACTGAGTTAACTCATATCATGAAGAAAGCTTCTCCCGAGAATGCAAGAAAAATAGGCGTATCTGTACTTGAACTAGGATTCGCATTAAGAAGCGACGGAAAATGGATGGACTATGAGGAAATCGGGGGGTATGCAAAAGGCTTTAGCAAGAATTACCTTGTTAAAGCTAGAAATTCCCAGCAAGAAGAAGCCCACAATCTTTTTAACTTTGTTGCCAACCGATATTACACACAAGGAGAGCTTAATAAAATGAAGTCAGCGGGTGGAGATGTTTCCACGCTGCAGCCCATTGGGGATGGAAGATTTTTCACGAATACAAATATAGAAAACTATAAGATCACGGGCACCTATAATAAATCGTCCAAGTTGTTCGAAGGGGTGGAGATACCGTTTCCAGACGACGGGGTCGAGCTGGAGTATATATCATTAAAAAGAAGCCAATCCAGAATTAAAATGGATGTCGAAGCCAAAGTAAATGGTAAAAAAATTAAATATAAATTCAAAATCATATCAGAAAGCCACTCAGAACCAACCGCTGCCGCACTTGCCTCTGCTATCGGATACAATACGGACCCTAGTAAAAGCATTAAACTCCCAAAGCTCTACTTCAACAAAGCTAGCAAAGCGGAATTCCTAAGAGATCTTGAATCCTACTATGGGTGGTGGGAACCACAATGGAATGTCATTCAGGAAGGCCGTGACGAAAAAGGCGACTTTATCATTTTTCGAGAAGGACTCCTGGAAGCTAAGCCTTCCGACTACAATCGCATTGGATCTTGGTCATTCAACAAAAATTCAAGCCCTGATTTAAGAGAGGTCAGAGCACTATCTATTTTTATGGGCTGGACTGCAAATTCAGACATGAAAGAAGAAGGGCAAACAAAACTTATTTTACGAGGCAATGATACTCCTGAATCAATATATTACTCTCTAAACGATTTAGGCTGGGGATTCGGCAACTTTTACTATCCTGAAACCATCGGTTTTTTCAAGTGGAACCCGATTAAGCGCGTTGATGAAAAAGGAGTGTCTCTCAATTATATGACATGGCGGTGGAGCGATCTTTTCGATGGCGTGTCTTATGATGATGCCAGGTGGATCATTAGACGGATGGCTAGGCTCTCGAGAACGCAGATATCTGAAGCAGTGGCTCTCGGCAAATGGGACCCTAAAGTGGCAGGTATTTTAGTAGAAAAACTCTTAGCCCGAAGAAATTCCTTAATAAAGGCCTTTGGCCTCGAAAATGAAGTTAAATCTTCTGCAATCGATTACTCAGTGGCTCCTTCCGACGAAGAGTTTGAAAAAACTCCCGCCAATAAAAAAAATGCACCCATGAGCCTTCCTGACTTCATTAAAACCCCCCTATCTTCTATCATTGGACCAACTCTTCTCGCCATCGAATCGAGTCTTATAAATTCTGTAATTAAAGAGGCCACCAAACCCCTGGAAAAAGAGTTTTACTTTAAGGGAGAAGACATCTGGGGAATCGATGCACCTTTTGCATCGGGACTTATTCTAAAGGTCAATCGACATATTACTAAAAATGCTGAACCTCGAAGCATTATGGAAAGATACCTAGTACACGATGAAATCACTATAGGTTGGGTTTTGGGTGTTGGCTCGATTGATGTTAATGGCAAAGCCATCTATTACCGGTCATTTAATCTTATCTACCCAGTAAAAGAACAAAGAAGCGGTCTCTATTTGCCACATTACCTTGCAAATCTCTTTTTGCCCTATGCGCCGGGATTCATTAAGCTGCCTCCAAGATATTCCATGTTTATACAGGACTACATTGAGGGTTCTGGAACCATGCGCGTCAGCACCCAGGGCCCCATAAATATAGGAGCTCAAGGCACCCTATCTAAAGTGTATCTGCGACGTTTTCTACTGGGCGATCGAGGAAATGGCGTCGTTAATATCATGGAAGACAAAAGTCAATGGACTAAGCTATCAGCTCAAATAAATGCCGCACTAGCTTTCATTAAATTCCCTATGATGTCTGCTTCTGTAGAAAAAGGCACTATCGACAGGGAAATCTGGAAGATCAACACAAAGAAGCAAGGATCAAACGAACGTTTCTTCGAATGCGTTAGAAACGTAGTTGGAATGCTTGATATCTCACCTTTTGCTGACATCGCTGAAAAGACTAGAATTAAGTCTGACTATATTACCAACCGTTTTGGCATGAATCTATTTAACTTAATATTCTCAAGCAAAACCTACCGAAAAGATGAAATCAGTGAATACGAAGGCGAAGATGACAAGCTAACCCAAAAATCTCTCCAAATTGAAAGCATTAGTGATGAAGTTTGGAAAGCGCCTCTTGTTAATATAAGCGAAGAAGACGTTGTACGAGTATTCTTTTTAGGGGTTAAGAACGATAATGATTCATTTAGCAAGCCAGTTTTAGGCCTTAATGTCAAACTATTCGATACTCAAACATTTTCAAATGAATTCAAAGATGAGTACCTTGATTTCGTCAATAAGTCTGTCAACGACCGATACTTTATACCATTTTCACCTGAGATGCAGACCAATAAAGATCAATGGGGAGTGATTTTAACTCAGTTTGACTTTCTATTGTATGAAAATGCTATTCAAAAGCTTCTGACGATTTCAAAGGATAGGCTTTGGCAACTCTTCGCTGAGATTACAGGATATTTGTCGATTGATCTTCCTTCGAGAACTGGCGATCTCAGAAAAGACGCCATGATAAACAACTTTAATGGTGTTGTTGAAAATCTTATGAAGGCACGTGGCCCCATCCCTCGTGAACGAATGGCTAATAGACTTGTTTTAGCCATCCAAGGTGCGGCAGTAACCACAAGCATGACAACAGCCGTCAAGGGAGATCTCATCGGAATTTTAAGACGAGCCGTCAATGACGAAGATATCTTCATTTCAGCAAAAATAGGCCCACCGATTTATGCAGAAAACGTTTTTCCGGAGGGAAAGCCTTTAGTGAATCGCTTAGGAGTTTTAAAGTATAGAGACCCAAAATTACACAACTTCAGTCTAGGGGGAATCAGCGATATATTTAACTTCTTTGACTCCATTATCCCCATAGATAGTCAAGCACCGAGTACAGACTACCCGCACTAGCGGCCTGAGGACTCCAATCCTAAAGTGCAACGTTCTCCTTCCGCATCTGGTAGTATCGTATAAAAAAATCAGGCCCTCGAGGCCTGGTTTTTAGTTATTCACTATAAATTAGTGCTGACCATATAGTTCTTATGCCTTTTCAATTGCACTTCTTCGCGATGATTTCATATCCCGCGCGTCAGTATTCGCAAGCTTTAAAGGTAACTTTAGGGTAATTGAAAAGAGGAACGCTTTTTTCGCGGGAATGTGGGATATAGTTCTTATGCCTTTTCAATTGCACTTCTTCGCGATGATTTCATATCCCGCGCGTCAGTATTCGCAAGCTTTAAAGGCAACTACAAAAATCCAGAAAATACCCCGACAATTGACCAACGATTCCATTTCTTCTTCATCCCATTGGAATAAATAAAAAACAGAGCTATGAAGCAGCCTCTAAAAAGTTTCTTGTAAGCCTAAGAACAAGGCTATAGGCATCACCGCCCTCAAAGAAAAGTTCGTGCTTAGCGTTAGGTATAACTTCATGGCTCACTTTAAAGCTAGACCTTTTTTGCGCCAAAGACACCCATCGTGAAATGGCCGACTTATCTACTACGGACTCCAATTCTCCCTCTAAAATTAACACGGGACATCTTAACTGGCTTAGTTTGATGTCATTAAAAACCATATCGCAGGCCTCAAATGTGGCATGAACCCATCCGAAAGTTGGGCCAGGCAAAGAGTAGGGATTGGCACAAATAAGACCCCATTTGCGCCTATCGGAAGTTAAGCCATTTTTCTCAAAAGCTACCTTGTCATGACTAGCGGCACCGGTCGCTAAACTACCCGCTCCTAAAAAATTGAAAATTGAAGAAATAGGCCGTGATACTAGGCGCGGGATGGGTAAATTAGGTAGGCCAAATAGAGGCCCTGTACATACAATACGAGTCGGAGAAATAAGTTCGTTTAGTGTCGCATATAGTCCTATAAGGCTGCCCATCGAATGACACAAAAGATCATAAGGCAATGTATTACAAGTCTTTTGAATCACTTCAGATAGGTCCGCTGCAAAATCATCATAGGATCTAACGTGAGCTCTTTGTCCTTCTGAGGCCCCTTGCCCGCGGTGATCCAAAGCTATAACCATGCAATCACTGCCTACATGTAAATCTTCAAAAAAAAATTCAGAATATTTTTCAATCCATTCCGTTCTGCCATTAGAAAAGACAATTGCTCTTTTAGTATCCGGGGTTTGGTTAAAGACACCATAGCGAATCAAAGTTCCGTCTTTTGGGCTAACCAAGTGACTTATCTCCCAAGCCAAGGATGGCAATTTTTCGCTCATTTTTGTTCCTCGTTCCAAAGTTTAAATTCTAAGGGAAAATTCGTGCAATGGCCATCAACTCCAAATTGTTTCAGTACTGGCCATCTTTCTTTCGGAATGTCAGCTTTCATTGGGGCCCAAGTATAGGTTGTCCAACTGTGAAGCTTTACAAAAGCCATAAATGACTCATCGACAAGGGAGCAATCTGGATGAAAGATGGAAGTCTCAATTTTCTCCATCGAACGTTTGATTCTATCAAAAAATTTCATTTGAGGAAGTGGGTTCTCCCATAGAAACGCTCTGGATACCGATGGCAAAAGTTTTTTTAAATGAACCAGCATGTCCTCTTCAAAGGAAGAAACTAAGATTTTAGAAAGTTGTGGGTGATCAGCAATCCTAGACACAAGTGCCTCTACTAACGCTAAATTCGTACCTTTAAGCTCTAAGTTAAGCTCTATTTGTGGAAGTAGTTCCAGTACCTGTTCTAGCCTCGGAAGCGATTCGAGGTTCTTTAAAGTAATGCCGGCTAATTCACTCGCCGTCATTTTTGAGATAAACCCCTTGCTCGTAGTTGTGTGACTTAAGGAGTCGTCATGATTGATAAAAATCGCTCCATCGCGAGACAGCTGCAAGTCTAGTTCAATGCGACTAGCTCCCTCAAAAATGGCGATTTCAAAAGCTTTCATGGAATTTTCCGGGGCCTTTCGGTTGGACCCTCTATGTGCGATGACCTTCATTGGGTAAACCTCCTCGCACTATTTTACTTCGGACTTGCATGTAATTGAACAAAGAACCCGGTTATTACACCTGGGTTCTTTGTTTTCTCCTCTTTCTCTAAGTTAAGGAGCGGCAAGGTAAGTCACGGAAATCTGCGAACCAGGCGGAGGCGTTGAATTAGCTAAGAACTTTATACTGTTGCTTCCAGCTATATATTCCCATGTGGTCACTGTCGCGCCATCTACTTTTATTAGCAAGCTAGGCACATAGGGAGTCTTCTGAAGTGCGATTTGGCTAATCTGAGCCGTTAAATCTTGGCCAATCTCCGCCAAAGATTGGGACCAGTTGGCCTCACATATCGACTGAACGGAGCCACCAGTTGCCTTAGCAGCATTTATATACTGTGTGCCCTCTTCCGTCGGCCTGCTGTGAGCGCTTGTGCAGAGATTGCCAGCCTGATCTCGTGTGCCAGTGATCGCTGTTACCGCAAAGTTCCCCTTACCCTTAACCCCATTCACATAAGAAATGAAATCGTTATGAGTGTATTTGTAATTGGTAAGGCCTTCTGCAGTGAAATTTCTTCCCCTTCCCCCTTCTGGTAGTGACAAACCAATACCATCGTCTTCCTCATCGGAAATAACAATTATAGAAAGAAATGCATTGGAACGAATCAGCGCTTGATTAGCTCCACTTAATGACTTTTCTATTCCTAAGTGAGCACCTCTAAGTCCATGTTCAAAACCAGAACCGCTTACACCCATCTTTGCATACGCGTTAAATTTAGAGACGAGATCAGCATCACTATCTTTAAGCACGGTACGACCGGCGGTACCGACAAAGCGCCCCTGCAAATGAGTTTCAAACGACCCCCCAAAACTGGCCGGACATTCAGGGGTTAGTGCATTATATGGATCGCAAATATCAGTCGAAGTCAAAGCTGTCTGAAACTGAATCCCTGTTGACTTCATTTTGTTAATAAAAGAATCGAAATTGGTTGCCAAATAGGCTTGTTCTTCACTCATAGAACCTGATGTATCCACAATAAACAAGATGTCGACAGGTTTCTTAGCCGGCTGAGTCAAACTTTGTGTGAATGATAGGTAACTAACAGAAGGTACATTTGAAGTTACCGTTCCTCCAGTTCCTCCAGTTCCTCCAGTTCCTCCAGTTCCTCCAGTTCCTCCAGTTCCTCCAGTTCCTCCAGTTCCGCCATTTTCCGTCGATCCAGTGGGCATCCCTTGACTGCCGGGCGTTCCTCCAGTGCCAGCTATAGTACTATCAGTTTTAGTTCCGCCGACGCCCGTTTGGTTGTCATCTGAATTTGCACCGACTTCACTGTCAGATTTAGCGTGTTCCACATCATCTGGATGTAATACTTCCTTACCAGATTCTTTTGTCGCATCCTCGCTTGCTGGAGAATTGAGTCTTTGAAGATTCTCAGTATAGGAGGGGGCCTGTTCTACGCCACATCCGGTTATAGCCCATAGCGGCGCTGCCATTCCTACCAGCAAACACGCATGACCAATTCGAGTCATATAAGTTGCCATATTCATCCCCTTTTTCTCTAATATTAAGCATCGAGACTTCTCTTTGCTTATATAGATCGCTTTCGTCTTTAGTCATTTCTTCTGTAGAAAATTTAAATTTGGCCGAAAAAGACATAATATTCGGTGCTTTAGCCTTCTTGGTTAAAAGTCTTTGAACGCTGAAGTAATTCTCGAAGTTAAGATTTTGATTCCCTATGCGGCTGATTTCATTCATGATGCTCTTTTGCCAGGATAGGGATTTTTACTTGAGAATTGCAATAGATGCGAGAATGATTACCAGTGGTTCCATGCATGGGATTGCTCGGTATGTATTCGAACTTATTATTCGCCTAAGTGAGATTGGCAAGCGTCATTCATTTTTTATTTTTGTTAAGAAGAATAGTCCCTTATTCTTTGAAACCTGGCCTGCTCACATGCAGCTCGTCGAGATGTCCTCAAAATGGATTAGTTTCGGCGAACAGCTAGAAATCCCGGCCGTGCTTAAAAGACTAAAGATTGATTTGTTTCATTCGCCTTCCTTTGTCGCGCCCGTGCTATCTTCGGCTAAACTCATCATGACGATTCATGACTTAAATCATATTGTATTGCCCCAATATTACACGCCTCTGCATCAAATTTACTATAACACCATAGTGCGCTACTCCATCGCCAAGAGTAAATTCATTCTTACGGTATCTCATTTTTCAAAACAGGAAATTGTTTCGAATCTGGGTCTGAATCCAAATAAGGTTTTTGTAACTTACAACGGTGTGTCGAACTCTTACCGTCGACAAACAGATGTTCAGTATATGGACTATATAAGAGAAATCTACGAACTGCCTGAAAGATTTATACTGTGTATTTCGAACAACAAACCGCACAAAAATGTGCTACAACTCGTTAGGGCGTACTGTCACTCAAATGTAGAAATCCCGTTGGTTTTGGCCTGCCCTATTGATAAGGCAATGATACACCTTGCCGAAATATATGGCAAAAAGCATTTAATCTATTTCATAAAATATGTCGAAGAAGCCCATCTACCAACTCTCTATTCTATGACAGAGTTATTTGTATATCCTTCGACTTATGAGGGTTTTGGGCTGCCACCTTTAGAAGCACTTGCATGTGAATCGCCGGTTATGGTGGCTAGGTCCTCAAGTTTACCAGAAGTCGTCGGACGGCATGCGATGTTCGCCAATCCCCATGATTATCAAGAAATGGCTCAAGTACTTGAGGATTCCATTGCAAATCTATCGCAACGCTCAGACATCATGGATGGCGCATTGGCACATGCCCTAAGCTTTAGCTGGGACAAAATGGCTCATGAAACGTTGGAGGTTTATGAACGCTGTATTTAATAGACCTGTTCATATCCCTGCTCTGCGCATCGGTATCAATGGCCGATTCCTTGTCGCCAAACAAACAGGTGTACAAAGGGCTGCCTACAATTTATTGATAAGCCTTTTAGAAATCGACAAACAAAACACCTATATTATTTTTACTGGCGAAGAACAAAGTTCCAATCCGGCATGGAAAAAACCCAATGTTGAGATGGTTTACTCTAATATTAAAAGTGGGGAAAACATTAAAAATCATCTGTGGGAACAATTTATTCTTCCTACACTCGCCTTAAATGCGAAAGTAGATTTGCTCCATTCGCCAGCCAATATGGCTCCTCTCATGTTTAAAGGTAGGTCCATAGTTAATATCCATGACTTATGCTTCATAGTTAATCCGCAGTGGTACAGCTTTGCATTTCGAAGTCTTTATAGTCTGCTAATCCCCAAAATCGCCCGCTCGGCAAGTAGGGTGATTACTAATTCCAATAATTCACGAAATGATATTTTTCAATACTGCGGAATAGATTCTAATAAAGTCAACTTAATCTATTGGGCTGTCGATGAGTCGTTTCGTGAAGATGATTCTTCGTTTCATGCTGCTTTAGCAAGCGATGATTTTATACTTTACGTAGGCAGTTTGGAGCCCCGAAAAAACATTTCAAATCTAATTCTTGCCTATGAGAAATTCCGAGAGCAACACCCCTCAACTCGCACAAAGCTTTGTCTCATTGGCGGTGAGAACCCATTGTTTGCAGCTGTAAAGCTTGAGGCCAAGCGATTTAAAGACGATATATTCCTACTTGGATATGTCGATGAGACCCTGCTGCGTTACTGCTATAGAAAAGCTCGCTGTGTCGTTTATCCAAGCCTTTACGAAGGATTTGGCCTGCCGCCCCTTGAGGCTATGGCGTGCGGAGCACCCGTCATCACAAGCTGTACAAGTTCACTGCCCGAGGTTGTTGGAAAAGCGGCCCTTCTTGTTAATCCCCTTGATATCAACCAAATAGCAGATGCCATGTATCAAGTGATTTCAGACCCTAAATTAGCTGAAAGACTCTCCCAATTAGGATTGGAAAGAGTCAAGCAATTTAGCTGGTCTACGGTGGCGCGCCACACACTTAGCATCTATTACGAAGTTGCGGGCGTAACCGGCCGAGACGAAAAGACAGGTCAAGCAATTTCACCAAGCCTCTGGAAGTACTGGAAGCAAAAAGAACAAAAAAGTATAAAAGTAGTACCAAAAAATGCAAGGAGCTAGAACCCATGGGACGAGACCGAATCAAAAGCCTACTAGTAAGTGGAACTCCAGGCCGAGCAGCAGCCATCGGCGGATGGGTCAGATCTAAACGGGTATCGAAATCATGCGCTTTTTTAGCTGTCAATGACGGTTCCTGTCACGGAACCATTCAAGTGGTTGTGGATGCAAATTCGCCAGAATTTTCTAAGTTAGAACAGGTTGGGACGGGAACCTCTCTTCGAATTAGAGGGCAGCTAGTTTCCTCGCCAGCAGAGGGACAAAGCGTAGAACTCAACGCCGAGCATATTGAGGTTTTAGGCCTGGCCGGACCCGACTATCCTTTGCAAAAAAAAGGACATACTCTTGAGTTCTTGAGAGATCATGCCCATTTAAGATCTCGAACCACCACCTTTGGTGCGATGTTTAGGCTAAGAAACGTCTTGTCGAGATCCGTTCACGATTTTTTTCAATCAAGAGGGTTTTTATGGGCCCACTCACCCATTTTGACATCGACCGATGGGGAAGGTGCCGGCGAAATGTTTACGGTCACCCATTTCGATCTTAACAAGATACCAAAGCTTGAAAATGGCCAGATTGACTTTGCTAAAGATTTTTTTGGAAAGCATGCCCACCTCTGCGTGACTGGCCAGCTAGAGGCCGAGTTTATGGCGCTTTCCATGGGTGATGTCTATACTTTTGGACCCACCTTTCGCGCCGAGAACTCAAATACCTCGCGCCATTTAGCGGAATTTTGGATGATCGAACCTGAAATGGCCTTTGCGGATCTTAACGATAATATTGAGCTGGCTGGAGATTTCTTTCGTTTTATGCTTTCTGCGGCCATCAAAGAGTGTCCTGAAGAGCTTCAATTTTTTGAAACCTTCTATAAAAATATTAAAGTAGAAGAGCTGCGGGCAGTAGCCGATAAAAAGCCGGCACGCGTCACTTATACAGATGCCGTCGACATTCTTCAAAAAAGTGGACAATCATTTGAATACAATGTGAAATGGGGAATGGACCTACAATCTGAGCACGAACGATTTTTATGTGAAAAAGTTTTCAAAAGCCCAGTATTCGTGACCGACTATCCTAAAGACATCAAAGCCTTCTATATGCGACTCAACCCTGATGAAAAAACCGTAGCAGCCACAGATTTTCTCGTGCCGGGCGTTGGAGAGTTGATCGGGGGGAGCCAAAGAGAAGAACGCCTGCCCCAACTTGAAGCCAGAATGGCGGAGTTAAAGATCCCTAAAGATGACCTCCAATGGTACTTGGATCTAAGACGCTTCGGCACGGTTCCCCATGCGGGATTTGGACTTGGCTTTGAAAGAATGCTCCTTTATTGCACTGGGATTGGAAATATTCGGGATACGATTCCTTGCCCAAGGGTCCCAGGCCTGATCTCTTTTTGAGCGCCCATCGCTAAGGCCCTGTAATAGATAAAGTTTTGATTGTGGAGTTGGGAGCCCATAGGATGGAGATTTTCAGTAGGTGCTGGGCTCCTTCGGGCAAGGTTTAGGCTCAACCGTTCTGTATCTCTTGGGTTTATAATCTGAAAATCAGTTCTTTCTTCATTGACGAGGCGTTGCCTGCTGTGTATATTCCGAGCCTCAAAGAGTAGCCTCTAGATACGGAGGTGCTTAGGTTTCTTAGTTGCCTGCCCGGCTCTTCCACTCCGGCCTTGACGCTTAGAAGCATAGGAATGCTCTTGAGTTTTGCGCTGAGCGCCTTTTAAAATTGGAGTAAAGAAGACATGAAAACCTGCAAAATCACCGCTGCAGATATTAAGCAGAATTGGGTGGTAGTTGATGCCTCTGGGCAGACGCTTGGCCGTCTAGCTACAGAAATTGCTCGCGTTCTACGCGGCAAGCATAAGCCCACCTATAGCCCCCACATGGAGTGCGGAGACCACGTCGTTGTGGTAAACGCCGAAAAAGTACGGTTAACTGGTAAAAAGATGACCGACAAAATCTATTATAACCACTCGACGTACATCGGAGGCTTAAAAGCCACCCGAGCTGAAGAGATGTTGGCAAAGCACCCTGATAGAGTGATCACATTTGCAGTCAAAGGTATGCTTCCAAAGAATACCTTAGGCCGTGAAATGGCCAAGAATCTTCGCGTCTACGCTGGAACTGAACACCCACATTCAGGCCAAAAACCAGTAGCTATGGCTGCTCGCACGGCTAAGGGGAATTAATCATGGCACAAGCAACTACACACGCAGTCGGTAAACGTAAAACATCCATCGCACGAGTATGGCTAAAGCCAGGAAAAGGCGACGTTGTTATCAATAAGCGCGAGTTGGGCGACTATATGCTTCGCCCAACGGCTCGCATGATTATCAATCAGCCTTTTGAATTGACAGGAACTTCAGGAAAGTATGATGTTATCGTGAATGTGATTGGTGGAGGTCTTTCAGGACAAGCCGAAGCTATTCGCCACGGTATAACCAGAGCACTTTCCGTAATCGACGCTGATTTCCGCCTTGTTCTTAAGAGGGCTGGACTCATCACTCGCGATTCCAGGAAGAAAGAACGTAAGCTACCAGGACAGCCGTCTTCACGCGCACGCTTCCAGTTTTCCAAGCGTTAAAAAATGGTTCCGTATCCTTAGTATTTCAAAGACCACCTGCAAGGGTGGTCTTTTTACATAGACGTCAATACAAAAAGTCTCCTTTGACTTTTTAAGCTAAACTTGAAAAGACGTCCCACAATCCGAAGCTCTAATCGGAAATCTTGGGTTTGAAAATTCGAGAGATCAGCGATCTTTTCACTTTTTTAGGTTTTGGATTTTGTAGCTCCATATATCGAGCTCGCCTGATCTTTAGGTAATTCAGACGTTCTAACCGCAACTTACCCAGAGGGTGGATCTCCCAGGCAGGTAGTGTCAAAGATAGCAAATTCAGCTGATTCAAAGGTTCTTTTCCCTGTATCTCAAAAAAATCACGGTTATAAGTCCAAACTTGTTTTGCCTGCATCTCGGAGTTGGGTTCAATAAAACTCAGAATATCTCCTTCGGGAATACCGACTTCTAAAATATCTGCGCCACTCATTATCAAGACTCCTGTCATCAAGTAGCTTAGGGCTTCAGTGACATCAGTAACTTCAGTCTTAGATTTAAAATGGACCATGAGTCGACAGGTGCTTAAGGGCTTATCTTCCGAAATTGCTTCTGCATAGCCCAGAATGACGCCAGCCCGCTGTAAGCTCCAAGCTCCCATAAAATAGGCCTGTCCAGTCTTTAGTCTTCTTTGGAAAGGAGGATGACGGCAAAGAGAAACCTTAAAAAAAGCGTCAGCCGCCGGGACTGCAGATCTACCAAAACCTTCGGCTTCGACAATCCAACTTTCATTCCCTGAAATAAAAATCGACTCCACCCAGGGTGTAGAATTTGCCGAGCAAGGAGCGTTAGCAAGAACCATAATGATTATCCCATGTTGTACTGTAACGATTATCACACAACCAGAAACTAGATAAAATGGGATAGTGACTTATTTTAGGGGAATAGAATGACCAAAAAAGAATCCAAATCTTCTAAAAAAAAACAGGACAACCCGGGGGTTAGCATTTTAACCTCTGAGTGCCACTTTCATGGACGGATGATCTGTAAAGGAATCTCGAGAATTGGCGGGACGATTCATGGAGAGATCGAATCGGAAGGGATCCTTATCATTGAAACCGGAGCCCATGTTGAAGCCGCGATTCAAGCCGATGAAGTGGTCGTTCAAGGCAGCTTAAAAGGTCGGGTAAGCATTTCCAATAGAATTGAATTTACATCTACAGGTACATTTACAGGCAAGCTAGAAACCCCAAATCTCTATGTCATTGACGGCGCTAAACTCAACGGGGAAATTGCTATGCAAAATATTGCAGAAGTTAGGCGCGATGCCAAAGAAATTGAAAAGCTAGAGCTAGAAACCCTAAATTCCGAACCTAATATCGAATTTGAGAAGTAAACTGAAGATTTCCAACTTTTGAATCAAGAGTATCTCGATTCCTAAAATCCTAAATTTAGCTTCAAAAAATGAGGAATATGAATACGCCGGCTATTCCTGATTTTCTTAAAAAAGTGAATGTCGCCCCAATGGACTCCTGGGAAGGTTTGCCATTAAAATCAGCTGCGGTTTTAGTGCTATTTGTCAAGCGTCATCAAACTTGGCATCTCCTATTAACCCGGCGCTCTCCCCACTTAAACCATCACCGCGGTCAAATTGGTTTTCCTGGCGGCCTGCGGGAAAAAGAAGATGCCTCGCCTGAAGCAACGGCTCTTCGAGAATATGAAGAAGAGTTAGGGGTTTCTCGGGATCGGGTTTGTATTCTTGGCTGTTTAAAAGGAGAGCAAAACATCGACCACCTCCACGTAGTTCCGGTGGTGGCCTTTGCGAGCGACCCAGGACTTTTTCGTCCTTCAACCCATGAAGTGGCTGAAGTATGGGAGGTGGATATCGAAGGACTAGCCAATTTTAGTGTCTTTCGTTTTAATTCCTTTGGCCAATGGCGAAGTTCTGACTTATTCCGAACTCATTCCGTTTGTATCTGGGGGCTTTCTGCACGAATACTGCGCAGCGCCGGGTTTCCTGAACTCTTAAAACCTAGCTGTGAAACACAATCTCTACCTTCAGAAAAGATAAGTAGATCTTTCTAGCTGCTACTAAATGAACCAGTTTCCTTTTAAGTTCCATTTTAAAACCAGCTTAATATTCCTTTTTTTCCTCCAGGCAGCCCCCTCGATTTTGCTTATGGGATGCGCTAAGAGGCGGACTTTAAAAAAGTTCAAAAACTCATTTTTTTTTTTTAATCCTCGGAGTAAAACCCTTACTCAATGAGGACTTATGTAGCAAACATGCAAAATTTGCCGTATGTTTATTTTTTCGTACGCCGAATAAATACAAGATCACTTCCAAACTAAGGAATGTCTATGCCAGTTGAAGTTAAAGTACCCAGTGTCGGCGAATCTATTAAAGAGGGAATGATAGGCACTTGGCGTAAAGCCTCAGGTGAACTTGTCCAGCGTGATGAGGTATTGCTAGATCTTGAAACGGATAAAGCGAGTGTCGAAATCGTAGCTGAGGTTTCAGGTAAACTTGAAATTTTAGCAAAAGTAGGCCAAGTGGTAAAAATAGGCGAAGTGATTGCTCACATTGACTCTTCGGCATCAGCCCCAGTGCAACCATCGACCGCTGCTAAAGACTCAAATGCCGCAACCACAGCTAAAGAAGCTGATAACGGGCCAGCCGTCAGAAGAATGGCCGCAGAAACAGGGATCAACCCAAGTAATGTAGAAGGTACAGGCAAAGACCACCGCGTCACCAAAGGAGACATGATTCACGCTCAGGAAAAGGCGGCGACTTCTCCACAGTCTTCAAAAGCTACTCCCGCGCAAAGCTCAACATCGAGCCCTCAGTCGGCCCCAAAAGTTAAAAATGAGACTTCCGCTCCCGTGGAACTACCAAAGCTTTCAGGTACGGCTAGAGAAGATTCCAGAAAGCCCATGTCCATGATGCGTCGACGGATCGCGGAACGTTTAGTTCAGTCACAAAACACGGCTGCAATTTTGACGACTTTCAATGAACTCGACATGACTGCGGTTACGGAACTGAGAAAGCGCTATGCAGATAAATTTCAAGAAAAATATAATATTAAATTAGGCTTTATGGGCTTCTTTATTAAAGCCGCAGTTGATGCACTTCAAACCTACCCTGAAATCAATGCGTTTATTGACGGAAATGACGTGATTTATCATAACTACTGTGATTTTTCCGTAGCAGTATCCACTGAAAAAGGCCTCCTCACTCCCGTGATTCGCGATTGCGATAAAATGTCGATTGCTGGCATTGAGTTAGCTATTGCAGCCATGGCAAAGAAAGCCCGAGACAATAAAATCTCTATCGATGATCTTACAGGTGGCACCTTTACGATTTCAAATGGCGGCATCTTTGGCTCACTCATGTCGACTCCCATAATCAATCCACCACAAACTGCCATATTAGGCATGCATAAAACCATGCTGAGGCCCATCGTCATGCCTGATGGCAAAATAGAAGCTAGACCTATGATGTACTTAGCTCTTTCCTATGATCACCGTATGGTTGATGGTAAAGAAGCGGTGCAGTTTTTGGTACGCATCAAAGAGAATTTAGAAGATCCAGCACGTCTGCTATTGGGAGTTTAACGAATGAGCGATACCTACGATCTCATAGTCATCGGTGGCGGCCCAGGTGGGTATGTAGCTGCCATTAGAGGCGCCCAACTTGGCCTCAAGACAGCTTGCATTGAAATGCGTGAAACCCTTGGAGGAACGTGCCTCAATGTGGGATGCATTCCCTCAAAGGCCTTGTTAGAATCCTCCCACCATTACTTCAGAGCTAAGCATGAATTTGCAGGTCATGGGATTTCTTTTTCTGATCTATCATTCAACTTAGCAGATATGATCAAGCGCAAAAACGAAGTGGTTTCAGGCATGACGGGCGGAGTGGAATTTCTTTTCAAAAAGAATAAAGTGACCTGGCTCAAAGGGATTGGCTCCCTTGTAAAGCCAGGCCTCGTTAAGGTCACTGCAAAAGACGGCACGGCAGTAGACTACGTCGGTAAAAACATAATGATTGCCACGGGCTCTGAACCCATTGCGATCCCCGCAGCACCATTCGATCATGAATTGATTTGTGACTCGACGGATGCTCTCAATTGGAGTTCTGTACCTAAGCATTTGGTTGTCGTAGGTGGTGGCGTGATTGGGCTAGAAATGGCTTCCATATGGTCACGACTTGGAGCCAAGGTCACGGTCTTGGAAGCCTTAGATAAAATTTTAGGCCCCATGGACCGTGGTATTAGCACCGCCCTTCAGAAGATATTAGAAAAAGAAGGCATCACCTTTGAACTTTCCACTCTCTTAGAATCCACAAAAATTAAGGGAGCCTCGGTTGGACTTACCGCCAAAAAAGACGGAAAAACAGTCGAATTTGAAGCCGACAAGGTCCTGGTTGCTGTCGGTCGACGCCCCTATACGGAACGCTTAGGTCTACTTGATGCGGGCGTAGAGTTGGATGCGCGTGGGCGCGTAAAAATCGACACTCATTTTAAAACAAATGTTCCTGGCATCTATGCCATCGGTGATGCCGTGCAAGGCCCAATGCTTGCCCATAAAGCAGAAGAAGAAGGAATTGCCGCCTCCGAAGGAATTGCGGGTAAAGCAGGACATGTAAACTATGAGGCGATTCCTGGAGTCGTTTACACTTGGCCTGAAGTCGCTAGCGTGGGTGCTACAGAAGAAGATCTGAAAGCTAAAGATGTGAAATATAAAAAAGGTCAATTTAATTTCCGGGCCAACGGCCGCGCTAAAGCGATGGGCGACAGCGAAGGATTTGTAAAAGTCCTTGCGGATGAAAAAACAGATCGACTTCTTGGAGTACATATTATTGGCCCTAATGCCTCAGAACTTATCGGGGAAGTTGCTATCGCGTTTGAATTTGGAGCCAGTGCTGAAGATCTTGCCCGGGCGGTACATGCCCACCCTACCCTTACAGAAGCCATTAAGGAAGCTTCGCTTGGTGTAGACGGCAGAATGATACATTCATAATTTGTGGGATGACAAAAGGAGAGCGGATTCATGTCGAATAGGTTCAGTTTTGCTGCTGGTTCCAACGCTGATTTTTTAGATACTTTATATCTGAATTTTCAAAAGGACCCTGCTAGTGTCGATGAAACTTGGCGAAAGTTTTTTGAAGGCTTTGAATTCGGCTCAAATCGCTCTGATTCGGATGTATCTTCTGATAAGGCACTGGGACTCTTTAAAGTTCAAAAACTCATTGATGCCTACCGACGGCTAGGTCATCGATCTGCAAACCTCAATCCCTTAGCCCCAAAGCCAAGCTTGAAACCTGAACTATCACTTAAGTCTTTTGGACTCGATACTTTAGACAAAAATACCACCTTTTCTCCTCTCGACTTTGGCAACGCCGAGATGTCTCTTGAAGAGATCGAAGCTAGGCTTCAAAGAACCTATACGGGCTCCATCGGCGTTGAATTTACTGCCATAGAAAACCCAGAAGCACTTTCTTGGCTCACTCAAAAAATGGAATCTCTCGAAGGACGCCCGAAGCTGTCGGCAAAACAGAGGACTTGGGCCTTAGGGAAAGTGGCGAATGCTGAAGGTTTTGAAAAGTTTTTACACACACGATTTGTCGGACAAAAACGCTTCTCAGTCGAAGGCTTGGAAGCTCTTCTCCCCCTCATCGACGCGCTTTGTGATGCTACTGCCCGTGAAGGTGCCGAAGAAGTCGCTATTGGCATGGCACACCGTGGACGCCTTAATGTTTTGATCAACATTATGGGCAAGCCCTTTGAAAAA
>CAIMVM010000016.1 GCA_903844895.1 uncultured Pseudomonadota bacterium
GGCAAGAGTGGGTCGCTGCCATCTTTGCTATTTTCCTTTATAACTTAAATTTTTTCAAAACGTCTTCTAATTCATTTGTAAGCGTATAATTATGCACAGGTTTGGAGGGTGTAAACTTCACAAAATGATTGGATTATAAGGGTTTTTTATTTTTTTGATCACGAAAAATATTTTTCATTCCTTACAATTTTTTTCATTCGTCATTTGCATGGTAGTGTTTCTATGGACAACCATTAGAAATCTTCAGCTTTTATTGAGGTTTCAGGCTGAAGCTTGCAATTCCATGGCAGCAAGGAGGCCAGATTCTCTTGGGATGTTTTTGGAATCTCCTGGAGCACATGGCGTAAATATTGGTAGGCATTAACGTCATTGGCTTTGCAAGTTTCTATAATGCTGTAAATGTTGGCCGCAGCTTTTGCCCCTTCAACATTGCCCATAAAGAGCCAGTTTTTACGCCCTACAGCAAACGGTTTGATGGCTCTTTCGCATGCATTGTTATCGATGTCCAAGCGACCATCTTCTAAATACACAATCAGGTGTGCCCATTGCCGTGACGCATACCGAAAAGCTTTTCCTAAAGGGGTTTTGGGAGCTGTTACCACCACCTGTGTGTCTATCCATTTCTTGAAGGCTTCCAAAATGGGTTTTGATTTTTTAAGCCGAATCGCTTTCACTTCATCAGGTGTGCGACCCTCTTCTTTCATTAACCTCTCAATATCGTAAAGTTTGCCAATAACAGTAACCGCTTCAAAAGCTTTCCCCTTTTTCCCTGAAGACATCTTAAGGACATCGGTGAATTTGCGACGACAGTGGCCCCAACAACCAACTCTTATAACGTCTTTCTGCTTTGTTACAGCGTTATAGCCTTGATAAGCATCGCTTTGAAGGTATCCCTTAAAATTTGATAGAAAGACACTGGGACATTCTTCGTTACGGGTGGGGTGATATTCATAAGCAATAGCGGGGTTTGTTTTGCTCCCACTCATGTATACCCACATATAAGACTTTGTCTGGGCCTTGCGCCCAGGTTCCTTCAGCACTTGCGCCGTGGTTTCATCAGCTCGCACATAATCCCCTGCAATAATTTCTTGCTTGAAAAGCTCAACGATAGGGGACAGAAGGGCTCCACACTTCAAAACCCAATTACTCATCGTGCCTCGTTTAAGGTCAACGCCAATGCGTTCCCAAATCATCGACTGGCGATAGAGAGGTAAGTGATCCTGATATTTAGAGACAAGGACGTGGGAGAGCAACCCGGGCGTGGCAATGCTTTTTGGAATCGGCT
This sequence comes from uncultured Pseudomonadota bacterium, assembly GCA_903844895.1. GTDB lineage: Bacteria > Bdellovibrionota_B > Oligoflexia > Oligoflexales > CAIMVM01 > CAIMVM01. The sequence goes on from CAIMVM010000016.1 coordinate 1,286, forward strand.
GGGGACTCAGGGGAGCCAACTTAACCGTTTCCTGGCAACCTTTGCAGCCATATTTATAGCGAACGGTTTGCACCACTTTCACTTGGGCAGGAATATAATCGAGCTGCTCTGAAGTTTCTTCCCCAATCTTATGGAGCGGGTGACCACAGGCACAAACCTTCTCGTCGCTGCCAATATCATAAATAACCTTCTCTCGGAGGAGCTCCGGGGGCAACGGTCTGCGTCCTGGTTTTTTCTTCTGTTTTTGAGGTTTGGATCCCTCATCTTGTGTCTTATCTGCTTCATCATCATCTTCATGGACTTCATCAAAGATATGTTCAAAGGAAGGAAGAAGGGGCATGCTCGAAGAGGCATCTAATTTTTCTGACTTACGGCCAAAAATGGTGTGTTGGCGCAAACGCAGGTAACCTTTGAGCAGGTCAATTTCTTCCCGCAAAACCTTGATTTCATTTTGCAGTTGGCCATTAGAATCTTCGAGCTGCAACCTGTCTTTTTCTGATTGATGTAGGCGACCATAAAGGGCATTCAACTCTTGGAAGGGATCTAAATCAGAGGAAGGAAAAGGGTGTGTTTTCATTAAGTAAACATACCATAAAACCCAGGAAAAGTCTCGTTTTATTCAACTTTTCTCCTTAAAAAAACTCCTTGTACGAGAGGGGCTTGTGACCTTGAATCCTGGTATAATCAAGACCGTCCAGGAGCCATCTCAATTGCTGAAACGTCAACGTTAGAATGCCACGGGATAAAGGAACTTTGAACCGTTCCTTCTCCAGTCGTTTGTACCAAAGACAAAAGCCATTACGCTGCCAATAGAGAATCTTAAGCTTGTCTTGAGACTTGTTAAAGAAAACGTAAAGAGCTCCTTTGGTGGGATCAAGGCTCAATCGCTCTGATACAATGATGGACAAGCCATCTATGGAACAACGCATATCAACAGGCAACGTGTAAAAGAAGACTTCCAGTCCTTCCAGCTCAAACATCTTGACACCCAACGACTTTAAGCAATCGGTGCAGCGTCAGTTCGTCAAAGCCTTGGGGGACAACAATTGTACAGCCGTTCCCCTTCAACCCATGGTCAAACCGGATTCCAAGATCTCTCAAGCATGGAGAGCCGGATTGTGAGGGGCCTGGCAGAGCCGGTTCAGTTGGATAAGCCCGTTCCCCATTCATTTGATTTTGTAGGGGTAAACAATGACGGTCTCCCCCGCTCGTTCTCGTTTTATGACAATTGCCGTGATTGGTTACAAACCCTGCCAAGAAACCAAGACCTTCGTGAGGTTGAGACAAGTCTTTTGGGCAATCCAGATCACGGGTTAGCATCGCCGGAACAAAGCTTCCAATCTCGCTCTCCAGCTCTTGTAGTTCTTCTGATCCCTCCTTCAAACGGGAAGACCAATGGTTAAAGCTGGCGTAGGATACCCCCTTTTGCTCACAAAACTTCTTTTTACTTAGTCCGCTCAGCCGTTGGGACTTCACAATCGGGCCCCAATACCCTTCATGTCGCCGAGGGGCTCGCGGCTTCCACTGTTTATAATTCATCGTCTCCTCCGTAAATCGATTTACATAAATCATACGAAGGAATTTTTAAACTATATCTATCAGGCTGAAAAGATGGGGTTAATTAAACGCTTACGGTTTAAAAAATCAATATAATGTAATAGGAGAAATTAAATGAATTTATGTAAATACTCATTTAAAATTTTTATGCAGCTGCTGTTTGTATTTTGTCTTGCATACAATTTAAAAATTCCTTTTCTTATCATAATCTATGCAACTCTTCTAAGTTTGGAATTACCTTGATAAATTACTTTATTTTAGTAATGTAAATCAGAGAAGATCTTTTAAAAA
>CAIMVM010000017.1 GCA_903844895.1 uncultured Pseudomonadota bacterium
TCGATCATTTAATGACAATCCCTCAGAGATTCAGAAACAGGTACTATCGTTGGTAAGCCTCAAATCAGCCTTAACCTATTATTAGAAATTCCTGAGAGAACTCGAAAAAACTTACATAGTTGAACCGCGGAATGTAGGTTACAATGGTCTGAATCGACGCCCTGCGATTAATTGCAGACAATAACACGTCCAATTAAACTTAAACTAACGGACTACAACACACCTTAAAACTAGCACATTCGTTCCCTCAACTAGTGCTAACATGTAGTACCTATTGTCGGTATAAAAACTTGCAGCACCTCGTGGAGTAAATGAACCATCTGCTAAACGGACCTCCAATGAAAGTGTATACGCATCTTTGGCTCCGGTTCCGTAGATCTTAGCAACAAAGTCTTTTCCATCTATAGGAACCAAATTCTTAGAAGATGATTCATTTTCTACAGTCTTTAACTCTAAAAAAAACGGCACAACATTAGATCTCTTTCGACTAGCGAAGTCTTCAGAATCAAATGAGCAAAGCGCTTCAGACGAATTATAGGCAAAAGCTTGGCACGAAAGAATCGTGATGGATACTGAAATCAAGATGCGGAAAATCATAAAATTCCTTTCGACAAAAATTTAGCTAATTTACAAATCATGTTAAATCAGTCCTAAATCCAAGGCTACTGAATTCTTTCAATCGAGCCTTCAGAGCTCTGAAATAGGGGTGGCAAGAAACCTAGATTTTAGGAGCGCTAAAAAGGCAAACCTTACATGGCGTGATTTAAAGGTCTATATTTTCAGCCCTAACCCTAGGGCAAAGTTATAATAATGAATCGAAAGCTCGCTACCATCTGACTCATTCTTGTTAGTTTGCATTTGGTTATATCCCAGAGATGCGTCCGCAACAACTGCTCCAAAATCGAAAGCTAAACCAGCCTGGATTGAGCGGAGGGACGAGTTTTTCTCCGCTATGTTATGAATGCCGACTCTTGGGGCCAGAGCGAGACTGTTTGAATGCAAGCGCATTTCTGCTGCAAGACTCAAGTTGGTCGAACCTACCAAATCCGTTTCCTCAGAGTCTATCGTAATCTTATCGGGAAAGAGTCGACTGAAGCCAGCTGCAAGAGTTAAGTTTTGATCGGGCAATCTTAAACTAGAGGCAATGCTTAACGCCTGGTTTTGATACTCAAAATCATTGTCATCGCTTAAGGTTGTCTCGATGGTGTTTGTCTCTGTATTCAGGTCAGTCAATTTACTCTTGTAGACAAACGTCTTGGTAGCTTTGGGTTTGTAAGTTGCAGCCAGTGAAAAAGTTGGCAAAAAATCATGACGAACACCAAGGCCATATGAGTTATAGGAAACGCTACCTTTTCTTGAGCTACTTCGGTCTGGAATCGAGGTTAAGGAAGACTCCTTTTTTTCGTTTCGACTGTAAATGGAAAGAGTAAAGGTCGAATTCTGCACTTGCTTAATACCATGAGCTGAAAGGGAAAATTGTTGAGCCTTTGATTGGCTATCTGTGTTTTTTTTTAAACTCGAGTTCATTTTTCTGGATTCCGCCTGTGATAAGCAGACCTGTTTGGATCATGGAGGTAACCGGAGTGAAAAAAAACAGATTTAGACTGTCTCCCTTCCATTTGCCTTCAAACAAATTGGGGTTTGGGCCGCCGCTATCGTTAGGAGGTTCAAACTCAAGCTTTGTTTCCCCTATAAAACCCCCATAGCTGCCCCCCAAACTTATTTCATCTATAAGTCCACTGGTTGGCGCCTCTAAATGGGGGGTATCGGAAGAGTTTGGCACCGCTATTGCGGCTTCCCCAAAGGTTTGCATCCGAGGACTCTTGTCCTGATGAAAAATCTGGTAAGAACTCCCAATAGCTAAAGACGAGAATAAGGAAAAAGTGCTTATGAAATAGATATGAGACTTCGCCATTATAAAGGACCCTCAATACAAGTGAAAACCAACAAAGGTGTAAAAAAATCTAACATTAAGCTGCTTGGAAGGCAAATCTGTTCTCTTTAGCAGAGGTCATTGATTGGGGATTCCTTATTTTTCATACATTTTAAAGGGGACTTTTGACTCCAATTCAAACACTGCTGAGAGAACCATCTCACCATAATCACCAATAGCGATGCTAACCTTGTTCGAATAGGGGAACTCTACCACTTCAACACGCTCTTTAGTGCTCAAAGCAAGATAGCGAAGCTCAGACTTGCCAGTGTTTAAGATCTGATGCGCTACGTCGCGCCCCCCTGGAGGACATGAGATAACATCGTGTTTTCTGAGAGGGTACTCTTTGTCCCCAAATCGAAGAGTACCGCTACCTTCGATTATAAAGAACATTTCTTCGTTCGCATGGTGGTTGTGGAAGAAATTAGCCTTTTGACCAGGGGAACGACGGTCAAATTATACCCAAGCTTCTTCGCGCCGATCTTCTCGCAAATGATCCCGTGCAACTAACCAAGAACTTTTAGGGCTTAGCCACTGAAAATTCGTTTAATAATCGTTAAAATGGTTTGAATCGACGCACGGCCCACAATTTCACCACTTTTTTGTTTTTTTCATGAAAAAAAAGCCTTTTGGAGAGGCTTTTTAATCATACTTAAGTATCTGATTTTTCTAGTTTAATCAGCATGGTCGGGGTGATAGGACTCGAACCTACGACCTCATGCTCCCAAAGCACGCGCGCTACCAACTGCGCTACACCCCGACTTAGGGGGCCGATGATAGATTATCAAATCTAAACTGTCAA
>CAIMVM010000018.1 GCA_903844895.1 uncultured Pseudomonadota bacterium
TCACGTTGAGGAGTGGGCCCAAGCCGTAGAGAGATGTATTGACGCCCGGCCAAGCCAAGAGCTCACACAAAAAATCAAGCAGCGAACTTGGGCAAAAGCAGCCGAATCATTGGCTGAGGTGTATAATGACTTAAGAGGTGAAATGTTATGAGTCGAACCTTAGTCTTTGGTGCCAGTGGGTTTGTTGGACAAGAACTGTTATTGCGCTTAAGTGGCAAAATCACGGCGATCTCACGCGCTAAAATCATGGATGATTCGTCGTCCGTAAAATGGTGCTCTGGCGATCTCACTAAGAAAGATACGGTCCTGCCGGCGAACCTTCTTTCGGGAGCCAACACAGCCTACCATTTGGCGGCAAACTTGGAAAACAAGCCCCAAGTCACGGAAACGATAGTTGCCCTTTGCGAAAAACTCGGTGTTAAGAGATTGATTATGTTGTCTCAAACCGGGTCTAAGTTCGGTGGCATGGATGCCTGGCAAAAGGATCCCTATATCGCAGAAAGGATGGCGATCAATTCCGTCATTCCCGAAGTGATCGTTGTAAGAGTGCCAATCTTAGTTTCTAAAAAGAAGACTTCGCCGTTTGATTTGTATATCAAAGAGTTTTTTAGACTTCCTTTTTTCTATCCTGTTTTTAAGGCCAAGTCGGAATGTGCTTTAGTTTCCGTGGAAGATCTCAGCATCTATTTGGAAAAACTTTCAAAAGCAGAAGTCTCGGAACCGCGAAATATCATCGATCTGGCCACATCCAAGTTCAGCATGAAAGCGATTATGTCCCATGCTCTTACCCAATATGCTCTTAAGCCTAAAATAGGACTTGGCCATTTTCTAGGGAGTTGGCTCTCAGCCCTTATCGACCTGTGGGGTAGAAAGCAAGGACGAAAAGCCATGCGGCAATCCATCTATCGCGCTCTTGCCAACCAGCCAGAGCCGGAATTGAATCCTTCAGGAATACCCAACCCTAGGGTATATAAATCCATCAAAGAAATGTATCTCTAAGCCAGCTTCAAAAGGACGGTAATTATGCTTTTAAAGCCTATTTGTTTCCTGTTTCTCTCACTCTCGATAACCCATTGTAAGCCCATGAAAAACTCGGATTTTAAAGAAGCTCCAGGACCTGGGGATGACCCCTTTCTAATGGGTGGAAGCGTGAATACGAGTTGGGACATTCTTCGCAAAGATAACGGAGCTGAAATCAAAAAACCATGGTCTGATACCTATTGGCCATTTATGGATATGGGTATGGCAAACCGCTGGATGGCAGATCAAGAGAAGGCGCCGCTAAATGTCAGCCCCCTTACACCTGGGGCTCAATTTTCTGAAATGGTGCAAGTGTTCAAAGACAAGAAAATAACGACACTTGCCTATTTATCTCCGGGAGAAAAATATGATCTTGTTAAAAACCAAGGTGTTTTTAGCCCAGAACTAGGGCAAGCCTTAAAAGCCATTGACAGTAGAGTGGAAACAGCGGGTTTGTTGTCATTGCAGTCGAAAATGGCTGATATTTCTAATAGAATGAAAAAACTAGAGAGAGAGACGACCGCCCTTTTCACGAGAGCTTCAGAGTTTGCGAATCGACATTTAGAAAAGAGCAATGAGTCCTTCATTCTTCAAACTAAAGTAACATCTGGCGATTTAAGTGCAAAAGCGAAGTTAGAGCTAATCGAAAAAGAAATCACAAATATCAACACCATCCTTTCGCAGATTAATAAACAATTAGAATCAGTTACGCATGAAACGGAAGTCGCATCTAAAGACTATGAATTGGCTTTTACAAATTTCCTAAGTCTACAAAAACCCAATGTCGGAAGCTTCCTAAGTTCTGCCCAAATCCTGTCAAAAGACTTTTTCATGCTAGGAAATAGCTGGCAGAGTTGGGCTGGTTATCTGGGGCAATTTAATGACAATAGCTGGGGGTGGGTGGGCCACTGCCATGGCTGGGCTCCGGCCTCACTTTTTGAAGAGGCCCCTAAACACGCGGTAATGGTTGAGGTCTTAGGTGCCCAGGTCTTGTTTACGGAAGGCGACATACGGGGGCTTTTAACTAAAGTTTGGGCGGACCAACCTCCAAAACATACGTTTGCTGGGAATCGTTGTGAATCTAAAACCACAGAGGTTGACAAATGGGGCCGCAGTTTGGATGGGGTTATTTGTAGTGGGTTTCAGAGCTCCTGTGCCCTTCAATCTGGTGGTCGGCCGTTAGTGCTAACAAGTTCAAAGTTAGATAAGGGAATGATCGTTTTTAGTGACGCTCCAGGAGCTGGCCAGTCGCGAGTAGGACTGGTGCGCTCAAGGATTTCCTCGGAAGTCTACCAATTAAACGTCTTTCCTTCGTTGGTAGAGTACCAAAAAGCGGTAAAAGCCAATGACTACTCGAAAGCAAAACCTATGACCGCAAGCATGTATACTGGGTGTCGAGACACCAATCCCATGACGCTACATTTGGCTCTTTATGAACAAATCAAAAATAGAAAACGGGGATTTATATTTGATAAAGACAAATTTAATCAAGTTTGGAATCAGCCCGTCTTCAAGTATGAACTGACACACCAAAGCATTCGCAAAAAAAATGGCACACTAAGTGCACCTGGGGAGCCAGTTAGAATAGAGGATGTCGATGACGCCTTTGCAAACTATCGGGCAAAAGGGACGATGTTTTTAGTGCAGCTTCAGAATAAAGTTTCCTATGGCTTGGAAAATGGGCCTAATATACACAGCCGCGCCGAAGATGAAGTTACTGAGGAGGGTATTTATAACTATACGTTAGAGTTGGATCAAAAACAGCGCGTTATTGGCGGTGAGTGGGGTGTGATACCAAGTGCTGCGACTTCTGTACAAGAGTCGGCGGAAACATTTTCACGAATGGAATCACCAGACTTCATCTGGACGATACCAGAGGGTCTTAAGCCTACAGCGGGACCCATCGACGTTTCACTTATTGATAAACTGCATAAATGCTCCTTACAGGCGGATGGAATAAAAACGATACATCTGGCAGGTAAAGGGGCTATTCCTTACACGGATTGCAAGATGTGAATGGTAGTTTGCCAAATTTTTTTGGGAAATGATCATACTCTCTTCTGCAGGGTATGGAGTTGATGATAGCCTTTATACAGAGCTCTACAATCTGAATGCTCACATCGGCCAAGGGTGCTTCTTTGCTAAATAAAAACCCAAAAGAGGCTCTTTGCCTCGCGGGAATTGATAAGGGGAGCTGATAACATTCCAAGCAGCCGATTTAGTTACAAAAACAAGCTTTATTTCACGTTCATAGAAGCAAAGTCATAGTGATACAAAAGAAAGAACTGTAATTTTATTCAACATACCCACATTGAGCAGGTACCTGGTCTAGAAATTTAATTTACAATTGAACCTTTTGTTGTTTTCAATTGGTCCGTTGTTTCTTAAAATACGTCAATTAAAACAAATGATTGACGAGGTTTTTGTGGACCTTTTATCTGTGGA
>CAIMVM010000019.1 GCA_903844895.1 uncultured Pseudomonadota bacterium
AAGCCCAGTACCACCTGCTTTTAAGCTGCAGATGAGGATCGGACATAACTGGTTAGGCTCGCGAATAGAAGCTTGTTTGTTAAATTGATCGACGATTTCTTGACGACGACTAGCAGTTAATGAGCCGTTAATAAACGGAACAGAATCATAGCCAAGATCCTTTAGTAAAATCATCATAAGATCTGCTGCTTTGATATATTGGGTAAAGATCAAAATGCCATTGCTACTGGTTCTTTCAACTTCAAGGACATCGTAGAGTTGAGCAAGCTTGGCACTGTCTTTGAAAATATCAGCTGATGTTTTTGGCTTTTCATACTTCTTTAGAAGTTTCAGGGCATTCTTTTTGACGCTTTTATTAAGCTCGGAGGTTTCCAAAGCTTCATCGGCCGTTACGTCGTCAAGAAACAGGCTTGGGTGAATACAGATTTGTTTTAAAAAATGGATAGAACGAAGGTATTGCGCCATCCTGGCGAAGTGATGAACGGTATTACTGTTGAGCACCACATCGATCACACTCTTGTAGAGTAAACACTGGGTTTCACTCAACTCAAACCGTAGATCCTGAGAGATCTTTTCCGGAAGGCCAAGGGCGACTTGGGGGTCGTTTTTTAAGCGACGCAGCATGATGGGTTTTAGGCATTCCCTTAAAGGAGCCAGGTAGTAAGGCCTTTTTTCGGGTATTCTTGCATGTTTTGTATATTTTTCAAAAGAGGACACCGATCCTAAGTACTGGGGGTTAAGCCAATTGATGATGCTCCACAATTCGGAAGCGTGATTTTCAACCGGGGTGCCGGTGAGGGCTAGGCGGTATTTACAAGGAAGTTCTAAAGCAATTTGAGCAGTCAGGGATTGGCTGTTTTTGATGGACTGGGCTTCATCAAGGATAGCGAGGTTCCAATGCCGCTTAGTGATCAGTGGAGCCTTATGGCGCATGGCGCCATAGGACATAAGATAGATCTCAGAGTCGTCGAAGGAAGATTCGTCTTCTATCATTTTCACTTTTAGCTCAGGAGCAAATCTTTCTAACTCATTTTTCCAGTTGATCAAAAGAGACTTGGGAACTAAGACCAAGGAAGGAAGTTTTGGATTTTTAAACATCATCAGAACACCGATGGCTTGTAGGGTCTTTCCTAGGCCCATTTCATCAGCTAAACACACCCCATAATTCATAGCAAGGCGGGACTTTATCCACATGATTCCTTGTGCTTGATACTCTCTAAGAGAGGACTCTAAGACGGGCAAATGGTTTCTAATCCAATCTTTGGCTGAGGTGCCTTTAAGAATTTCATCGAGTTTGTCAAATTCTTTGCTGATGGAAAGCTTCAAAGATTGAAGGTAGGCATCTGGGCTGATGTTGTCGTCACTACCATTAATAAAGTTCAGATGTGAGGACCAAACTTTCTGCATGGGGATTCGCCCCATTTTGGCAAGAGCCTTCTTTTTTAAATAATAGTTTTCCGTATAGGAGCTATAAGTGCTTTCAGGAACAAACTGACCTGGAGCTACCTCATAGACGCCGGAGGGTGACTTCTTAGCTTGAAACCACTCAGACTCAGAAACCTCTGCTCCATTGATCATAAAATAAGGAATGGCCTCAAACTGAAGAAGATCTTTAAGTTTTTCTAAAATGAGGTCATATTGGTTTATGGCCTCAGTAGGCTCAGCACTCCCAGCTGTCATGGGGCTATTTTGAGGTGTATCTGATTTTAAACTCGCTTTCGACTTGCTTCCCTGAACATCTGTTTGTTGACTAGCAGATAGTTGACTAGCAGAAAAATCTCTCTTTAAAGCCTCCAAGCACTGTTCAATGGCCAGTCCATCTGAGTTCGAATAACGCACATTGATGGAAATCTGTTCCTTAACCCCAAGATCATGAATATGTAACAGAGTCTGAGGGGGCTTTTCTAAATATCGATCGGTATACGGGCGAGCATGCTCGTGGGAAAAATCTTTTGGATAAAGCCCAGATAGCTGACTATAGGACTCTGTTAAGGATAACTCAGGGATCCTCTGAGCAGTTTCTTCATTTCCCATAATGGACTTTACATCTGAAGAAATACCCACTTGATCTTCAAACAGAAATTCGGCCGTTGTTCCAAGCTTTGGTAAGGTTAGCATGGCACTTGTTAAATGAAGGAATTGATAGATGCGCCCCTGGGGCCAAAAATAGGTGTCATGGATAACGGACGGGGAGTGTGTTTCTTGAGAGGATTTGAGAAAATCTTTGAGAGATAAGACCGGTTGGGAGAGCCCCTTCGCCTTGTGCTTATCTTTTTGAATCTGGGTAGAACTCGCAAATTCTGGGTCGGGCACAGCAAAGTCAATTTGAGATAGGCCTGATGACGTGGGAGACGTGACAAGGAAGCCGTTCTCGTCGAGTGACTTTGTAGGGAAAAACTCTAAATAGTGAATGTAGACACTCTTGTCTTTGAGGCCATTTTTAAGGGCTAGAGCTCGATCATATTGAGAGACAGACTTAGCGACGAAAGTCTCCGAAGAGCCCAGAAGAAGCCTCCAAAGGAATTCTCTAACTTTCATGTATGGCGACTTTTCATTTTGCGCGTAGAAAGCATCGATGGGAGTCCCCATAAGGCGTTTTGCAAGGGTGGATTCGTTGACTTTGAAGAGTCGGCATTCAATAAATGGGCCGATAAGGCTTGTAGATAAGATTTCGAATTCTTCATAGCCAATATCTGGCACCTTAAGAATCACATCGACGTCTAAAGGAACTTTATCATTTGACAAAGGTCCAAATACTTTTTGAGTTAAGTCTTGGGACCATTCGTGGTCCTCTCGCAAGTCTTCAAGCTTTCTTTCGGCGTATTTTTTATTGAGATCTTGAAACGATCCAGGTCGTTTTTTGGCCGGATCAAAGAAAATTAAATCTTGAGATCTTTCTGAAAGCTCACTAAAAAACTTAAAAGTCGAACGCCAACCTAGCTTTCTAAAACCTTCATTTCCTTCTCCATTGAAGTTTTTGATTGCGCAATTTAAGTTGTGCTTTTCGATTTCGCTAAAGTAAAAGAAATGCCCTGTTTCTTTAGATTTCTTAATTTTCTTTTCTATTTCTTCACAGATACTTAGGAACTCTTCTAGAGGAGCGGACAATAAAAAATGGTTCTCTTTAAGAAGACGTGCGATTTCAAGAATAGATTTGGAGCCGCCTTTTTTATTATCGATAACCGAAACATTGGTGGCCACTAAGCTTCTATCACCCAAGGGCCTTGAAAGTTTAAAAGGGATGTCTATTTGAGCCCTTTCTGGTCTAGGATCGCTTGTCCACCAGTTGATCGTGCGGGGGAGCGCCATACTGTGCCCGCCTTTTCCTAACTTCAATTTGTTTTTAGTCGCCAGATTTTTAAGGGGGCCGCTTTCTACAGTCTTTTTAAGGAACGCTTCCAGGCGGTTTCCTTTGTCATCATAGGCTTCTGTAAAAGCGGGAAATAAACAGAGCTGCATGTCGCCATCGGATGCGATTCCAAAGTGAACGACAGCGATCAGCCCATCCGTTCCTTCAGAAGCCTCAGGCTTTAATTGACCAGAGTTTTTAGGGGGGCCTTTAAGAGCTGCGGATTCTATCAAAGAGGCCTGTTCGGTCGGCTGGTTTTGCATGAGAAGGGTCCTCAATTTAGGAAATAGAAAAACAATTAATCAAGGCCCAAGGCCTCGGGTCTCTAAAATACGTGCATCTTATAGCTCGACTTGAAAGCGAATTAGAAATAAATTCAAGAGTTATTTTTTTTTAAATTTAAAAAACCAATACTATTGAGCTGTTAGCCTTCTTTAAAAGGGCGAGATTGCTCTGGATTTAGGACTGGTTTTATGCTGAGGCTCGCTATTTTAGGAATTGACAACCATCAAAAACTGCTAACACATGACCTCACCAGTAAGAGGCCTCTCGCCTCTATTCATCTTGAGAGCCATTGCTACAATCCATTTCTGAAGGCTTAATTTCTACTAGCAAGATTATCTAGCCCATGGTGAGGTTGCATTTTTTTGTCTAGGGTGATTATGTCTTTGTAATGACAGCAAAAGAAGGTAACTCGTCTCTTAGCCCAGAGACCCTAGGGATTCTAAGAAATCCATCCTGTTTTTCGGGGAGGGGCTAAAAGGCGCTCTTTGCAAACCAGCCAAATGAGGTCCCCAATTTCTACTAGCGCGCCAAAGTTTTAAAAGTCGCTATAACCCGAGTGTTTTCATCAGGCGTTCCTACAGTTACCCGGAGGCAGCCGGAGAGTTGAGCCCCACCTGAAATGTTTCTGACTAATATGCCTGACTTCACTAAATGTTGGTACATGGCCATGCAGGCTTCTTGGGTGGAAAATCGCACTAAGAGAAAATTGGCTTGAGAGTTTTTAACTTGAAAACCAGACCTAGTTCCTAATTCCGAGAGCTCTTTAGCAAGACGATCTCTCTCCGTGATGGTCATATCAATTACGCTTTGAAATTGATTTCTGGCAGCAACATCTGCGAGAACAAGTGGCACTGCTGCAAGAGTCAAGCGATTGATAAGAAAAGGCAGCATAAGTTTTCTCACTTGATTGACGTACTCAGGAGCTGCCACCAAGTACCCAAGGCGAATGCCGGCGGCACCCATGGTTTTTGAAAAAGTTCTGATAAGTATAAGATTGCTGAATTCGCTTAAAAGCTCTGTATAGGGCTCACTGGCAAACTCTAAGTAGGCTTCATCGCCAATAAATAGAGTTTCCGGATACTTCGTCAGCAGCTCCCGTAAGGTGCGCCGCGGCAGAATATTGCCGACCGGATTATTGGGGGAAGCAAATAAGACGAGAGACTTTGGCGGAAGGGCAGGAAGACCTGCTATGTCATACTCAAGCTCACTGTTTAAGGTCCACGGCTCATAGGGGATTCCAGACCCCTTGCAGTGGGATTCATAGAGGGGAAAAGAAGGTCGAGCCAAGACAACTTTGGAAGCTTTTGGGCCAAAAATAGAAAGGATCAAGGCGATGAGATGATTGGATCCAGGGGACAAAAGAATCGTTCCCTCACTGACGCCCACATGCTTTGCAACCAGAGACTCAAGCTCTTTTGGATAGGGCTCAGGATACCGATTCCATGCGGACTCCATAAGCGCTTTACAGACTTTTTCTTTAAGTTCTAGTGGCCAATCAAAAGGGCTTTCGTTTTGATCGATTTTGAGATCCACCTTGGGAGCATCAATTTTGTAGGCTGGACTTTCAATCAGCCCTGGTAGGAGATAACTTTCCAACCAAGAGATATTAGGGGATTTAGGGGAGATGGACATGTTTGCACTCTTCCAATAGTTTGATTTGATGATAAACGATAACACTTGCAGCATTTGCCAGATTGAGAGATCTCACCCCAGAGTGATACATTGGGATTTGAAAACAACGGTCCTCATAGTCTTCCAAGAGTTGATCGGGAAGTCCCTTGGTTTCTTGTCCAAAGATGAGGAGCTTTACGTCCTGAGTCATACCAAAACAGCTTCGATTTCCTTTTTTAGAGAAAAATGCGATCTCATGTCTTTGAAATCTGGCCAAGAGATCTTCCAACCGGTCGTGTATCTCAAGGTCTAAAAAAGGCCAATAGTCTAATCCTGCCCGACGAAGATTTTTATCAGAAGGGTCAAACCCAAAGGGCTTAATAAGATGAAGCCTGGACGCAGTTGCCGCAGCTAGCCTTCCGATATTCCCAGTGTTTTGGGGAATCTCAGGCTTATACAAGCAGATTTCAGGATGGCCAGCACGCACTACGGATTTCCTAGAAGTGCAGGACCCGTAAAGGCCTTATCCCCAAAGCGGGAAAAAGCCCTGCGAACCTGCAGAAAACACGTTAAATTCACGAAAAAATGAATCACAATCACCAGCAGCAAGTTGCCTGTCTGTTCAAAAATGGTAGAAAAAGCCGCTCCCAAAGCTATGGACTGCAGACTCCAAGCAGAAAAAATTCCATGGGGGCCCGCGTGAATCACCACATAAGCTGTGACAGCTAAAGGTATCCCGATAAGCGGCTGCAAAGCCCCTCTGAAAAGAATTTCCTCCGATACTGCAGACATCAGGCTAAGGCCTACTGCCGACCATATAGAAATTCCGCCGAGAGTTCGCGCCATGAAGTTTTTAACGAGGCCAATGGAAGCAAAGATGCGATCGAGTGGCAATACAATCATGGAGATAGCACTGGTGGCCAAAAGAACAACAAGTCCAATACGCGGGTAAAGGGCTTCAGGGCTAGGCAAGGCATTGAGCCAATTTAAAAAACCAAATCCAAACAGGTTTTCTCGACCAATTTCAGAAAACTTCAGCTGCGTTGTATAATCGGGTTCGGAAAATCTCATGATGGACAAACCGACAAGGCCCATAACGGCATACATCAGCCAGGATGCTCTTATAATATGACGGGATACCGTTTTTTTAGCATGTTGCATGAAATGTCCTTCAATTAAGCACTCCTTCTTTACCATAAATTCCCCCTTTAGGTCGCCAAAAATTTTGCTTCTTTCCCGCGCTTTAAGATTGAGTCATGAAGAGCTTTCAAGCGCCGTAGGAGAAAACGTGCAGCCGCTAAAAATCGAGCTTTCATGGGTTTTTCAAGGATTTGCAAAGATCTCATTGGGAATTGTCTTTCAGGCTACAGAAGTATTGGCAGGTTTAAGCGCCAGAGGGCCGGCTAACTTTGAACAAGCCAAAACCTATCTCAATAGAGCCCTCAATAAAGCGCCGGAGTCGCCAAAAACTTGGTACTGTGGCTGCACCTTGCAAGGCCATAAAGTCCCTAAATGCGATACGGGCATCAACTCAAAAAAACCGCTGACGTTAGAGTGGGACCATGTAGTACCAGCAGCGCTTTTCCCAAAACCAGATTCTTGCCTACATATTGACGGATCTTCTAGGATGTGTGCTCGAAAAAGAAGCCAAGTTTTTCGCTATGCAGAAGCCGATCTCGTGAACTTGGTGCCGGCTGAGTCCCAAGTCAATCAGCTCAAAAGTTCCAAATCTCCAGGACTTGACGAAACCACCTTTAAGGCGCGCTGTGGATTTGAGGTGGGAGTCACGCGTTTCAATCCTCCCCTTCAAAAAAGAGGCGATGTAGCTCGCATTTGGTTTCATATGAATAAAAAACACTTTGACGGTAAGCTCATCAATCTAGGTCTCTCTGCACTTCTCTTTAAATGGAGCCTAGAAGATCCTATCTCAGAAGAAGAAACAAAAAGAGCTAAAGACCTTGCAAAACTCGGCTCCCCCCATCTTTATGTTCCTTTGCAAGATTTCAAATAGACTCTTATCTGCCATCTGCCATCTGCCATCTGCCATCTGCCGTCTGCCATAGCGCATCAATAGCGATCATTTTTTTTGGGCTGTTGAATTGCAGGTGCGCGCATGATTGCTAAAAACTGGACCCAGATTGAGCTAAGCAGCCGCGAGCGCACTGAGGATTTGACCTCTCACACAAGACCAGCTAAAATCAAGCATATCCCTGAATTTTAGGAGTGGGTTTTGATGCGAATTGGACTTCTTACTGCGATCACATTTGTCATGTTTTCTGCGATTGCCTGCAAACACGTAAATCAAGATCCTTCCAGGAGCAAGATAATATTTGGTGAAACTGACTTTGTAAAAGTAGACTCGATGGGTTCAAGCATTCCAGCAAACTATAGAAATCTAATCCATGCCATCGGTTATTTAGATTCCGGCTGCACAGTGAGCCATATTGGCAACGGCCTAGTGCTTACAGCTGCCCACTGTTTGTCTAACGATGAACTATTTCCAGACAATCCCGAGCAATGTCTACGCGGTCGAAGCATCCAGTTTGGTATTTTCAAAGATGGTGTTAAAGGTCCAAAAGCAACCTGCATTAAGTTCCTCTATGGGGAACGAAATATCAACAGAGATGTGGCACTGCTTTATGTGGAAAATTGGCCAAATGATAAGATAGATGTGGAGCTTGAAAATAAACCTGCTCCCGACACCACAATCACGCTTTTTAGCCACCCCGATGGGAGGCCTCTCGAGTGGTCTAAAGATTGTTCGTTGATACCGGTCAAATACTGCTCTTTCAAAGATGCTTTTGCCTTTATGTGCGACTCTGAGCCTGGGTCAAGCGGCTCTCTTCTTCTGTCAGCCAATACAGCGACTCCCAAAGCCCTTGGGGTCCTTAGAGGGCCAAGTGATGAAGGTGACAAAAACTGTGCCTCGAGAATCACTGCGAATCAGGCTTCGGATAAGTTCAAATTTTATCTAAAAAAATATGGTGTCCTGTAAACCGTTTAGCTTTCTACAGGCCCATTAACTAAACTTGACACACAAACCGACTGGCTAGACAGTGGCCTCATTTGAGTTTTGTGGGATGTCCCAAATGACTCCTAACAGCCTGGTGTGCTTCCGCCATAATCTAATGTTTGGGATGCATCAGCTGAAGAGCGGCGCGTGTTATTGTAAGTTGTTGGCCTCTCCGAGGGGCTGCTTGGCGGAGCATTTGGGATCGCAACGCCACTATTGGATGTTGGTGACGGTGTGTCTACTGGCCTAGTGTTTGATGCAGTCGTAGAAGAATCTCGAGCGCTCCACTCTGCTTGACTCAAAACATCCCCTTTAGGCAAACTCAACTCGCTGGCCTTTGACTCCCCAGTACTAGGAGTGGCTGATCCCGAGGAAGTGTTTTGACCGTCAACTCTAGAAATAACAGCCACTGGAGTTCCGTCTAAAAATAGCATGGATCCGCTGACCCCATTGTCGAGACTGGCCATAGAGTTGTCTATGTATCCCAGAATCCCATAGGGTCTCCAAATAAAGGGGATAGATCCCTGAAAGTCTTTTAAATTAGCCAATTTATACTTCGGTCCACTTGGTCCCATATAGTTAGCACCCAGACTTAGTTGGCCTTTTTGGAGATTTTGTCTTTGAGATTGCCAGTAAGCGACTTGTCTTCCATAAGACGCAGCATAGTCGTCAATGGATTTTTGAATGAGCGCTAATTTCTGAGGCTCAGATTTCCCTAGGAATCCATTAAATATACTTTTTGCAAAGAGGTCCTGAGACTGAGGCGAACTTAAGAAGGCCTTTGCGCCCGCAAGAGCTTCTGCCTTGCAGAGTGTCGGCGCGGTGTCAAATTTTATAGCAGTAGGATTGGCACAGTCGTAGACAGTAGACAAGTAACTGCCAATTTCATAGTCGCGCGTTAAAAAATACTTTTTCCTAATATCATTCATCCAATTGGAATCTGAAGCAGCCATAAAGTTAGAAGCGATGTTTCCTGAATTTTTAATGCTAAGTAACACATTTTCGCTCCCCCGTCTGGGCGTGGCGCTAAAGCTAACCAAATCTCCAAACATAAAACATCCCACTTTTGCATTGATCTCAGTGGGGGCAATTGTGCCCCACCCGCAAAGCTTGCCTGCGTAGCTCCCAAGTTCCTGCTCGATGGATCGATTTAGCTCCGCGTTGCCAATCTTGTCTCGAAAAACCATCGATTCAAAGGGTCTAAATATCAAACCACTGTTTTCTAAGCGTCCTTTTAATTTGCTTTGGCTAAAGCCGTCGAGAATTCGATTACTGGCGTCTAAATCTATGGACTCAATCTCTAAATCTCTGTAACCGTCTTCACCACTAACGGAAAGTTTGTAAGGTTCCTTGGTATAAGAACTCACACAGTGCCTAGCTGTAAAGACTTCTATACTAGTAGCTCCTGCTTGAGAAGAAAAAACGATTGAAGCGGCGCAGTTTTTAACCTTGCCTGACTCAGTGCTAGAAAAGAAGCCGCCAGCAATAAAAGTTGAAGATACACTTTCATTGCCGCCTGTGATGGAATCCAGTCCAAAGGTGGATATTTTTCGCGACTCGACGAAAGACTTCACGCATGCAGCTGGCTCTGGGCCGCGTTTGCAACTTGAAAGCAAAATGATAAATAGATTCAAATAAGCCATTTTCATAAGTTACCCTCTTGAAGAGTTCATCGGCCTATGAAGTAATTCACTTTAATTCACGTTCTAAATATCTATAAATATTGACAAATACACGAACCATTAAATCCCTAACCAGCTGAGCCGATAGGATTCAAGTGTTCAATCGAGGAGCTTATGAAGAAATTTATTTTAAGCATTGCTGTTACGATCACGGGAGCATGTGGGCCTAATGGGGGGAGCGATTTGGCTGTTGCCGATAAAGCTCAACCTATCCGCAATGGATTTCTCGTGGATATGGCACTAACCCCAGCACCTGAAGGGAAGTGTCTAGAAGGCGGAGTAACTCAAAATTACTATTATGATCTAAATAGCAACGGCGAGTTGGATCCAGGCGAAGATACCGGTTTAGTCTCGGCAGTAGATTGCTATTCAGGAGTTATCGCAAAGACAAATCCCTGTGGAAAAACAGACGGTGTAAATTGTGAGATCCCCACGAAATCCAACCAACCGATCCTAAAAGATTGTAAAGATGCAACAAACGAACAGAAGTTAACGGCGGCAAGCATTTTGAGCTTTAATGGCAAAAAAGATGTCCCATTAGAAAGCGCATGCGCTCAACTGGTTGAATTAAGTAAAACTGTCACGGACACTGATGTTTATCTACACCGCAGTAACAACTTGAGTTTTGATGATTATTCCATTCTCACAATTATGACTAATATAAATGGACTAGCTATAGATGGAATGGGGTCTGCTCAGAAGGAAATTAGGAATATTAGTTCTTTAAAAATTCTACCTTATCGCATACTCGGTGAACTAAGGCTGACCGACCTCGATTTTACGGATATTTCTTTTTTTGATTTTTTGCCTCAAAAAGGCGCAAAAAATGTCGCAATTTACAATTCTAATATTGTAGGATTTAGTAAGCTATCTTCCTGGTCATACATTTCTAAATCGCCAATAGTAGAAATTATCAATTCCACCGCAATTCGCACAGCTGGTCCCAGATTTTAATTAACTTTTAGGAGGTCGATGTGTGTTCAAAATTTAAAAAAATGATGTTCCTAGGATTTATTGTTTTAGTGATTTCTTGCAATTCTAATGTGGCAGATAATTCCTCAACCAAGGCAGGAAATATGGGGCGGAACCCACAATCTGTGCCGAATGGCGAAAAGGCTTGCGAAGGTCAAATGTCAGCTGAAGCTTGTCCTTCACACGGCAATGCACTTCAATATCAATGTAGACTGCCTCAAGGTATTAAACCTACTGAATGTGAAACGGTATTAACCTTGGCAAACTCAAGTTCCAGTGTCTATGACTATCTTAACCACGTAAATGAAGCGTATAAGAATGAGTACTATGCAGCAAATATCGATATAATTGCGATAGCCGAAAGTATATTGAAAAGTCAAAGCCCGGAAGAGATCTGTCGTCTCTCCATCCAGAGTCTAAAAGCCTTAGATTCAGTGCGAACAAACTTTAGAGATCCTTATGGGTATTTAGAAGATGTTTATGGCCGTTTCCTTCGTGCTTCTCAAGCAACAAAGGCAGAGTCTTGCCTCGGGGGAAAATAAACAAAGGCTTGAAATGGTGCTTATTCTAATGCCTAGACCTAAGAATAATTTAATGGATTCCAGTTCTTTGATGGCATGTTTAAATGAAGATGATTACTTAATGTTGGTGAAATCTCTGCTCTGCGGTATGCCTGGAAGAGGGAGTAGCGCTCATAAAAGTTTTGAGAGCTGTTTATATGTCTTGCTTACAGCTTTACCTCTGATATGTTCAATTCTACAAGTGACTTAGTTAAGAATTGAGTGATCTAGGATTTTAAAAGATGGCTGTTGAGATTCGTTCTGATTTCTATTCTTCGAATTATGTAGTTGTATCTAAAATGCAGTTTAATAGAATGTTAGATATAGTTAAAGCTGTGGAAAGCGTTTTTGGTTGCAAAGAGTATCAGGGTCAGGTTTTTTCAAGATTGCCCGATGTGGATCACGTTGGTTTGGACAAGTCAGACCTTTTTTTGGCTTATGACTTTCACGTCAATCAGCAAGGCGTAGGACTAATTGAAGTCAATACTAACCCTGGCGGTGCTTTGCTAAGTGCAGCGCTTACACGAGGGCTGCCTTCGCATCCTCCAAAGCATCTGGAGTTGTCCTCTCCGCTGCAGGCTGGGACATTTGAATCAGAACTGATTGCTATGTTCGAGGAGGAGTGGCAAAAATTCAACCGTTTCAGGCCGCTGAAGTCTATAGCTATCATTGATGAGAATCCTGACCAGCAATTTTTGTTTCCTGAGTTTCTATTGTTTCAAGAACTATTTCTAAAACATGGAATAGACTGTGTGATAGCGGATCCCAGTGAGGTGACTTTAAATGAGGGCTCACTTTGGGTGAGAAATGTGCGGATCGATTTGGTTTACAATCGTCTTACGGATTTCTATTTGGAAGATCCGGCATTCAAAAATATTCGTCAAGCTTATGTCGAAAAGTTGTCTCTTGTCACTCCGAACCCGGCATCCTACGCTCTTTACGCAGATAAGAGGAATCTTGTCCTCTTGACCGATAAAAAATTACTTAATTCCTGTGGTATAGCTGCAGAGATTTTAGATGTTTTAGAGAAGGGCATCCCTGTAACTCAAGAGGTAAATGCCGCCAATGAAGACGTCCTCTGGACTCATCGAAGGAATCTTTATTTTAAACCCAATAATGGTTTCGGAGCCCGAGCTGTCTATCGCGGGGACAAGATCACAAAAAAGGTTTGGTCAATGATTCGACAAGGTCAATACGTGGCCCAAAAATACTTCGCACCAGGAGAGGTTTCTGTCGCAGAGACGGGAACTGAGAATCCTATGAAATTTGATGTTCGCCTCTTTGTCTATGGAGGGAGAATTCTTTGGGTCTCCGCTCGCGTATACCAAGGTCAAGCGACAAATTTCAGAACCCCAGGAGGCGGTTTCGCCCAGGTGTTTGTTCAGCCCTAAGTCACTATGTCATTCGAAAAAACAATTTCGCGCCTCGTTTATTTTTATTGGCGATGCTTTTAGCCGAAAAGATGGATGTTTAGCTAAATGTTTCGCTAAATGTTTGGCAAAAATTAAGTGGTGGATTTTTCCTTCTTTTCAAAATTCTTCAGAGATTTTTTCGGAAACTTAACTTTTGTCAAGACACCAGAGGTCTGAGGACTTTGATGGCCCAATTTCGTTTTCCTATAAAATGAAATGTATAGTTTCTCTAAGTTCCTGTAGAGTAGGTTTTTCATCTGTTGGCTTGATTCGTCTTTTTTGGATCTAGTCTTGATCGTAGTTTTTTTGATTCAATGAGTTTGATTCAGTGGTTTGAGAAAGATAGTTTTTATTTTACTTTTAAGGTTTGAGATGTTGAGCGATCCAGAGTCTTTAAAACTTAATCATCCCCCAAGTCTTAAAGACCTAGCTAAGGTCTTTTTAAAGCTTGGGGCCACTTCCTTTGGGGGGCCTGCAGTACATATAGCGATGATGGAAGAGGACTTAGTTCGACGAAGATCATGGATCTCAAAGGAGGAATTTTTAGATCTTTTGGGGGCCACGCAGCTGATTCCAGGTCCTAATTCTACGGAAATGGCGATTCATATTGGTTATAAAACTGCAGGTTGGCTTGGTTTATTTGTGGCCGGTATTTGTTTTATTCTTCCCGCATTTTTAATAGTTTGGCTTATGGCTTTTCTTTATGTGCGACTTGGCGATGTTCCGAAGTTTCACGATGTCTTTTTGGGGATCAAACCCGTGGTTTTGGCTGTTGTGGTGCAGGCCATGTCTAGTCTTTCAAAGACAGCACTTAAGGATCGGCTTCTTTGGCTTCTTGGTGGGCTGTCCTTAGCTTTGTATCTTGTTTTCAAACAAGACGTGCAAATCCTACTTTTGGCCGGATTGTTTAACTTATGCCTACGTAGCGAGGAGTCTTTCCCCGGAAAAAGAAATGGCGTATTAAGTCTTCTCGGCGTGGCTTTGTTGCTTTATTTAGTTCCTTGGTTTCTTCCCGCCTCGTCAGTGGTTCCAGAGGTTCCTACATCAAGTGGCATCCTCGGCTATTTCAGTAAAGTGGGCTCGATGCTCTTTGGTAGCGGGTATGTTTTGCTTTCTTTTCTTCAAAATGATCTGGTGGACAGGTTTCATTGGCTGACCCAACAACAACTTTTTGATGCGGTAGCGGTCGGACAATTTACCCCAGGACCTGTATTTACCACAGCGACGTTTATCGGGTTTCTTTTGGCAGGACATAAAGGAGCTCTTTTAGCGACGATCGGTATCTTTCTTCCAGCATTCGTATTTGTGGCTTTGAGCGCTCCTTTTCTCAGTAGGCTGCGACGATCTAAAGTGGCTTCTATAGTTTTAGATGGCATCAATGTAGCGTCCTTAAGCCTTTTGGTGGGAGTTTCGTTTAGCATGGCTTCTGGCACATTAGGGACTCTTTCGGGGGGGATTCTTTTTTTGGTAAGTCTGTTCGCTCTGGTTCGCTATAAAGTAAATTCTTTTTGGCTAGTGCTTGCGGGTGCCTTCCTGGGGTATTTGGGGGTTTTGTAGAAGGGCATTTAAGATTCTCTCAGTAGGATCAACTCCCCCAATATACCCCCCTCTAATGGACTGACTTTTACCTAAGACCCGAACTTAGGGCGTCTAAAAATGGAAACGATTTTTTCTAAGCGCCGCTGTTTTAGAACTGGTCACGCTGGTAGCTTCAGCGGGAGGAGCTGGCTTTTGGGGAAGCCTCTTTTTTGAGGAGAAGGAACGTCAAGTCATCTTCAAGTTCGAGGTTTTTTCGGTAAGCTCTCGAGTTGGCAATGATTTGTGAGCCGATTTGGCTTAAGAGTCCACGTTTTCCTTTTCGAAGCTCTTGTTTGATACGACCTAACCACTGGGAAGCTGCCGCTCCTGGTGGAACGATGCCGTCAGTGTAAAGGACAATCATGGTTTCAAGGGGGTCAAGGGTTGTGGTTTTAGCGGTCCACTTGGGATTGTCAGATTCTGAGCCTGGTCGGGACCCGTCCGTAGAATGATAGCGAAATTGGGACTCACTTCCCGTTAAAATTCCAGGATGGCCAGCCGTCGTGTAGTAAAGTGATCCCGTAGACTGATCAAAGATCATGGCCGCCATGCTACAGCCAAGGTTGCTTCTGAGGCCGATAAGACCCTCATGAACCCTCTGAGGAGCCAGTGCTAAGTAGCTCTCAAAATCCTCATGGGCTCTTGCGACTCCTCTCGTCCAGAGGCTCCAGTGACTGGCAATATTGGAGGTCATCATGGCAGCACCCATGCCGTGTCCAGTCACATCGACCATCGCCGCGACAAGGACCGTCTTCGTGGAAGAGATTTCAATTTCTCTTACATCGTACCAATCTCCTGCAAGCTTGGAGGCGGGTCGGTAGACCCCATGCCAGGTCCAGCTGCCACTTTTAGCTTTGGACTCCGGAAGACTTGAGAACTGTATGGCTTTAGAGATTTCAATTTCCTTATCGAGTTCTGCTTTTTGACGCACGATCTTAGATACCTTTTGAATTGTGTTGTAAATACTGCCGATATCAATGAACGCAATAAAGACCAAACCTGGGACGAGGATTTGGTTGCGCCAGTCAAAAAAACTTTTAAGAGTTGTCGAGTCTTGACCCAAATATTGTTCAATATTACTACTTAAAAATAAGCCAAGGAGGATAAAAACTGCGACGAGCTCGAGTTTTTTTTCAGGTTTAAAACGTAGGAATAGGGTTGCAGTTGTACCCATGCCTAAAATAGCAAGCAGCCCGTCCCAAACGAGATCAGATTGTTGCAACCCAAGTCCGATCTTGGAACTGAGAAAGCCCAGTCCTGCAGCTACCAAAATGGAAAGAATCTGAACCTTGCGCTTGATCTCTATATTGGCGAGGGCTAGCACTACAAAGACAATTGCTACAGCCCCCATTCCATGCAGTGGAAAAATCAAAGATTCTAAGAAATTTCTATTGAGAGCATCAGTATCCCAAGCCAAATATGCCAAGCAGCGTAGAGCTCGCAATGCAGCAAATAGCGACAGGAGACCAGCAACCAAGGCGTGATCTAAAATGAGAGCCATAGCTGCGAATAGGAGTGGTACAACGACCTCGAGCATGCGGTTCATGTGGGCGGAAAAACGCTGTTTGGCACTGATGTCGAGAAAGTCTCGGTCATACCTTGGATCCACCAAGGCTGGTGCTACCAGTGCCGGCCCAAACCATTTGGCTTCTGGGGAAATAAAAAGCTGTAGTTCTAAGGATCCCATGTTCACGCTTTGCGCGCTGAGGGGAATTCTGATGTCGGCAAAATTCCCAAGTTGAATCTTTCCGTCAGCAGGAAAAAGAATCTGGGTTGCTTGATGAGCCATAAAAGGGAAAATTAAAGTCGCCCTTTCGCTGGGGATTGTTTGAAACCAAGCCTTTTGCTCCTCAGTAAGGTTGGTACCGATTCTCACCCGATTAGCTGGCTGGGGAAGACTTTTCAAGATCGCAGGAAGTGTCGTGGCGCCTGGAAAAACGATGTCGATGGGATTCGCGTTTAGTTGTGAGCAAGTACCTGCCGCGTCACAAGAGAAAAAAATCGCAGACCATTTCGGGATCTCTAAAATTTGTTTCTTGGAGATCAGATCGTCGCGAATTCTACCGACATTGAGCTCGCGACTTTGAATGTAGGAAACTCCGATAAAAGACAGCAAGCAAAAGATCAAGGCAATGAGACTTGTCTCTTTATTGTATTTGCGTTCTTTGGACTTTTTCATCGTGTGAGACTTCCTAAGAAGCTAAGAGTTTCCCTTCTTTATCCACAAAGGCCATAGGGATATTCCATCTTCTAGCAAGTTCCACGAGAGACTTCTTATCAATACATTTAAGATAGGCGTCCATAGGTTCTATGAGCCCGTCTTTTGCGAGGGTTAGGAGGCATTCGTTAAGTAACTGATTTCCTGCAGCTTTTTGGGTTATCATGGTGTTCTGAATGAGATGGTTTTTGCCTTCCCGAATATTGCTTGAGACAGCGTCATCTACTACTAAGATCTCATGGGCCGCAACCCGTCCTCCACCAATTTTTTTGATGAGTGTTTGAGCCACCACTCCTTTTAGACTTGAAGCCAGCATGGTTCTAATTTGAGACTGCTGGTTTGAGGGGAATTGATCAATAATACGGTCAACTGTTGAAATTGCCGTATTCGTATGGAGAGTGCCAAATACCAAGTGGCCAGTCTCAGCGGTTTCAATCGCAATTGCAATAGTTTCCAAATCTCTGAGCTCGCCAATGAGAATGACATCAGGGTCTTCTCGAAGTGCTGCTTTAAGTGCTCGTTTGAAGCTAGTCGTGTGTTTTCCCACTTCCCTTTGATTGACTAGGCACCTTTGTTGGGGGTGAACAAATTCAACGGGATCCTCAATTGTTAAAATGTGCTCATGACGTTCTTTGTTGATTTTGTCAATCATGGCAGCGAGAGTTGTAGATTTTCCAGAACCTGTGGGACCTGTTACTAGAACGAGACCTTTGGTAAGGGCACAGAAATCTGTTATAGCCTTGGGGAGATTTAACTGCTCTGCGGTTAAGATCTTAGCGGGAATTTGGCGAAGCACGGCGCCTACTCCATAGCCATCTCGAAACATATTTACCCTAAAACGCCCGACACCAGGCAGTTCGTAGGCAAAGTCTGTGTCATTTGCGCTTGAAAACTCTTCGCGATTTTTAGGTGGCATAATCGGAAGGAGATAGCGCTCCATGGTCGCAGCATCTAGATGAGGCATGTCCTGGCGCTCAACTTCACCGTCGACGCGGAGCACGGGAGGCTGGGTTAAAGTTAAGTGCAAGTCAGAAGCTTTTTTTGCCATCATATGCCTTAGAAGGCTATCGATAGGAAAATCTGAAGTTCTAACCACAACTTTGTCAGGGTCATTGGCATCAAAAATAATGGGTTTATTTTCTTGGGCAGCCGAGGGCATTGCAGGGGCTGACGACTCATTATAAGCAATAGCCTGTGGTGAATGAGCTACGCGATTAGCTGATGTGGGCGATGCAGACATGGGGGCGGCAGAGCTTGGAAACGTAGGTGACGGCTTATTTTCTGAGGTTGCGACCTTAGGTTCACTTACCTTTAACGGCGGGGAGTTGTCCTCTGGCGGCAATGTGAATTGCATGTTCGTGTTTGCTACTTGAGATTTTAGGGGGACAGGAGCCTCGGGCTGCAAAGAGCCGGATTGTGGGAATGGCTTAGGTATTGGTGCTGCCAGACCTTGGCTAAGGGGGGTTGGGTTTATCGGGCCTGGGGTAGGGGCATGTGCGGGTGACAATCCAGTAGAGGGGGAAGGATTGGCGCCAGGATTCAACAATGACGTGAAGCCTTTGAGTCCAAGGCCCTCCCCATCAGGATCGCTGTTTGCAAGGCCTTCGGGAGCTTCCCCGGGCATAAAAGCCACTTGCGACATGCCCGTAGGATTAAAGGATCCAAAGGCGGAATCTCGTTTAGAGCCAACGCTTTTAAGATCTACAAGCTCTCCAGGCTTAAACGGCAATGGTGGCGCATCAGGATAGGGGCTCTTTCCAGGATCTGAAATTTTGGACGGCTCTTCGGAAATAGAAAATCGACTTTCGTTTTCATATTCCGTCTGCCACTTTGTTTTGAGATCTGAAAACTTTTGATCTCCGGACCCCGGAAAGCAAATGGCTAGCTGCCACCCTTTTCCATGCTTCCAACCGAGGACATTCAAGTTTCCTAAGCCTGCGATATTTAAAATGCCATGGGTCGGAGCTCCCGCATCGAGAGTATCCTTGGAAGTTGCAAATAGAAACCCGAAGACATCCTCTAAAAAACTCTTCGTAGTAAGCGCACCAAAGTTTTTTGAGCCTGTGGGAGTATCTGCTATGGGCTCCTTACCTTCTTTGAGGTAGACGCAGCTCACCTTTTGGGCGATGGATTCTTTAAGAAGGGATTTGAATTGTTCCATGTTGATCCTCCAAATCAGTAGGCTATGTATTTTCGAAGTTTAAAGATTTAGTCCCAGAGCTTTTTCGAATTCTTGCAAAGTGCACCCAAAGTGGCAATCCTAGGAATCCTAAGGCTAGCATCGCGGAGGCACTACCGAAGCCACTTGACGAAGAGAGGCCTGCCTGAAGGGAACAGCCGATCCCTTTAACTTTGTTCTTCTTGACTTGTCCTGAATCGGCAACACTTTGGAGTTCGTATGGAATTTGATTTAACAAGGCCTCTGCAAAGGCTGCCATGGTAGCCGTGTTGTCTTTGCGGGAAATGCCCTTGCCGTTTTCAACTATCGTGATCCCCCCCCAATTGATGCCAATGACTTGGGACGTATCAGCATCAACCAAAGCAGAACCACTAGAGCCCAGATCCAAATCACAGGTGTGTCGCAAAGACACCTGAAGAACCGCGTCCAATTTGATGTCATCAGGACTAAAATTTCCTAAAATTTTGCAATCATTGATGGTAAGAGCCGCTACCGGTAAGGAAACATCACCTTCAGCATCTTTAGCGAACCCGCCCACTCGCGCTGGATGGTGAAAGATGAGAGCCTTGCGTCCTAAAGGATCCCCTTTAAAGAAAGACAAAGATTGCGCATCTGAAGGCGGTTTTTCTTGTAGTTGAAAAACCCCGACATCAATTCTTGGATCCGTGCGCAAGCTGCCCGGAAGACATTTGACAAAGGGAGCTTTGCGGCTATTCTCACTAGTAAAATCAAAAAAGACGCGCGTGTCTTTACAAGCCTCCGGGATGAGAGTGTCTAACTTGGAGCCATCAGCGCCTTCTTGGGCGAAGCAGTGGTGGTTGGTGACGACATGAAGCACGCCGTCCTTATTTTTAATCATGCTCCCTGTACAGAATATGGATGAACCATTTGTTTTTCGCGTTGCGATGACGACCGTTGCTTTCCTCACGTCAGGGATATCATTTTTTTCAGAAACAGTGGCGATGTCATTCTCTCCCAAAATATAAGCGACTCTGGAAGTTTGAGATTTTGGTCTACAATTCCAGGTAAGAGAAACGATCAAGGCAAGCCCAACTATCCTATTCATCAACGGTTCCTTTTTTTTCCATATCAACTACGACTTGTCTAAAGAACGAATCCGCTTTTTGACGGATGAGCGAGCTGGGATTCTGCGCGTAAAATCTTACTTTTCCAAGAGCTTCCCGGGCGCTTTTGAGGTCATTGCTTGACTGGATATGCCAAAGAGCTAAATGGTAGTAAGCTACGGGACTCTTACTTTGGATGGCGCGGTCTAAATAGGTCTTTGAAGTGTTAAAGTCTTTTGCCCGTCTAGCTGCAATACTAGCTCCTAAAATTGCTTGCAAGCATTCGTTACAGCGCTCTGAGGTTTGTTCAAAGATAGAAACAGCGCGCTTCGAATTTCCAGTTTCTAAAAGGAGGTGGCCAAGGTTTAGTCCAGCCGCAATCTCCTTGGTATCGCCACTAAAAGCTGACTCAAACAGTTTTTTTGCTTGTCTAAGATCTTGTGGGTCGTTGCCCCGCTTCATCAATGTCAAGCCGGAAATATTCAGTGCGACCGTGTTATTAGGGTATTTTTCGATGAGCAGCTTCGCATAGAAAGCCGCTTTTTCATGGCGCCCCTGCAGATAGAGACTGGTAGCAAGTCCCTCGAGGCCTTCTTTAGATGCCGGATTTCTAGATAGGAGATCTCTTGCAGATTCTTCTGACTTCTCATTTTTGCCAGCAACCATCTCTGCCTCAACTCGGTCGCGTGACACTTCCGACGCAGTCGAACGTTTGAGCCATTCTGCATCCGAGACACCAGCATTCATAACAGCACCCTGGTCGCCAGATTTAAGAACCAGAGCATTTTCCACTTCGTTAGAAGAAGAGCCATTTTGGTGTACACAAGCAGAAATGGCGAGAACCATCAAAGCCAAACAACCGTTGCGGGTAGGCAAGCTTCTACGGGGGGACTTATGCCGCCAAAAAAGGAACTTGTCATCGGCTGATTTGAAAAGATAGTGTTGATTAGTTTCTTGCATTATTTCGCTCCTTTCGTGATCTGAAGTTGGACGTAGCCTTTTCCTTCCGAGCCCGTAACTGGCTCGAAGTTCCAATCATTGGAGGTGCGCCAAATCACATCAAGTGCTGTGGTGGGATCCGACTCTCCGTCGATCACAATGTCGTAAGCTTTTTTTTCAGAACTAATCATAAGAGCAGAAATACGGTCCATAGCTGACTTTTTGTAGGCGTTATAGGGCACCGTTTCCTCATCTCCCAGAGTTGGATTGATATTTATGTCATTCAGGACTGGTAAAAATTCGGCACCCGTGTTTGAAATTGTAATTAGAGCCAATGCACAGTATGCCGTTGGTCCTATGTCGCAGACTGTTTTCATTCTGCGTTCATATGCAGCGAATTCGTCTATCTTGGCTTTCAAAGCGGCCTTAGGATCTTTCAAAGTAATGTTATTGACAGTGCTCATCATGGCATCAATGGGCACAGCCTTAGCGAGGGTTAAGCGCATCTGAGCGGATTTTTGAACGAAGAGGTAGTCGTCTCCAGAGAGGGCGGATACTTGGGATTCAAGCTTAGAAACTCCCGCCAGATCGTTTTTTTCACTCAGGTACTTGGCTTTAGCGCCAAAAGCATCTGCCTTTTGCCAATTATTTGGATTTTTTCTCAGAACTGTTTCGGCTGCTGCAAATGCTGAAGAAGACTTACCATAATGTTCTTCCAGATATAGAATCTGGTAGCTAGAGTCTAAATCCTCTTGTTTTGAGAGTCGACCCGTTTGTTGGTGTTCCTTAATCCTTGCTATAGCGAGTCCATAGCGTTCGAGACCAATTAAGAGCTGAATGAGGCGACGTCTGATAGCTAGCCCCTTATCGGATTTGCCATCTCGGGACAGATAGTTTCCTGAAAAAATAAGGGAGTAGGGCTCTTGAGCCGCATCTTCTGACCACTGAAACGCCGTGGCATTAGCAATTAGCCACTCATTAGAGGTGGGAAATCTTTTGGTCATATCATGGGCTCTGACGATGGCGTCGACATAGCGACTTGTCTTATGTAGGGACAAACTTAAGAGCCAAAGCGCGTGGTCTTCGTTGGGCTTGGCAAAAGCGTCGACGTATTCGGTTAATTTTAGAATAGCTTTTTGAAAGTTTGAGGTTGCATAGGCCGCAGAGCCGCTTTCGTAAAGTGCTAATGCTAAAAGATCATTAGAAGACAGATTTTTCCCATTAGCTTTAGGATCTAGTCGGGCTTTAACAAGAAGCCGAGCAAGTCCTTCGAGGTCTTCCCAATTTTTTGCATTTTGATAGGTTGTTAGCATCGTCCATGCGGCATTGTTGGCATGAATCCCACTAGTGTACTTTTGAAGCAGCTGATTCCATAATTTAAAAGCGACGAGGGTTTCATTTTGAGCCATGGCGATCAACCCGCTGTGGGCGGCAAGACCCCAGTTTTCAGGCTGTTGGGTAAGCGCATCCCCATAATATTTACGGAGCAGGCCGAGTTCAGAAGGAACTTTAGCTTTATTCTTAAACCAAGGAGCCTCTTCGCTCCAACCAGCAACTTTGCTTTGAGATTTAATAGCAAGACCATAGAGCCGTATCTTGTTTTCTTTCTTAGTAGCTATATCGCCAGCCGCATTTTGTCTAGTCCCCGCATCTTTGTTTTGACCCATTCCTTGGTAAAGTACTGCTGTGAGCTCCAGTATTTCTGCTTTGTGATCTGGACTCGGTTTCGTTTTTGCAAGATAGCGGTCGGCAAGAGGAATTACCAACCTTCCTGCTTCGGGTTGCTTCTTAGCTTTCATGGCTTCGACTTTGATAAGGGAGAGATACTCTTGAGTCAGGCTAGGAGCTCTTTCTGGCGTTTTTTCCGTATCTATTTGTCTTGATATTTCAGCTTCTAATGCTACAAATTGATTTGATTTCATCCAAGATGCTTTATGCCAAGATAAAAGTCTTATGCGCCAGGGAGTTTTTGAGGGTAGTGAGTCTTCAAGGTTGCGGGCTATTTTAATCGCATCAGCAATTTGTCCCTTTGAATAGAGCTCAAGAGAGCGTCTTTCATGGATAGCCGCAATTGTGTCTGTATTCTTTATAGCAGCCGCGTCAAAGGGAAGGCTAAACCAACTGTCTTTGGGGTCTGCAGTACGCCATATCCAAAGAACTTCGTTGATCGTTTTCTCACGAATAGACTTTGCAACTCCCGCAAGATTTTTTACAGCATCATTGAGATACTTTTTGTACAAAGGATCTGGATTTCTCAACTTTGAGTTGTCATGAATACCAGCTAATGCTCTAGCAGTGACAAGATTTAACTGAAGTTGAAACGCCAAATTGGATTTCTGATACACATCTTTTTTGGATTCGATAAATTCTTTCAGTCTTTTGGCATCTCGAACATAGACATCGCTTCGAAGCCGATCATATGTGACCACAGCCATAGATCTATAGCGGATAGAGTTAGTTGCTTTTTTATGGGCTGACAATTCCAGGAAAGTCTGTTTGGAGATGCTGGAATCTGGGCTGTTTGCCGCAATCAAGAATTTAAATTGACTGAGACGCTCTGGGTTGTTCTGGTAGGCTGTCGCAAGAAGGTAGAGGATTTTTTCTTTCTTCATTTTAAGTTGGGTAAGTTCAGCATCTTGGGCTGCCGTCACTACGGCTCCAGGGATTTTTTTAAATTTAACGTCTTCGATGGCTTCCCCAGCCCGTATGATCTTTACAAGAATATCTTCTAACTCAGCAGGGGTCCTTTTCTTGTCTTCATCGGCGTCGTTTTCCGATGCTTTGACTTTATCTAAGAGGTCTCC
The DNA here is from genome assembly GCA_903844895.1 of uncultured Pseudomonadota bacterium. GTDB lineage: Bacteria > Bdellovibrionota_B > Oligoflexia > Oligoflexales > CAIMVM01 > CAIMVM01. Next base: position 23,667 of record CAIMVM010000019.1, read on the forward strand.
GATATCAGGGGGAGAGGTTTCTTCTACTAAGCTCGAGTTTCCATCGCGAAGGCCTAGAAGAAACAAGTTTTGATCCCTCGTAAAACCAGGAAGCGATAAAATGGGAGTTTCGGCGTGTACCGCTTGTGAACTCGTCAAAAAAAGATAAGTGGAGAATGCTAAAAGGATACGTATGACCATAGAACCACCTAATGCGAGAGTTTCTCTCAAATTCTAGCAGCTTTACCTAGATTAATAGGTAAGTCTCTTATTATCAGTGGGTTGCGATTATAGATGGCTCGGCAAATTCGACTTAGCGCGAACTCCTAGCAGAATGCAAACTCCTAATAGGCGGCTCTAATTAAGCGATTATTATGCAAAAAACTAAATTATTGAAGTTTTGCACGCCCCGCCTCCGAGTCTTCAAAGTCATTATTAGAGGAGACCATCATGAAGCGAAATATTTGGTGTGCAATGGGAATCGTAACGGGGTTAGTAGGTTGTGGAAATATGCAACCTGAGGATTATTTAAGAGCTGATTTACTTAAATTGGGATTTATTCCCTATGAGGCGCCTATTGCGGAAGCGGGAACTGGAACTCTGGTTGGGGGTTCCGCAAAAGCAATGAATATCTATGCAGGTCCTCAGCGGTGTTTTCCGGATATTGATCCTCAGACGCAAAAGAAAAATGACATTCGGGCCTTAGCGGCTATCGATCTTCCTTCTAGAACTTCATCTTATAGAGTCTCAGGAAATGCTCGAGTTGGTCTGGTAAGTGCGCTTGGAAAAGGAAATTCGCCTGTTAAAGCTGGTGTTCAATTTGATAAAGCACAAACCATTGAATTCAGTTATTCTGCCCCCAAACGTGAATATTTGGACGCCGTAAAACTGATTTCATTTTATCGAAACTCTATGCCAGAAAACTATATGGATCCTAAGACTGGCACTATTCAAAATGCTTGTAAAGATGCACTCGACAAATTAGGTTATATTAGAGAAGCCCTAGTGGTTGATGGCATGTCGTTTAAGTTTTTTTCGGCAAGCGGTGGCGCGATTGATTTGACTGTAGTCGACCCTAATACTCTTTTAGAATTTGGTTTTGGTACCACTTGGCAAGTTTCCCAAAAGTACGAGCTAAAAGTTTCTACAACAAAGTATATTGGTTACAGAATGGGGCAGCTGAAGCGTGAAAATGATGGTGTGTCATTTTGCACAGCTAATACTGTAAAAAATGATAGGTACGAACTTAAGTGCGAATCTCTAGATCCAGATCCAGTAGTAAGAGCGTTAGGCTTTGCGGGAGCCACAAAGGTACAAGGCTCGAAGCCTTCTTTCCTAAATGGACTCAACAAATTGGTACCTTTGCAAGCTGTTTATAAATAGCTTCATTTAGAGAACTTACTTTTTAAAATAACCTGAGAACTGGCTCCTAAAGAAGGCCAGTTCTTTTGAGTTCCATTTCGGGGAGTGGGTCAGAGCACATGGCCCATGGGTGTCAAAAATGTTGACACCCGCCTCAACGGAGCGCTAATGCCACTTCTAAATTCCCCTTAACAGCCCCCTAATCCCCTTATCTTATTACATTTAGGCATTGGATCGGAACTTGAAGGTGTCAAGAGGTTCTGAGCTTCGGCTTAGAATTACTTTCTTAAGTTTGGGATTTTGGGGGCTATATGTTCAGGGTTCAAAAAGTAGTGGAATTTCCCTCCCTGGTTGTTGCGGCTGTTTTGTCGCTTCCTTGGACCTTAGTGGGCTGTGGGGAAAAAAAAGTTGCCAATGAAAACCCTTTAGGTGATTCCAGTCAGTTGAATGAAGTTCTCCAAGGCTATCAGGTAAGCGATAGATCTTGTATTAGTTCCTTAGATGGTCAGAAACCAAAAGTATCCACTTTAGTTTATCGAGTGTGGAATGGAAGTCGTATCAACACCTACAGTTTTTCTGATTCTAGTATCGAGTCAAGAGGCTCGCTCTCAGGTGGCGTTGTAGCAGAGACAGTTATGAATGTTCATCAGGTCGTAGATTGTTCTGGCCCTTCCCAAAACGAAGGCTGTTCGGACGATTCCAAGACGATTTCAAAACCCGTTTTACTTCCCATTTGTCAGGAGTCCTTTCTCTATCCTAGAACTTCTTATGAGGGTATAGCGGTTTCGAGCTTTACGAACATTTTTTCAATTTACAAATACTATCAATCCATAGAACCGCAAGATCTTCCTAAGGTGTCGCTTGTAGTTCTGCCGGCTTTAGAAAGGCGATACACGTCTCCCGGTGGGGGAGAGCGTAGAGATTTTCAGTTTGACAATCTTTCTTTTGTCGACTCTTTTCTGGAGAAGCCAGCATTCGTTATCTACCCGACAAGTAGTCAAAGACAGCCGGGTGAAGAGCCTCTTGCCCTTAATTTGTGGGAGTCAAGTTGGACATTAGCTCATGAGTTTGGGCATTTGGTGCTCTCAGCTGTTTCAGGAGTTCAAAAATCAGCACTTCTATTGAACTCAAGTCATCAACTCATGGATGCTGGCAGACAGCATGAGTCTTTCGATGCCTTTTCGAAATCATCAGGTGGCTTATTTTCATTCTTTGGGAAGTTTTTTGTCTTCAAGCAGTTTAGTTTTAGTTCCTTAGAACCTAGAAGTGAATCATTCTTAAATAACTCGCTACAATGGAATGGGCGGATGGTTTCCCCTCAAGAGATTTGGTCAGCCGTAAATGAAGGCTATGCAGATCTGTTTGCAACTGCTGCGAGTAATGGTAGTTCTTTGACTCAAGGTGTGCCGTGCATAGCGGTCTCCAGAAATCCAGATCAAGGCTCGTTTCAGACGGGTGAAGCAAAATCGATAAGTACGTTTGTCTTGTCTCAATTTATGGCGTCCGAGCCGATCCCACCAGCTCGAAACTGCTCCGCACCAGGGTATCAAAGTCCTCACACTCTTGGGGCGATCATAGCCTATGGTCTCCGGCAACTTTCACTTTCCTACGGACAAGATTCCACAGCATTGGGTAAGAATCTTGTGGTATGGGCGCGCCGAATGGGCGCTGTGGTGCGACGCGGAGGAACCTTTCAAATGTCTCAACTAGTATTTGAAGGTGTGAAATCCTTTTCCAATCAATCGTCTGATACTGTTGTTTTGGCGACTTCTCAGTGCCAATCCCTCTATTCCACATTCCCTGTTTGGTTTGGGGAATGGCAACAGGCACGTCAACTGTACTGCAGGTAATAGAACCTAAAATTAGGAGTGGGCCTTTCTAGCCGAGGCCTATTTCGCGAAGCCGCTTTGCCAAATACTCTCCTGCTGTGATTTTAGGATACTTCACTTCGCCTCCAGAGATTTGTACACACGAGGAGAGGGGAGTTAAGTCACATTCGGATCGTGGATGAGCAAAAAAGGGCATCGAAAATCTTTCTTCTCTCGAGTTGTCTGGATTGACCACGCGATGGGTTGTGGATTTGAACAGGCCATTGGTGATGTTTTGAAGCATGTCGCCAGCATCAGCGATAATTTGTCCCTTTAGGGCATGAATTGGGCGCCACGTGCCATCACGCTGCAAAAGCTCAAGACCTGAGGAGGTGGCTTCACACAGTAAGGTGATAAGATTGATGTCCTCATGGGCTGCGGCACGAATACTACTGGGATTTCGATCTTCCGCAATAGGCGGGTAATGAATCACTCTTAAAATAGAGTTTCCCTCAAATGCCATGGACGAGAAGCGAGATTCCTCAAGTTTAAGATAGAGGGCAGCAGCTTTTAATAAGTCTGATGCACAATGATCAAGCGTTTCATAGAGACTGCTAAAGCTTGGCTTAAATTCAGGAATTTCTGCCGGCCAGAGGTTTCTTGGGTAGTCTTGAAAGCGAGCATGATTTGTCGGGAGTTCTCTTCCCACATGCCAAAATTCTTTTAAGTCAGGAGCTTTGGAATCCTTTGCATGCTCTTTGCCAAAGCCGGTATGTCCCCGCTGTCCTTTGAGTTCTTTTACCTCGTACAGGGCCTTCGTTCCTTCAGGAAGCTGAAAATAGTCTTTGGCGAGCCTATAGGAAGACTCAATAAGCTCCATAGGGACGCCATGATTTTCGATAGCAAAAAAACCAATGTCGACTAAGGCATCGCCAAGGGTAGTTACAAATTTTTGACGGCGCCCCATATCGGCACTTCTAAAATCATTTAGGTCAACAACGGGTATGGTTTGCATGAGGCTCTCCTAAACTAAGCTATAGCTGCTGCATAACGAATCAGCTAGCCACTGATACCTTAAAATCAAGGGTTCTTGCAACGTAAAGCAGATTTGGGGGGCTAAAGAGTGCCCTGATGTCAAAACTTTAACACAAATAACGATAAGTTAGGACACTTATCTGGCGGTGCAACAAATCAAGACCTTTCGAAACTTTTTGTATGAAAATTCGCTCTCCTCAATTTAAAAAGTCTTGAGATATCACAGGGACTTGAACTTACGACCTTATGCCCCCAAGTCTCGTGAAAGCTATTTAACTTGTTCAGCAATTTCAACTATTTATTATTACTTTTCACGTTTCTGGGCTTAGATACAATTCGAGTGTGACCAAATTTGCTCAATTTTGACCATTTTCTATCGGTTTGATCCACATTTTCACCACTCAAGGGAACCTAGCCGCTTGATTGTCTCTCCTTCCTTTATGCCGTTAGGCTGGACAAGCTAAGGACGTGTCGACAGAATTAAATAATATCGACATATCAGGATAGACATTTCGATAAAATCACATTTTGTGGACATGTTAAATGATAGTGCGCTAACACGGTCTCTAAATACTTAGAATTGGCAGTCAAATGAACTATGATCCAAAAAAGCCATATAATGAAATTCCCGGGTTACCCCCTAAGGACGTAGACCTGGAATGTAAAGAGATTTTAAAAAAATGCATCGAAGCGAGAGCAGCTCTTGAGGGGCTAAAAGTAGCTGGAGATTTGATCCCAAACCAAACCGTACTCATTAACATCATCCCACTCCTTGAAGCCAAAGATAGTTCTGAAATTGAAAATATTGTGACAACTACAGACCGTCTCTTTCAATATGCAGATGCCGAAACCACGGCAACAGACTCTCCAACAAAAGAAGCTCTTAGGTATCGCACCGCGCTTTTTAATGGTTACAAGTCTTTAACAACCAAACCTCTGAGCACAGCAACAGCAGTCGATGTATGCAGTCATATTCTCGGTATGCCCATGGATATAAGAAAGACAGCAGCGCCAGCGCTGGCTAATGACCGAATTGGTCAGATTATATACACACCCCCAGTCGGAGAAAACATCATTAGGGAGTAGCTAAAGAATTGGGAGGATTTTATGCACAATCACCAAGATTTGGATCCACTCATTCGCATGGCTGCTGGTCACTATCAGTTCGAAGCCATTCATCCTTTTACGGACGGGAACGGTCGGACCGGAAGAATTTTGAATTCCTTATATCTAATAAGTGAAGGATTATTACATCAACCTATACTTTACCTAAGTCGATATATCATTAAAAACAAGTCATCTTACTACTTCCTACAATTGGATGTGACAGTCAAGGGGCAATGGAAACCTTGGATTCTCTATATGCTCACCGGTGTTACTGAAACTGCGATTTGGACTAGCGAAAAAATAAAAACGATTAAGCAACTGATCGAGCATACCGCCGACTATGTTAGGAAAGAAGCCCCAAAAATATATTCGCGTGAATTAGTCGACATTATTTTTAATCAGCCCTACTGCAGAATTTCAAAACTTGATGATGCAGGGATCGCTATGAGGCAAATAGCGGCGACCTATTTGCGGACCTTGCGGGACATCGGCATCTTGAAAGAAATGAAGGTTGGTAGAGAAGTATTGTTTATTCACCCAAAGCTTATGGAATTGCTCAAAGGCGACTCTAATGAATTCAGCCCCTATAGGTCGTGAAATATTGCCCAGCGTGTAATCAAGACAATTCAAAGTTATCTTAGTGAATATTCAGCGGCAAATTCCTAACTTGATCTGACACGACGCTGGGCTTATGATTTCCCTACCAGATTAACGCTTGACGGTATGGTTATGTGTAAAACCCTTAAGTTGAAGGGCTTGCCTGATTGTTGACTTTGGTGATCATGGTACAGAGGCCATTTACAATTTAGAACGCACCAAAGAGCCCGCAAAACCCTTCCAACGGAACTGCATGGCGTTGCCAAGCGTAAGCTTAACTTCATAGCGGTTGCAACCTGTTTGAAAGACTTGTCGTGCCCACCCGGTAATCGGCTGGAGAGACTGAGTGGGGATTTGTCTGCTTATCACTCCATCCGCATCAATTCCCAGTGGCGCATTATTTTCATATGGGATGACGCGGGCGCGCACGACGTTAAAATTGTCGACTAACACTAAGGAGATTTCGTCATTATGAAAAAACCACGCATCCCACATCCCACCCTGCCAGGTGAAATGCTGGCCGAAGAATTCCTTGTCCCGCTAGGGCTAGCACAAACTGAACTCGCCCCAAAAATCGGAGTGGCACCTCGTTCCATCAACGAAATTTGCAAAGGCAAGCGAGCCATCAGTCCGTTGATGGCAATGCGGCTTGCCCATGTTTTCGACAACACCCCGGAGTTTTGGATGAACCTTCAAAGTGCATGGGATCTCTGGAAAGAGTGGGAAAAATCTCAGCGCAAGCGCTCCGCTTAAACGAGCAATTAACATTGGTTTGACACGATGCTGGGTGAAACTCACTCGACGGGCTGGACCCCGAATCAGAGCGCTGAAACTAAATCTATGGCGCAACTGTTTGCAAAGGTAGGCTATTCAAATTATGCCATGGGACAATCTTATGTCCTTGGTGTTGAAATGGCTGCGTTCCTCCATATACGACATACCCAGAGACTTCGGGTTGCAATTTTGAAAACCAATTCAAATTTGTAAGCCAATTAGGATGAAATGTTGCGCCAGATTTAATTTCCACCGGAATAAGACTATGTCCTGATTCAATAATTAAATCGATTTCATGCCCATGTTGATCACGCCAAAAGTATAATCCTGGTTGTTCGCCAGCACTGAATACTTGCTTTATGCATTCGGCAATGACAAAGTTTTCAAAAATTGGACCTCTTAGTGGGTGAACATCAAGTTGATCAATTGTTTTAATACGCAGTAGCTGACACAAAAGGCCAGTATCATAAAAATAAAGCTTTGGAGATTTAACCAATCTTTTTCCAAAATTATTAAAATGGGGAGCCAAGCGAAATGTAATAAAGCTAGATTCGAGGACTGAGGCCCATCGAACTGCCGTCGGCTGAGCTACGCCCACATCTGAAGCAATAGCACTATAGTCAGTCAGTCCGCCAATTCTGCCAGCACAAAGTCTCACAAACCGATCGAATTGATTTGTGTCAGAAACATTAATGATGGACTTAATGTCTTTCTGTAAATAGGTTTGGTAATAACTTTCAAACCATTCATTTGCGCCTAAATCTTCATCATATATTCGAGGGTAAAAGCCAGTAACTAACAACTGGTTAATGTCATTGGGGCGTATACTTAAAGGAATTTCATTTAGAGTTAAAGGTAGCACTGTAAAAATACGAATACGACCAGCAAGTGACTGCGATATCTTTTCGTTAAGTTGAAAGCTGTTTGATCCTGTAAGAACAAAACGTCTTGGGTCTTCTTTGTCATCAACAATTTCTTGTAAGTAAGAAAAAAGCTCAGGTGCATTTTGTATTTCATCAAGTATAGACTCTTTGGGAAGACTCTCCAAAAATGACCGCGGGTCGTTGTGAGCACGAAACTTTACGTCAGGATTCTCTAGTGAAAAATAACCGTGCTTGGGAAATGCTTTTTTTGCAAGAGTAGTCTTTCCAGATTGACGGGGACCGATGAGAGCAATCAACTTATATTTCCTCGATGTGCTCTTGATCTTATCTTCCAAATCCCTGTCAAACATCTCACCTACCTCACATTTAGGTATATGGTACATCGCCAAGTAGGAATTGTCAAATTAATACTCGACTTTAAATCTCCCAACAGCTTGATATCGCCAGGTTATTTTCATAGATTTGGCTTTCCTTGCCCTGCAGCGATTCAGGACTTTTTGTATTAATCCGAGCGAATATTCGGTTGATTTACTTTACAATGGTTTGAATCGACGCCGGGCGCCTTCTTGGGCACAAGAGTACCGAGACGACCCAAAGATATGTCCACCGTACCGATGATCGCCTCCTGTCTCTGGCCAAAGCAATAGCTCGACCAAGCTAAAATGGAGCTAATTTTAAACCGGCTGCACTTTTGCTGCACAGGTCTTTGTATATATCTGATTTTAATGAGGAAAAATGGTCGGGGTGATAGGACTCGAACCTACGACCTCATGCTCCCAAATCTTGAGAAAGCCATTTAACTTGTTCTGCAAAATCAACAATTTATCAGTACTTTTCTAGGCTTAGAGACAATTCGAGTGTGACCAAATTTGCTCAATTTTGACCTGCTTTTGTCAATTGGACCCACATTTTCACCACTTTTCAGATGGCGATCTCAATGGCCGCGAAAGGCAGAGCACCTTTAACATCAAAAAATGAGCTTGTTTTGTACTCCATAGAGGAGTACGATGATTTAGGTTGGGGGCTTAATGCTGGACATTAATGTTGTACGCCTTAGTAAACGCGCAAAAAGAAATTTGGATACAATCCCAAAGCATATTGTGATTAAACGAATGGCATGGGTCGCAAGCGTAGAGGATAGTGGGCTTTCTCAAACCAGGCGAATCCCAGGGTATCATGACGAACCTCTAAAAGGATCTAGACAAGGCCAAAGGTCTATTAGGTTAAATAGGTCGTACCGAGCAATTTACGAGGTTAGCGCAAACAATTCAATTGAGTTCGTATTGATAGAAGAGGTAAATAAGCATGACTATTAGTCCTAAAGGCAAAAATGCTTTTTCAAAAAGTGACACCATGAAGTTTCTTGAGAGAA
>CAIMVM010000020.1 GCA_903844895.1 uncultured Pseudomonadota bacterium
AAAAGCAGCGAGTTGATTTCGCACGTAGAAACGAGCGTCAAAGGCTTAAAAGAATTGACGTCAAAGAAAATGCGGAGCATTGCACGACAACCTAAGTTGCTTAGAGGAATATTCATGAGGTGCGAAATTTCAAAATTTTTTTTTTAAAGTGTCCCATAACTTTTGCAACAGGCTATAGAATGCGAACTCTGCGCTAGTCCTATCCGCAGCGATCACAGCCACACTATCGACTCAAAAAAAGGCTCCCTCGGGGACTCATCGAATTCTTAGTCTACATCTAGGAAGGACTGAAGATCCATTATGTGACCGCCAAAGATGTTGAGCGAGATATACCAGTATCCCAAGGCAAAAAGGTTCCGGAGTTACTCCCAATTGATGTTTATGGGTAATATGACTAAAATTGACACTTCTATTGAAAAATGTCAAAACCGCCAGATAACAAGTAATCACTCCAAAACAGGAAACACAACTTAAGAAACTTGCCCCCTGTTCTAGTACTCAAGCTGAGCTAATTGGGATTAGCCATCAGGATCTTTCAAAGCTTGCTAAAAGATGAAAAAATTCATCGGGTGGAGTGAGGTGTTTACATTCACACCGATGCCAGTTTTTCCAGAAAAATTGATTTTCAAATCGCCTGTAAGAAGATTGGCCATAAATCTGCGGTGGGTGAAATTACGGCTCTGTTTCATTATAGCCTTGTTGATCAAGTTCCTAGGCATATATGGATGATTGTGCATCTGAAAAGCGGGCCACTTCAAAAGAATGGATTCGTTATTTCACCCGATTATGTTCTCACTCCTTTGGATAAATCATTTATTCAGACGAATACAAGAATCGAAAACGTTATATAAAAATCGGAAAAGCTATCTATGAAAAAGTTTATCAAATTACAGAGGTCGTTGAAATTGGATGACTATTTGAACGCACGGGATGTCGATGGGCTGTTCGTATTTGTGAAAAAAGTCCCTCTCTTAATGGTCAATTGGCGCTTGTAGGTTTTTAAAAAAGTACGGGCAGGCAAGAAGCAATGCAAGGGTCCATGAATGGTTTTCTCATTGGGGGACGTTAAAAATTGGATAAAAACCTGGTGGTTCGTTTGGAAAACAATGCTCTTTTTGACAAATTCCACCTGACTGCCCTAGTTTGGTACGTAGTTTTTAAGTTTGTGAAGCTATGAGTCCTTGTCCAGGAGTCGGACTTGCTGCCAGAAAACTTCAGTAACTATGATTTTGCACACTATAAACTTACCTGAACTTGAATCTCATATAATTCTAAATCCACTTTTCTAGGTCAATGCTCCTCATATCCAAGAGGACTACAGCTACGTGGGCCTTTAAGTTCTAAAAAGCGTGTTAGAAGAGACCATGAATCTCTCTGAATCTATTTGTTGTTTGGATTCCTAGGACTTATATAATTGAAAATCTCTTTCAAATTCATTTATGTGTTGCTCTACCACATCTAAACTGGAATTCCAAAAATCTTCCCTAGTGATGTCCGCGTTGAGATGTTTTTGGGCGATAGCCTCACAAGACATTCTTCCCGTGTCTCTTAGGAGGTTACGGTAGAATTCTGCAAAGTCACCTGGTTCCTTCAAAAACTTGCTATAAACGCCCAGGGCAAATAGATAACCAAAGGTATAGGGATAATTATAAAAAGATCGTGGCCACATATAGAAATGAAGTTTGGAAGCCCAAAAGTAGGGGTCGCATTCCGAAATGGCATCTCCATAGGTTTCAGCCCAAGCCTCTCTATTTAACCTCATAAAATCATTAGCCGTTAAAATCCCTTTACTACGTTGTTTCATTACATTTTCTTCAAATATAAATCGAGCTGGTATATTTAAAAGGAAGGAAGATGCCGCTTCGGCACGGTTCCAATGAATGAACATATTATCTGCAGGCGATTGCGACTTTGTTAGGAGATGATCGTCTACCAGAGTCTCGGCAAAAATTGATGCGGTTTCAGCAAGTGTCATTGGGTAACTCGTGAGCTCTAGTTTCATGTCTCGCATGGTCCAATTGTGCCAGGCATGTCCAAGTTCATGGGCTAGGGTTCTTAGATCGCCGTCTGAGCCTTGCCAAGTCATATAGACTGCAGGAGTTCTAGATTTAGTAAAGTTTGTGCAATAGGCCCCTAGTCGTTTCTTGTCTCCGACCGTTGCTTCTATCCATTTTTCTCGATCCATCATCTTAACGAAGTTTGATTTTTCTTCTGAAACGGACCGAAATGATGCCGAAACTACTTCAATAGCCTCATTCCAAGAAAGGGATTTTGCGGCCTTAGCGGGATACCCCCCGAGCAAATCCCAAGGGTCGAGTTTCGACTTTCCAATGACCTTTGCCTGAATCTTAATAGCTTTTTGGCCAATATCTCTTCGTTTTCGAACCGCATCATGCATGGAATTTAAGGTTTCAATCTCTAGTCGTGCCATGCTTAGTGTGGAGGTTAAATAGGTTCTATCCGAAATCTTGCTGCGTTTGGCATTTTCAGAGACTCGCCACCCTGCCAATCCTCCCAGAACTGAGGCACAGACTTCTTTTTTGTCTTCCCAGGCAGCTGTTAGGCCTATAAAAGCAGCTTTTCTTTGAAGCTCATCCTCCGATTTTAGAATGCCAGCAGCCCTTGCCAATCCCATTTTTTGTTCGCCAACCATGACACTCATGCCTCCGGCCATAGAAGACCACAGGTTGGACATGGCCTCAGGACCATCTAAGGAAAGTGAAATCAGCAGATTTTCCTCTTCCAAAGAAAGCAAAAAGGCTTTTTCTTTTCGACTATGGCGCAAAGAAAATTCGCTCGCCTTGAAGACTTTTCGCTTGATTAGAGTCTCAAAAAAAGCGTCATTTGACCGCATGATAATCAACTGAAATGAGTTAGACATTTCGCCTAATTTTGAACTTAATTGATGAACACGTCCCATTAGCTTTTGAGCTTCTTCTATATCGGATTGGACGCTCAGAAGGCAGTTTGTCCATGTTCGAATCGTATAGATCAGCACCTTTATTTTAAGTTGACCTTCTAGATGTCTATCCAATTTACCTAGTAAGTCTTCCTTTGGTTCTATTCGTTCAGCATCAGAAACAAGGGTGGTAAACTCGTCACTTAAAATGTTCAATTCATCAAGGGAATGCTCGATGGATTCTAAATCTTTCTTGAGTTCCGGATCTGAAAATCCCTTGTAAGCAAACTCGAGATTCCATGAAGGTCCTGACATATTTAACTCCCAGTAGAATGGTTTCATTTTAAGTTCTGTTACAGCTGGCGTTCATTTTTCTGAAGTCTATCTGAAAATTCCTATTTTGGCATTATTGAGTTAGGTCTCAAGTTCTTCCTTCGAACAAAAAAAGCGACTTCTATAAGTAAAAAAAACATTTCTAAGCGAAGTTTGCAGATAGAAATCTTTTTCATAAAATTTTTTTGTCTGCATCTGCATACTTTTCTATGTCTAGAAGCGTGTGACATCCTTGCCCGCAAACGCCATATCTGGCGTTGTAAAAGCTGCTGCTTGATGGCCTAATCGATCTATGGCTATCAGCCCTCCGTGACCTCCCAAGCGATGCTTCAGTTGGTGGAGCGCTTCTGCGACGGCATCAGGAAGGGGCATTCCCGATTTAACCCTTTCGTTTACAATCATGGCAGCTCCTATCCTTAAAAGACCTTCTCCCCAGCCTGTGGCACTGACGGCTACCCCTTCATCATCAGCAATGATTCCTGCCCCAATGACGGGGACATCGCCAAGTCGTCCTCTTTTTTTTCCTGGGACACCTCCGGTAGAAGTTCCGGCATATAGAGAATAGTGTCCAGAAGAGTTAGGCACACCTATGACACAGCCCACTGTGCCCCTGCGATCTGGAGTCGAACCCAAATCTGGATCGCGTTTGGAAAAGTAAAGTTTGGGATCAGGCCGTCCCGCTTCAATCCATTTTTGGTGGGCCAGCATCTCTCTGGGGAGTACCAAACTCGACGGACAAGACTTTTTAAACCCATGGTCAAGGGCAAAGATCTCAGCTCCTTCTCCTGTTAAAAATACGGCGGTGCCATCTTGGAGAAGTTTTAAGGCGATCTGAGAGGGATTGGCAAAATTTCTAATCCCTCCAATACAACCAGCAGCCAAATCTGAGCCGCGCATGAGAGAGGCATCCATCTCCACATCACCAACTTCATTTAGAAAACTTCCTAAGCCGGCATCGAAAGTAGGATCATCTTCTAGCATCTTTAATACAAGGGAGACGACCGTTAAGGGATCCATTCCCGAAACTAAGGACTCGGCTGCAAAGTGCCAGGCAGTTTCAACGCCCCTTCGATGGGCGTCTTTTAAGTGAACTGGTATATCCCAGGCTCCCCCATGGACGAGTATCTTAAAATTTTGATGGCTCAAACCTTCTGTGTAACTGTCCATGGCTCACCTTTTTCATTTCTAGATTCTATTTCAACTTAGCACGGGCCAGAAAGGTTCAGAAGTCTTATTAAAATCTATATAGGGTCGAAACTCTTATTTGTCTTCCCGGAAGGGGGTGTCCTTCATAATCAGAAATAGATGTTGCCCCAGATTCTCCGCTTTGCCTATTGACAAATTTTTGTGACATTTCATTGCCTACATTGTTTATGTTTAGCGCTATATCCCACTTCTGCCATGCATAGCGCAAAAAGGTATCCCACTGAGCGGATTGGGGGGAAATGGAGTCACCATTTATGTCTCTAAAGTACTCTGATTTGTAGCGGGCTTCAGCACCGGCTGTCATATGACTTGATACACGGAACTCACCAGCTATCGTTGCTAGCGCCCAAGGCTCAAAAGGCAGACCTCTTTTAAATTTTTGATCGACTGTATTTGAGAGATAAACAGATTGTTTTAGGGTCAGAGGAAACACATTTTGTTCTGCTGATACGGACAGACCCGTCAGCTGACTTTGTTCTACATTCAGCCCCTTAATGGCATTGCTGCCTGCCCTAACAAATAGGATCTTATCGGCGGTCATGATTCTATGCAAGGAAGCCGAGCTGCGCCAGAAAGCGCCATGCACATTGATACCAAGCTCCCAAAGTCTTGATTTTTCCGCGTCGAGATTGGGATTTCCTAAAATGGTAGAGGAGCTGCCGAACATTTCTAGGAGCGATGGGGGTCTGTCCTGATAAGCGACAGTCATCCAGCAAGAGCTATCGTTTAATTGAGCTAGCAAGGAAAGAGAGGAATTTAAGGCCTTGTTTCTTATCAATTCCACACTTTTTTGATCTTGAATCCAAGTGTTTCTTAATTTTGATCGGAGGGTGAAGGTGTGATTTAAAGTAGTTTCTATTCCTGAAGACGCTGCGCTAACGGATCGACTAAAGTTGTCCTGACTTGCTTCTTCTTTTTGATCGATTTTCGTCTGACCGTCTGTAACCTGCAGATTAAATTTAAAATCTTCTTTGCTATAGAAGTATCCTAAACTTTTCTTCAAACTGTCAGAATCAATGCTCTCAATATTTGAGTTGGCAAGAATGGTTCTATAGGGATCGATTGTTTCTCGCAAGCTTTGGTTCAATAACAAGCCAAATTGAAAGTATTTTTCTCTATCTCCCAATTGATATGTGATGTTCATCAAATCTAAATTTCGTTTCGTTCTAGAGAAACTTTTTATGTTATCAGGGGTAGGGAGGCTTGAACTGCTTTGTTCTTTCATCCCCATAAGATTGAGTCTATGTAGGTCATTTTGGTATCCAAAGCGCATTAAGCCATAATCTGACAAAGATTCATTCGAAGTTCTTTTTTTAATGGTGTCATCATTTGTATTATAGGGTGTTAAATTGTCATAATAGAAGGGATATATTCCGCTAGATTTATGAGATCTCAAGTAGAGACTTGAGTTTGTGGCTCTGCTTTTTCTGCCAAATCGGCCAAACAAACTTTCTCCGTAAATATTTCCCTTAGTAAGTCCAAGGAAGGATGGTTCTTCGCTCTTGGAACTTATTATTTCAATACTTCCCGCAGGAGATGAACTCGTAATGGATAAAGGTCCAGGTCCACTGTGGATCTTTACAAAGCCAAGGGAAGCTAAATCTGTGTTTAAGGCCAAGGGAAAATTGGTTAGAGGATCATCGATCAAGAAGCCATCTAGCCAAATTTCTGTATTTTTAGCATCCTGATGTCTTATCGACAGGCTGTCGAAGCCTGATGCAGATCCCGAGCCGAGAGATTTGCTAGAAAGAAAAGAGGTGTCGTTGGCAAGGTCGTTTATAAGCAGACCCGCTGCATCTCTTGCTTCTAAGCGAGAAGATTGGCCAATGCCCAGGACTTCCAGGTGGTTTTTAAGGGTTCCTTTAACTTCTACTTCATTTTGCGCAAAAGATTTTGCGGAAAGAATCAAAGATATAAATAGTGATTTTTTCACGGAATAACCATGCCATTGTAGGGATTGAAATCTAAACTATGGCTCTTTAGAAACACTTCGCCTTGAAACTCAATTAAGGAGCTGGTGGCTCCCAGATAGATTCTATTTCTCACGCGATCTGACTTCACAAACGATTGATAGTTTTCGTTGGGGCTGGAATAGAGTATGGCTTCGGTTCCGGTAAAGGATACTTTGCGCAACTCAAGTCCGCCTGTTCTCGCTTGAGCGATTATAAGTACAGAGTTTCCATCCAGGCCTTCTGTGATCGCGGTAGAGGACGAAGACTTTATCTGTGAAAGATCTAAAACGGGGCTGATACTCGAGTTCCCTATCTCTAAGCGCTCCAGATTGCAGAGAGGATTAGTCCCTAAAGAGTCACAAAGGCCAGCTATTATGGGTGATGGCGCGTCTGTAAATAGAAACATAGGACTGGTAGAATTTACTTTGATTCCTTGATTGCCATCTTTACTGGGATCGTGATCTACAGGTTCTATGGATCCATCTTCTTTCAATTTGGCTTCAAATAGCATTTCCGTCCCATTAGCCTTGAAGTCTAGGCCTAGCCCATGGTGTAGGATGAATATCTTTGTTGTTTTATCCACTTCTCTTATAAGGATGTCATAGGGTCTAAAAGGTCCTTCGCCGGTATCAAACTTTAGAGAGACCGCGGTAACTTTATTGTTGAGCGGTGAAAATTGAAAGATTCCACGAGAACTATATCCTGCAAGTAGGAAGCTTCCATTGGGCATCAATGCGGCAGATGTAGGATCGCCAGGCAACAAAGGACTTGAAGATGTTTGTTTTGATAAGTAAAGCGCCTGAGTGCCCGAAGTGTAAATTTTATTGACATTTAAATTTGTGGCTTGGCGATTAAATAGAAATACCTCTTGCTTAGACCCTAAAATGATCGGATCAGACGATAAGGAACTTGCCACTTCTTTTACTGTCTCATCCTTTAGGGCAACTAATTTTGAAGTTTGAAAATTAGAAATTGTAAAAAGTAACTCTGGTCCTTCAAGAGCCGATTGACTCTTGGAGGGTGAACAAGCAGTCGCCGAAATGCTAAAAGCAATCAAGAGTAGTTTTTTCAATGAATCTGCTTCCTAAGAGAGTTTCACTCAAAACATACTTTGGTTATTTATTTTATCAAGCAGCACTTTCTTTTTTTAGTTTTTTCTGGCGGTGTGTTTCTTCGAGCTTGTCTAACTTCTTGTAAATATGAACATTTACAAGGATCCGAGACAGGTCGGTGGGGAGGAACTGTATTTTTTCATCGGAAATAACTTGTAGCATGCCAAGTTTTTCAGCTTTTTGGATGCTTTCTAGTTCAAATTTCGTGCCGGTCATTTTTTCTAAAGAAAGGGAAAAATCTTTGATTTGTATTTGACACGACTTCGAGATTTCCATTCCCATTCTTTTGGCTATTTGGATTAGGCCGGATAGAACTTTTAAGTCTTTTGTCGAAAAATTGGTCTCTAGTATTTTTTTGTAGGGTCCGCGCTTTGCTTCATTTAGAAAGTGACAAAACAAAACCAATTTTTCTGCGTTTTCGCTGGTAATATATTTCTTGTTGTTGTCGCGATTTATAGCGATTTGAATCATATTGGTGTCGATCATTGCTTCTAAAAGCATAGTGGTAAGTTGCTCTGGCAGGAAAAGCGCATTTGTGACAAAGGTCAGTGCGGTGTCGTAATAGATTACCTTGCTGTCCCCAAGCGGCACGCTCAAGTATTTTTGTGATGTCGAAAGAAGTGAGCATATTCGGCTGCATAGAAAGACATAGGATATCTGATTTTTCTTTAATTGCAGTAGTTGTCCTACGGATTCTGAATAGAGCTTGTTCATTTGATTGAGCCTAACCGTGAAATCCTTCAATACAATTTTCATCCATGTAGGAAGATTTCCGACTAAGCGTTTAATGTGAATATGTCGAATCCTCTTAAGTACAACTTCGGTTTTAGCTTTTGCGGAAGCCATACGAGGTTCGTTGGTAAGGCAGGTCATCACCCCGAGTACTTCGCCCACATTCATAGAAGAAAGGGGAATCTCGACACCATTCTCAAGGGAATAGACTTCAATTTCCCCTTGCTGGATAATATAAATATCTCCGCCCGGATCCCCTTTTAAAAAAATAGTTTGTCCGCTAGAAAAAACCATAGTTTCTTCGGCAGTGTTCAAACTAGAATTTGGATGTGGCTGCATATAATCTACCCCGAGTTTCTCTTTACTCGGTGTAATTTAAGGAAAGTCTTAGTTTTGTTTAGCTGGAATGCGGCCTTTTACAGGTATTTTCCTATAATTACAGATGGTTATAAAATACAGGGGCCTTTATCAAAGCTTTTTTAACAAACTGGAGGCCCAGGTGAGTCCAGAGCCTACGGCTGTAACTACTAAATAATCACCCGAGGGTATTTGGTGCCATGCTTCTGCAAGGGAAGAAGGCGCGCCTGCTCCCCCCTGATTGCCTCGGCTCTGTACATTATGAAGATGTCTTGATTCTGGGATTCCTATTTTTTCGGTGGCACTTGTGAGCATGCGGTGGTTGGCCTGATGCCCCACGAACCATGTGTTCTCAACGGACACATCATTTTTCAAGAGTATTTTTCGCGTTGCTTCGACAGTTCTAGTTATGGCGAACTTTTGAACTGCAGAGCCATTTTGTTGAAATGTGCCGTACATAGGTACAGAAACAAGTTTATAGCCTGAAGAATCAGATTCCACCGCCGTGTCGATGATTTCAAAACCTTGCTCGGGCTTAGAGGCAGAAATCCAAGTGACCGCAGCGCCATCTCCAAAAAGTATACAGTTGGAACGATCCGAATAGTCTAGACGGCTCGTGTAACGATCCACATTGAAAATGAGAATATCGCGATGCATTTCAGATTTAATAAAGGAGCGGGCTACGTGGAGATCAACAGGAAAAGAGCTGCAGGCTGAGTTTACATCGAAGCACGGGCCTTCTAACTCTAACTCACCAGCAATAGCACAGGCTGCAGCGGGAATTTCAAAATCTGAATTAGATGTTCCACATAGAATCAAATCCCATTTTTTTCTCTCATGCATGGGCGAATTTTCAAAGGCGACTTTAGCTAAACTCGCCAAAGTGGGGACCTCGCCACTTTTAATGAGTTCTACTGGGTTACGGATGCCAGATCGCAACGCTCTAATCATATCTAAACTAAGAGCTGATTGCCGCGATCTAACTCCAGTTCGCTCTTCAATCCAACTGGCTGTCGTGCCGATGTCAAGAGACTCTAAAAAATGGTTATCCACTTGAAACTCTGGGGTCATGGTCCCCATGCCGGCAAGAAAGACTCGAATTGGTTGCATTTTCTATCCTAGCTTCGGTACATACCGCCGTTGACGTGAATGGTAGATCCAGTTACATAGCCAGATCCGTCGGACACGAGAAAACTAACGGCAGAGGCGACATCATCAGGCTGACCAAAACGCCCTAATGGGATTTGAGTTAACATTTTTTGTTTCACTTCATCAGGAAGTCCATCGGTCATATCGGTGGAAATAAAGCCAGGCGCCACGCAGTTACAGGTGATTCCAAAGCCCGCCAGGTCCATGGCCATGCTTTTGGTCATTCCCGTTATGGCACCCTTGGCGCCAGAATAGATAACCTGTCCTGAATTTCCCATGTGTCCAACTACAGACGTAATGTTAACAATTCGTCCCCACTTGTTGCGAAGCATTAATTTTGATGCAAATTTCGAGAGCAAAAAGGCTGGCTTGACATTAGTTTGAATCGTTTTATCAAAATCTTCAGGCTTAGCAAATGTGATGATTTGGTCAAGTGCTATACCTGCATTATTAACAACGACATCTAATCTACCCATTTTAAGTTTGATGTCCTTGACCAATGCCTCACAGGATCCTTCTTGGGATAGATCAAAACAAAATACTTCGGAGTGAGGCAGCTCTGCTTGCAATGCCAAGGCCAATTCAGGCGAACTTCGATAATGAATTGCTACGCGATATCCATCTTTTGCGAGGCGTCTGGCGCATGCTGCACCAATTCCCTTCGCAGCTCCAGTTACTAATGCTACTTTAGAATCCACCTTGCCTCCCTAAAACACTTAAGTTTGCCAGGATAAGCAGCTCAACTAGAAATGCAACCCCAAAAAGGTTTTGGCCTGTCTTTCACGGTGTTCGCTGTCAACACTCCGCCGCTGTGGAAATTTTAGTCAAGGACAGATTTTCGAATTTAGCCTGCAGCCTTCAATTTGTGCCGTGCAGTGGGAGGAGAGAGCTCATGTGTAGTAGCTATAATAGTCGTCAGAGAATTCCAAATGCTTTCAATGTCTTGTCGGTCATCAGGTCGAAATCCTTCATGGGCAGCGCGATTTCTAAAGTCCTGAAAAAGATGTAACTGACGTACAAAGTCGGCGAGTTGACGGTCGCTCTCAAATGTTAATGGTAGGTATTGGCTTAAACCAAAAGGACACTCCTTTCTTGAAAAGACAAGAAAGAAGAGGGCAAATGCCTTAATCCCATCTAAGGTAAAACGTCTTCCAGGTTGGTACTGGCAAAAGGATCGAAGGAGCTTTCGTAATTTAAATCGGCTAAAGAAAGGAATGTCTTTAACAATCGGTAATGATGCAATGTAGTTTTCAAATTCATCCATGGCAGCAGGAATGGGCCGGGAATAACCGAGTACATCTAATCTTCGCTGAATCTTTCCTTCCTGGATTAATTGAGTAACCTTATCCTCAAAAGACTCCCTAAAGAGGAGCTCTAGGGCCTTGCATTGCATGTCAATGATGGGAGAAAGTTCAATAAGCTCAGCTTGAACTTCTTTTTGTACTTGGTTGTGAAAAAACTGCGCCGTTCGAAGAGCTCGTTTGATCTCTGATGACAATGCGGAGTATGTGGGAATTCGTTGGCTTAGAGTTCCATCGAGATCCAAAGGCAGATTTTGATCCATGGCTACGTCAGCTTGCCCTGACGATCTAAGTTGAATCATAGAGGCCAATGCGTCTCGAACCTCAACATAAGCATCATCAGAAGACGGGTCCCGACTCAAATCACTTAGAGCACTCTTTATTTCTAATTGAATCTTTGTGGTGTCTTTTTCCTTTAGGATTCGACAGATTTCTAGCTGCACTCCCGCAGAAATATTGGGCCGCGACAAGCATCCAACGAGCTCCTGAAGACTTCTTGATGTGCCCAGTGAGCCTAGAGCCAAGACTACCTCATGAAGTTCCATGACGTTTTGCGTTCTGATATGGTCCATAAGTTTGAGGGCAGCTTGATCATTGCCTTCAAAGCGACCAAGAGCTCGAATCGCCGCCAATCTATAGAGGTAAGGTTGCTTGCGGCTTGCATGTGATAATGGTTCGATTAAATTTCCATTTCTTGTCGCGTGACTCATCACGAGTAGCTGCCAGTAATTTGTAGACGAGCTATCTAAAACAGGAATTTGATCGTCACGACCTAAGCCATAAACCAAATTGAAATATCCATCTTTTAGCGGATCATGTGCAACTTTAACTGGGGATAGGGCTCTGGTAGCAGGGGAGTTGAAGGGGTGTTCATCAGGCAAATGAATAGCATTTAATGCAGTCATATCACCAAGGGCAAGCTTGTCTAAGAGCTGCCAATTTTGTTTTGACATTTTCGTTGGATTTAAGAGGAGGCCCAGCCTGCCATGTACATTACATCCAGCTCCCAGTTTAACAGCTAGCTCTTTTCTAAACTTTTCATCGTAGAGAAGACAGAGGGGGCCTTGTAAGGCCGGCGCATAGTAGTGGAATGCTTCAAGGAAATCTGGCGAATCCAAGAGGCTTGATTGGAGTGTCTTTATCGCTACTCCTTTGACAAGCTCGGACACGGTTTCGAGTTTTATAGGAGTTGTCCGGTGTGACTTGCCAATCGTCTGAAATAGGGAAGTCACATGGCTAGGATTAAGAATGTTTCTGTAGGGTAGAAGCGGCCAGGAGTCGAAAATTCGTTCTAAATCTCCTGCTTGCAATTCTGCTTCTAAACGAAGCAGCCAACTTTTGTTACTCAAGGGCAAAAGCAAGTTTCGAATGAGGCTGTTCCAGACGTCTTCTTGGAATCGTATGTCATTTAGAAATGTGGGGTCGCACCTTAACAACCAAAATACACTCTCAAGCTCGCCTTTGCCTGCTGATGATGCGCTTTTGAAGCCAGGGGGCTGTCTGGCGCTTAAACTCAATATGTAGCGCTTTGCTAGGGTGTCTAGGCTAGGGTGTGCTTGATTTGTTTCTAAGGCGCGGAGCATTAATATGCCATGAAATGTTGGTGAGTAGTCTTCAATGCCAGGAAAAGAAAAGACTTTTTCTATAAACGGAGATCCAAGTGTCGAGGCCCCCACATCAACCAAACTATAGAGTGCGCGTTGGCCAATATGGGGTTGTGAAAGCAGACGCTCGATGCTCGGTAGTAGGATGTGGCCTGTGGTCATTGCCCAAGTGCGAATAGCGTGGCTTTTTATGCCGGAATCCCACTTTTCAATCCCGCGAATTAGGACCTTTTCCCATTCCAATGTATTTTCATACCCGGCGCAATTCAAAAGGGTTATTTTTTCTGCGCTTGGCAAGGGCAAATAAAGTAGCTGCTCCACCGTTCTATAAGGTATTTTGAGATTCTCGTAGCTTTGAAGCATGGAAAGTCTTGCGGTGTCATCGCTAGTAGTTAAATAGGTTTCGAAGTTCACGACTTTTCCTCTCACTAGAATTCAGAGCCTATGCAATAGTACTCTTATGATTTAAGTGTAACCGTGTTAGAATGATTTGAAGTAAGCATTTTTTTCTTAGAGGGAGTGAGTCTTTGAAACTGCAGTTACTTATATTTCTGGCTTTGGGTACCGTGGCACGAGGGGGTGATGGGTTGCCTATGGTTGTTGAGAGTCAGTCAATTGAGGTTGTCCGGGAATCCATCACAGGAATCTTTCCAACTCAGTCTGAGCTTTTGCTCTTTTCTTCTAAAACCAACGAGTTTGTGAAAAGTTCTCTCAACTTAAACGCGACCACCAGGCTCGAAAAATTTGGCAAAATGACCGACTGGCTACGTGTTTCTTTGCCTGAGGCTTCGCTCAAAACCAGTTTTGTGGGAGCATTCGAAACAGAAAAAGGCCTAATGGTAGTTGATGGTAGAGATCTTATGGTTTATCGGTTGAATCCAGAGGGCAAAGTGTTGGCTCAAGGCGGCATCATATGGGACAGGCTTCTGCCCTTTAAAGATGCGATTGGTGAGGCGCCTAAAGTGGAACAGCGAGCTCTTAAAGATTTGTTCCTGAAGGAGCTGCGGAAATCAGAATTGAAGATAAAGTCTCTAGCCTTTATACAAAAAACTTCTGGGAACTTTGAATTTTTAGCTCTGACAGGATCTGAGCGAGTTCCTTTGGTAAAGCTTTCATGCAAAATTGAAAACCCGACCTTTTGCGAAGTCCATCGGGAATGCAAAATGCCTCAGTCCATAAGTAAGAGTAAAAGCCTTCGCGGCCTTGCATATGACCCTAAAACTAAGGAAATCGTCGTAGGAAATCCATCTGCGCATTTCCTTTATGTATTTAAAGAAGGGAAATGTGATGGCGGCCAAAGCCATAAACACATAGCTCTGGATGAAAAATACAAGCCCGTCTCATCTCTATTTATAGATTCTAGTTCGAGGCTTTGGATAGGTACAGAAACAAGAGATGATTACCTTAACGCATCGGTGTACATTCACAGTAAGTGGCATTAAAACCTGCTACCTACTGAGAGATCAAACTGACCTTTTCGATACCATCTAGGATTTTGATTGGCCCTAAGGTAACACGTGTCACTAGTCTCACGGCACCTTCCAGGCTCATATATGGGTAAAGCCCAACCAAATCGGAGAGCTCCAACAGGCGTTAGGTAACTATAGGAAAATCCTGTAGACCAATAGCTAGATCTAGATATGGAAGTAGGGCTATTGATAACGTCGGCTATTTCTATTGGGTAATTCGCGTAAAGTTTTGTGTCTTTATTGTCTTCGCTTTTAGCAAAGCGTGCTGCAAATTTCTTTTGCTCCTCGGCGCTAGACCACGTGTTTCCTGCGTCTACCTGTAAAGCAATCGCCCCTTCTTCGCTTGTCTTAACTCGAAACTCTTGTTTGAAAACAAATCGGTTAGTACCCCCAATGACCTCTTTGTCGATCTCTGTCTGACCAGTACTGGTATTGACGGTATTAAAACTCAGGTATGGGCCTAACTGTTTGTCAAAGCCTTTGACATAGTCACCACCGCCAGCTAGAAGCCGATCTGAAGCGGGAAGAATATCGTAGCCTGAGGAGGCATTTTTTCGATCAACGGACCAGTAGCTTGACCAGTTAAAGCCGATGGCATAAACCAGTTCTGGCAAAATGCCTAAGTAAGAGGAAAAACTAAGGTCGTTTTTATGATATTTATACTCGCCACCTACTTTATAGTCGGCGACTTCATTTTCAAAGCCTAAGTAAACTCCTTTTGTAGGAAAGGAAAGGCTGTCTCGACCATCATAGGTGATCCTATAGCCTACGACTCCTTTTCGGGTGTTTCCCTCTGCCAAATAAAGTTTTTTCTTTGGTTCAGAGCCAACATCTTTGTTCATTTCATTTCGAATGAAAACAGCAAAATTTGTATCTAAAAACTTGGAAAGCTTCCAAGAGAATTCCGTTTCAACACGATTATTAAACTGCCAAAAGCTCGAGGCAGTGGCTCGATGGGAGGCAGAAACTCTAGCCGCGATGGGGAGGTCAAAAATCCAAGGCTCTACGTAGCCTACGCCTATTTTTCTTCCAATAAGCGTGGAATTTCCGACGGCTTCTTGTTGCTTTTCCTCAGAAAAACCACCACGAATGGAAAGCTGCCTGGCCAATCCAAATAAGTTGTTATAAGAACCCTCCGCAGCGTACCTAAAGCCCTT
>CAIMVM010000021.1 GCA_903844895.1 uncultured Pseudomonadota bacterium
ATGCGATATTTGGTTCGTGAATTTGAAGTAAGTTAAATTAAAAGTTTTTGATAATCTACTCCTACTTCTTTGATCAACCATTCCTACCACGATGGCTAAGAAAGTCGCCGCGATCAAGCCTTAAGTACCATAAATTGCCTTCGCTAAGCCTAACAACATCTGCGCAACGAGCAGAAGAGTTAGACCTAGTCACTTACTGTAAGTTAATTTTTAAAGAGGCCTGAGGCTTTATCAGCATACTTGAAATTCAAATTTTGGGCGCCAACTCCTTGGGCTCCTTCCCATAGCCTAAATTCTTACTTCGACCGTATCGAGCCCCCAATCTACGCCATAATCTTACATCACTCTGATTTAACACTGCATAGACAGCATGGACTCCTTCAAGATGCTTCTGAAGCTTTGGTTAATGATGGCGGTCATCTGTGGTGGCTTAGAAAATTGTATTTTTGAGTTTTCCTGAATTCTTAACAGAGGCCTTAAAGCTAAAGTAGAACTGAAATTGATCCATTTGAAATTTGCCGGACCAATTACAAAATTGATTGTTTTAGGAAAAATTGCAACAGAACCCAGCCTTAGGTAGCCCAGAGCTAGGCTATAAATTATATCTAGCCTGGCTAACTACCCCAGAACAAAATCTGTACTTAGCTCGCACTAAATCCAGGGGGTGCGATCTCCAAGAGGCAAATGGCTGAGTCAAGGTAAGTTGAAAACTTTGGGGGAAAAATGTGTGAAATCCTGAGCTCTCGCCTGCCTTGGCTTTATTTTGCCAATATTTTCCCCACCTTCGACCCCTCCAGGCCATGACTCGCTCGTACCACCTACATATTTCAATGGATGGTGAGCACGGACATGTTATCTATACTACTGGAATAGTGGTTGTGCCAAGGGGTCCTATTGGGTGGCGGAAATATAAATTTTCGGCGAAAAAGCAAAATAACTGAGGCCAAAATGGCAAAGTAGACCAGAAAGTATACAATTGAAAATTTGCCGGACCAATTACAAAATTGATTATTTTAGGAAAAATTGCAGCCGAGTCCAGCCTTAGGTATCACAGAGCTAGGCTATAAATTAACTCCAACCCGGATAATCACCTCAGAACAAATTATAAGCTATGCCCGCATTAAGTGAAGACTATGCGACCTCCAAGAGGCAAATGGCCGACTCAAGGTAAGTTGAAAAGGTTCCGGCAAAAATGTGTGAAATTTTTGGCTCTCGCTGGTCTTGGCTTTTTTTGCCGAAATTTGCCCCACCTTCGACCCCTCCAGGCCATGACTCGCTTGCATCACCTTCATAAATCAATGGATAGTGTTTACGGACTAGCTGTCTATATTACTGGAGCAGTGGTTGTTCCAAGAGGTGTTCCTGGGTGGAAGAGACGGACATTTTTGGCGAAAAAGCTAGGTTAACTGAGGCCAAAATGGCAAAGTAGACCAGAAAGTATACGATTGAAAATTTGACTGACCAATTACAAAATTGTTTATTTTAGGAAAAATTGCAGCAGAGTCCAGCCTTAAATAGCACAGAGCTTGACTATAAATTAATTTGAGCCAGGCTAATCACCCCAGAACAAATTATAAGATATGCCCGCATTCATTGAAAACTATGCGACCTCCAAGAGGCAAATGGCCGACTCAAGGTAAGTTGAAAAGGTTCCGGCAAAAATGTGTGAAATTTCTGGCTCTCGCTGGTCTCGGATTTTTTTGCCAAAATTTGCCTCACCTTCGACCCCTCCAGGGCATGACTCGCTTGCATTACCTTCATAAGTGAATGGATGTTGAGCATGGACTTGCTATCTACACTACTGAAGCAGTGGTTGTGCCAAGAAGTGCATCTGGGTGAACGAGACGGACATTTTTGGTGAAAAAGCTAGGTTAACTGAGGCCAAAATGGCAAAGTAGACCAGAAAGTATACAATTGAAAATTTGACTGACCAATTACAAAATTGTTTATTTTAGGAAAAATTGCAGCAGAGTCCAGCCTTAGGTAGCACAGAGCTAGGCTATCAATTAATTCCAGCCCGAATAATCACCTCAGAACAAATTATTAGCTATGCCCGCATTAAGTGAAGACTATGCGACCTCCAAGAGGCAAATGGCCGACTCAAGGTAAGTTGAAAAGGTTCCGGCAAAAATGTGTGGAATTTCTGGCTCTCGCTGGTCTTGGCTTTTTTTCCAATATTTGCTCAATTTTTTATGTCCTTACCCTGCTTAGAATTGAAAACAGACCAACAGCAGTTATTGCGATTGAATAGATGGACTTTACTAACAATAGTACTTCGTCCACTGTGCCTAACGTTCTCCTGGATATAAAATGGGAGGAACTTAAGACCATTTGCTCCAACTCGTAAGCTAAAAGATTGACTCTAATCAAAAGTTCTTGCAGCAATCTGAAGAATTTTCAACGAATTTGGTAATGCAAAATTTGTTCACATTCAAAGAAAGAGCAGTTCCGCATCAACCAGCACTGCAAGCTCGGGAGTCATGCTGAGCAATGCACGTTCAAAAACAAAATAGACACGAACAAGCTCCGGATTGGTCCTGGTGAATCGCCTGATCAGCCATTTTTCGCAGACAGGTTGGAATTGATCGGAACAAGTCGTGAACGTATGCAATTCAAAATGAACATTGGAGACAACATTTATTATGACAACTCATCAAGTGCAGCCCTAGCAAGATCAGCACTGTTGCACTACTTGCTAAATGGATATATGATCAAGTATTAGTGGTGGGTGCTGGCCTCCGAGGCAGTGCGCTGCTTTGAGCAAGTTAAAAACAAAAATGTCCCAACGCCGACAAAAGTAATGAGTTCAAAACAGGAGTAGTTGATTCAAAATTTATTCGACTTGCACCCGGAAGAAGAATTTGTCAATGAACTGAAAAACGAGCAGGATTAAACGCATGAGAAGAAGTCCTCTTTAATTAGCAAAACAAATGCAAGGTACACTAAGCCGGTTTAATGCAACAAATGCGCTCACGTATATCAAAAGAAACACTTTAAGGAGCATGCAAATTCAAGATCACACCGAGGTTGTGCAGGAAAGCTCGGATGGTTCGAGGTACCGTCAGCACCTTTCTTCGGAATTCTTGGAGAGAAAAAGAATAACTCCGTGCATAAATCACATGGTAAAAGTGACGAAGTTCTCAAGTCTACGAAGGACTACCTTCTCAAATTAATCTAAATCGAACGAAAACGGATTCCCCAGAAGTGGTGGTTGTTAGCGGCATAGGCTGTATACGAATACGAGCTGCATCATTCAAAAATGCTTCCAGACCCTAGCGATATTGATGCAAGCAAGAAAGAGCTACACGATCTGGAATGTATTTTCAATGATAAATTCGCGATATTCATAGAAAACGACGAAAAAGATGACAGAGAGAATATTCCTATGATAGAGAACTTAAAAACTTCATCTTCAGCTGCTGCAATTGCGGTGATCAAGTCAGTTCACAAGATGACCACGAATACTCCAGACATGCAATGCATGCCTGCAAAGCCCCATAAAAAGGACGACAAGTTCAAGGGCTTATGCTACTTCAAGAGAGTCCGTTACGAAAACGACCAATACTCTTCTTCTGATTCTTCTTCTTCAAGCGAAGACAACGATTACAAGAGGTAAATGCGCGAATATGAGGAGAGACTAAAAAATCGCGAGGCCGAACGCAAAAAGAATTTTGAAGCTGCTCGACAACGAGCGAAGGAAGAGTATGAAGCTCAAAAACGTATGGATGCTTAGAACCCTGAGCTCTAGAAATAGCTGAAGGAGGAGGAGGAACGTAAATACTTCCAAAGTTTGCAAGATTCGCTCACTGCCTTGTGCAAAAACAAATCAGGCGATTAAGCACTCGAAATCGTAAAAAGACACATTGACAAAGATGCCAAACGAAGAGATGATCCAAAAGTGATGGCGTTTATTTAAGAACACACAGCTCTTATAATTAAGATATAGTTGAAAGAACGCAAGGAGAGAGCAAAAGAAGAGGCAGCCATTCGAAGAAGAAAGGAATTGAAGAAATAGCAGCGGTTGATGGTGCTCTGACTGTAAACCTTGAGTTAGCCTTTTTAAAACATATCTTGATGTGATTAAATCAATTATAAGACTCGGTCAATGATCTAATAGTCTCTAATAATTTATGGCTTTATTCTTCAAATGGTCGGTTCAAGCAATCTGTTGAAATTCTCAATCATCTTTAATGCGTTCCGTGTTGAAGCTCACTCGTCCTTGTGAAGAAGCTAAAGGCGCAAGTGACTTGATTGGCTTCAGGTTGTCATTCATATTAATCTTTTTCTTCGGAACGTCCAAGTCTGAAATCTAAATGCTTCAATTACATGGTAAAGAAATCGTGAATATCCAAAGGAAGGGTACGAGATGATAAATGATAAATGAAAAGTCAAAAGTGTGAGCAACCTCTACGTTAATCAGAACTTAAAGAGAAGCAGCATCTTTAGTACAACATGTTTGGACTCGTCCCGTTCACCGTGTGCGATGTCAGGGTGTCAGATTAGTAGTCTCTAGGGAGGCCTATCCGCTGGAAACGATCCAAGAGTGGACTTTCAGTTGATTCGGACCGAATTGCGGGCGAGTGGCTTGATTACTTTATGCACGCTTTTTTCCTGAAGATCCTCCAGTATCTATTGAGGCACGAGTTCTTCAGAAGGTAAACGCGTAAATAGCCAGAGCCACGGCGATGAGAGAACCAGCGAGAGCGTTTGCGTTGCCACAGTCAACATAAAAAGTATCGTCCCTTGCCAGATTTTGACCAAGTTATGTTTGGTACTTAAATATGACCCTGAGGTTTTCCATCCACCTCTTATAAATCTCATCCTCGGTAGGGCCTATGCGTAAACATTTTTGTTTTTTGAGATCAAGGCAACTGGTGTAGGCAGATTCGTAAGCTTTTTTCTCATCTTCTTTTAGCGCTGTACCCAAACTTAGCATGTCTTCTTTTAGGTCCATGCATAAGTCAGGTTGCTTTCCTAAGTTTGGCAACTAGAAGAGTAATGATAAAAGAAAGCCCCCAATCAGGCAAAACACTTTACCTTTGCAGCAACAGCGGATACAAGAAGAGCGGCAGCGAAAGTCTTTATCATCTTTAGATATTATTATTATTGATTCAACAACGATTCTTATTAAAGTTGTGGAATTTAATCAGATTTACAACTGGTCGGTTCAATCAATCTGTTGAAATTCTTCATGATTTTTAATGCGTTCCGTGTTGAAGCTCACTCGTCCTTGTGAAGAAGCTAAAGGCGCAAGTGGCTTGATTGGCTTCAGGTTGTCATTGTGATCCTAAGGCAACAGTGTCTCTGGGACGTGATGTCCTCAACCCCGAGGAGGGACCGTGGTAGCAGATATTGCTCATCAATTTTCTTTTGAGCCTGTCTGAACGCTCGTAACGTCAACAGAGGAGAGCGGCAAGGAAAAGAGCCAAGCGGCTGAGGAAAAGGAGGACTAATGTACAGGAGTTACGATAGCTCCGTGGCTCCATCGTCGAGTGAGGCGAAGCTGGCTACAAGGGCCAAGGCATGGCTCGGAAAGGCGCGAACGCTGCCAAAGACTGATTACCAAAGAGGGCGCTGGCAGCAATATTTGATTCAATAATAGTAGTTAAAACGTAGCCGAGTGTTTGAGTCGTTTTCGCCTAGGGCTAGGGCCGCCTTCCTCGCACGCTCTGTGCCTTTTTTTCACTTTGTGTCTTTTTTGTCACTAGGGACTACTTAAGTAAAGCAGTTCTGCGTGACTTCATCTAGTCATGAATTACCTTCAGTTCGTCTTACTTGCTGTTTTTCTCATTACTCTTGTGTTA
>CAIMVM010000022.1 GCA_903844895.1 uncultured Pseudomonadota bacterium
AAAATAGAAAATTTGGCCAAAAATAAGGTACTAAAAACGCTAAACCGCAGCTGACCAGAAATGAAAAAGAGTAAGGAATAGGCAATAATAAATTCCACCAAGTAGAAAAACTCTTAAATACATCGGGGCAAAGTAATGACTTGAAGCCAATTACAAATGACCGTCCAATTAAAATAAACGGAATAGAAGCTATTATTGATCTGGTGATAAATGAGTAGTCACCTTCGGAAGAAAACCCTGATTTTTGGTCTTCTAATTCCTGAAAAAATATATACCCTGGCACAATCCATGCCAAAAGCAATAAACTATCCATATATAGACCTAATCAGGTTTTGAAGAGTTCTGGGTCCTATTTGTCTCGCGAGCAGCTATGATTGCGATTTCCTTTTGAATCTCTGGCAAAGCCTCTTTCATATACTTTTCAACGTCAATAATCTTCAACCCACCACGCCCATCAATATTTTTTGACTTTAGATAGGCGAGGCTCATCCATTGTTTGTCTTTTTTGGTGTTAATAAACTTAAACAAGATACCTCCCAATCTGGCTTTTGGTCTAAGCTCCGCATCCTGATTAACAAACTTAACGACTCTTTTCTAGTTTACTTTAACACGTTTTTGTAGTTGTCGCACAACTCATCATAAACACTGGCATTTTCTAGTATACAACGGAATTCAATTTGTTCAATTATTTTGAAGAGCTTAATTATGCTGTTAGGCAATCCAAAAAGGAAGCTTGATCCGAGCCGATCCGTCATTTAGACCTGGAGATTTAGTAAACGACCTAAAAGCCACCACCGGCAATTGAAAATGGGTAATAGACCTTAAGCTAGGAATTTTTGGTCTTTTTTTTGTCGAAATGGCTAAAGGTTTGTAAAAAATACAAATTCTGTCAAGTTCGAACAGTGAAAACCTGAACATTTAAAGCTACCTGCCCCAAGCGAACACAAAAAGTCTGCAGTCGGGGCGAACTAGACAAAGGCCTCTCGAATTCATGGCCACGAGTCTAACAATCGATAAAAATTGATGTTTCAAGTAGTTGGAAATTCCTTTTGGCCTCTATATTGATATTACATTTTGAATCAGGGCTAAAGAAAAACATCGCCAATGTCGATAGCCCGTATTTCGAGGTTATCAATGCTTGACGATTCCCAGAATGTTAAATTGAATGCGGAAGAAACTCGAGGCGCAAAAGAAAATTCTTTAAAGCACCCAAGATTCAAAGGATTTCTTAATCTTGTTGGACTTGGTTTAATAATTGGGCCCCTATTATCCATATCGCCTGCAATTAATGCAATAAATCTGGTAATTGAACACCGCTCAATAGAAACTTTCAATCAGTTTATATCTCGTGCCTTGATATTTGAAGCGACATATTCAGTTACGGTACTTCTATTAACACTTATTTCTGCAACACTATTTTTTAAACGAGAAATTGGATTTCCAAGGTTCTATAGCTACACCCTACTAACTATGTTGGCCTTTGCGCTAGCCCAAATTCCGATTGCTACAACATTGGGCGTTAAGAGCGATTCATCAAGCCTTATCAGGGCATTTGTTGCCAGTGTAATTTGGATACCTTACATTTTGTTTTCAAAGAACTCGAAGGCCACCTTTACTTTCTCACGATCAATCCTTTTTTCTATATCAAATCAAAAACTAACTAAAATCATTGCATCTATTGCTATAATATCATCAGGATTGACATTACTCGCGAAATTTCCAGATAGTAGACCCAAATCACTAGCAGCAAAAAGCACTTTAGAAAAACCTTTGGACGCCGCAGAAATCGCAAAAAAATCACTTGAATCATTCGTGGTTGTAGAATCGTTTGACAAGAAAGGGAAAATGCTGGGCAGGGGAAGTGGTTTTCTTTTATTTTCGGGAATCGTTGTGACAAATCAACACGTCATCGAAGGAGCGAGAGAAATTGATCTGTACTTCCATGATGATCAAACCAGATACTCAGCATCAAAAATAATATCAGAAGATACTCGGTCTGACTTGGCCTTGATTGAAGTTAGCGATATGCGAGGAAATGGCTTACAACTTGCAGATCCTAAAGATTTATCAATTGGTGAGCAAGTTTTTGCCCTTGGAAATCCTCGAGGACTTAACGGAACATTTTCAAGTGGTATCATAAGCAACAAACCAATTTTAAAAGGTATTCAATTATTACAGATAACTGCTCCCATTTCCCCGGGAAGTAGTGGAGGACCAGTTATGAATAATAGTGGAAAAGTTATCGGGGTGTCTTCTTCCTATATTGATAAAGGGCAAAATCTTAACTTTGCTATTCCATCAACTTACATTGCTAAGCTAGTAGCAGAAGCTGAAAGCTTATACCCTTTATACTCAAATTCTTTAGTCAATTCGAATAGCACCGTAATAGATATGCTGCCAAAAACTTGCACACACTATTCCGAAATCGAGCTTCCAGAAAAATACTTTACCAAATTATCACACCGTCAAATGGTCTCTAAAGAAATACAGGATTTTTGCAGAGAAACCATGCCGAATTGCAATTCAATTTGGAACTTTAGAGAAGGCGCTGAGATGCTGGTTCTTTTGGGTTCGGAGCAACTCGATGTGGGAAGAATTGCTAGCTATTCGAAAAGTACAATCGACTCAGAACTAGCTTCATTTTTTGAATCAACAAAGACGCAATACCGAAAAACAAACCCCGAAGTGCAGTTTGAAACCAGCACTTTTGGACGTCGAGATCACCTTTATAAAGCGGAACTTATCGCCCGATATAAACAAGGTATTGATAGAAGAATGAATTATTTTATACTGCCCTACTGCAGAGTTGACGTACTGATCTACAGCGGTGATAGAAATGAAAAGCTTGTTGATGTAGTGTCTAAAATCATCTCTAAGACTTTAGACATCGAGTTGCCAGGATTTAATTCAAAGAAGACCTTATTTTCATTTCCAGCTCATTAGGATGCACCTAGAATGGAGACATATTGAAGGCGATGTAGCGAAAAAATCATTGTATGCGCCTAGAAATCTTTATTACTCGGCAGGATATTTTTAAACAATAGTATGTCGATTTAGCGAAATAGACGAACTAAAAAATCGATAATAAGACGCCCAATTTTTCGTTCAATGCCGCCGCGAGTTGTTGGGATACCCGTATGCCTAGCTATACTACCCCTTGCACCTGAGAGTCCGCTGGCTCTTTTCCATGACCAAGAAAAACCGAATTTCTTACCCATAATTTCTTTCCTTTCATAGCTCTGACACCATGGTGCGAAGCAAAGATTCTGAATCCTTCTGGCCTAAATCTTTAACTGCACGAGACCAAAGAATATAAGTCCAACAAGCTTCCGATTCATTTAAATTGTCTCTAGATTGTATATTCTTTGCAAATCTCTCATATGAATCTGGAAAAGATTTAGCTAGTGCAACGAGCGCTATTTCAACCTGCCTGTTCGATACTTTAGGATAAGGATGGTCTTGCAACTCAAAGATCGCGGCTTTAGTGACAATTTTCATAAAATTTTTAACTAATGGCTCGTCAAAATTTTTAAGCTTTTCAAGGTATCGAGCTTGTTCAAGCTTACCCGTGTAGAAGCCGCTACAGATAGACTGATCAAGTTCGGCCAATTTGTATCTTACGTTATTCCACTCCAGAAGATCCGAATACTCTAACCTTTTAATACCTTTTGAAATTAATATCCCACCACCTTTGTTTACATCAACATCCCATTCTTTAAATTTTTTAACCGCCTCACTCGAGCTGATCACCTCGTTCCACCCTGCGCTTTCAAGGGAGCGAGCTAATAGAGATTTTGGTGTGATGATTTCATGAACTGTTTTACCAATTTCTGAGCGAACAATTGTCTGTGTTGGAGCGGCAAAAATACCGCAGCATAGGGCAACAACTTTATTAGGATTGCTGAACTTTCTAAATTTAGTTAATAGAAAGCCAAGTAAAGATCCAATTAGTCCCATCGTTCCGCCAATAATCCCTGCCGTAATAATATAGCTATAGTCCATATCTTATGCTCCTTAATAGTCCCAAGTGGATTTTATCGGCCATGTAATCAGGATTCTGAACAATTTTAGTGTAAACTGCTTGTATTAATGGAATTGTTGATTTCTTTTGTGCTTTTTCATCCCTCCCGAGTGACTTACAGAAATGAGTAGCATTCTTCATATTTTGATAGAATCACAAACCGACAGCTGGAGTATAGATCAAGAAATGAAGCGAAAACATTGCTATAAATGCAAGATGTAGCTTACAGTTTGGCCGGAAAATGCCTTACTTCGGCTTCCAGTCATGGAGTCAATTTACTTTGCACAATTTACAAGTTCGCCCGCGATATATGTTTGTCTACACAATTAAAGCCGCTTCCAAAAAAGCCTGCAAGAGGCGCTAATGCTGCTGTGATTTATGGTTACTGCGTTTAGGCTTAAATCAGATAAAAGTTAGCCAAATAAAGAATTGTAAAATCTGATAACTGATTCGTCCACAATTACGCACTTCGGGTCAATAGGCTTCGTCAGGGTAATCCCCTCCAGGGTTCTACACCGGCTTAGTGCCACATATAACTGGCCAGTTGCAAAAATAGGGTCAGTTAAATCAATGACAACGTTTTCCAGTGTCTTCCCTTGGCTTTTATGGATCGTCACTGCCCAACCAAGCATCAATGGAAACTGTGTATATTTGCCAACTACACAAGCCACTATGGTATTGGTATTTTCGTCATACTTATAGGAATACTTATTCCACTCATGTTTTCCGACAGAAACAAGGTTACTTTCTTCGCCAGCAATTCTGACAATTATTTTGTCACTTTCCAAATACTCGATTGTACCTATAGTTCCATTTTTCCAGCTGAGCCCATTATTTGCTGTAAACATTACTTGAGCACCGACTTTGAGTTCGATTTGATATGGCGAAGGTAAAGTATCGTCCTGAGACATTTTTCCCTCGAATTTTCCAATATAAGCAAAGCCATCACTTTCAATCGCCTCCAATTCATCTGAATTTACTTTGTCAGCCAGCCGATTTGTGGAGGTTAATGTTACAGATTCTTTACTGGTAGAGGTCACACAAACTCTGCTGTTTAGTTTTTGTAGGCCTTCTTGCGTAAACTCACCGCATCTAATGCTGCTTAAAATGCTCACAAACTCTGGATCACTTTGCCTAAATACTTTCTGCAATTCTACGGGAGCTATAGCCAACTTTGCTAACGCTTTAGCACTGAAAAAATATGGAGTTGCATACTTATTCTCGATATACTTCCTAACTTCATTGCTGGTAATCACTGGTGGCAGCTGAAACAGATCTCCAACCATCAGTATTTGGCACCCACCAAATGGACTATCGTTCCCCCTATTGACTTTCAGGAAAGCGTCTATTGCATCTACCATATCGGCTCGCACCATCGAAATCTCGTCGATAACTAAAAGATCCATTCTATTGTACAAGCTGCGATCACTAACTTTTTTAATATCTTCTGGAAGAATAATTTTAGAAGGGAACCTAAAAAATGAATGAATGGTTTGACCGCCAATGTTTACAGCAGCAACCCCTGTAGGAGCCAAATACACAGTATTTAATGCCTTTGTAGACTTGATAAACCTCAACAATTGAGATTTTCCCGTACCAGCACTCCCTGTGACAAATATCACTGGGATTTTGTGATCAATCAATTCGATTACCTTCTCGTACTCGTGAGTTACAATAACATCGACATCTTGAAGAGAGCCATCTACATGCCTTACTTTGTTTTCTTTAGTCAAGGCAGATTTCCTAGATAGCTCCTCTCCGGATAATGGAAATATTCCAAGTAAGGACTGTATTTTTGACTTCAAACCCATAAAGCGGCTCCCGGTCCGCACCATTAAGAATCGATAGGCGACTATTAATAATGGAAAGTTAAAAAATCTAGAGACACTACCCGTTGCTTAATGCTGTTACTATTTATCAGTGAAAAGAAGCCTATCTCACTGATAAAGGCAAGGCAAAAGGATACTTGAACTGAGTAGGAGCATATGGCTTGGTTTCATAAAAAGTGGGGCTAGTCTGTTCCATATGAAAGTCACAAATAAACCCGTTTGAATTGGGATTGTAATATGCTTTGTATCTGATATCACCGGCCGTAGAATAGACCCCTAAGACACCGGTGGATTGCCAAGTTATATTTGATTTATCAATCACAAGCTCAGTTGAATTGGAGACTTTTGCATAACACATTCCCGAGCAGTCTGAAGTTCTATAATAGCAATAATCCATATCGGGAATTTTGCCCTGAGAATAAAACTTTGCATCTAACGCTTTTCTTGGAAGATTCAAAGTCACTCCATCTAAAAAAACTAGGCCCAGAAATAGCTGGCCACTAAGATCATATGGACCTATAAGATTTCCCACTTTGTTGTTCTCAGCATCGAAGATCTCTAAGGCCTTCCCGCCAGTAGCCTGTTTATTTCCAATGTCCACTGTCACCCAGGTATTAGCATCACAGCTTTGAAATATCTTCTGAACCATTAGGTAAGCCAATGCACCCTTCAATGACTCAGTACATACAGGCAAATCTGCGGATGTAGCATAAACGCGGCTTAAGTATGGGAAGTCTTTCTTATCTGGACTTGGTTGGGGATTTGGAGAGGGTGCTACTGGACCTGGGGGACCTGCCACTAATTGTTGAGTGTCTTTCTCGCTTTGTTTACCGCAAGACACCGACATAAGAAGGCCGATGCAAACTAAATTTAAGGTTGATAATCGCATTTTTCCCCACACTGCAAATTTCTTGAGGTAATCGGCGGAAAATTATCAAGTTTGAGACTTTAAATAAATAGTGGCGAATTATTGGGACCTTGCATAGTGAGTCGTTTGAATTGATTAGACTCGAATAAATTAAATTGGCTTAAGGGATTTTACCCACACTGCCATTCGGCTCATACTTATACTTGAACTAATAAATAAAATAGGAGATGCAGCCAGTTGCGGATAGCATTTCATAATTTTCAAAACAGTTAAGAAGCCACTAAAGCTAACGGTAGGTTGACCGATAAAGGTCCTGAAACCGCTCTAAAATAGAGCAATCCACATTCAGCAAGGTGACTTAAATGACAAACAAACCTACGGATACAAAACCGCCAATAATAGACTTCAAACTGCTTGTACTTGTCGTTCTAATTTCAATACCTATTCCGATAGTCTCTTCACTTACTTCAATGGGTATTCAAAGCAGAATTGAATCTACATATGAGTCTGCACTTGTTGCCGCAGTTCAAAAGGAAAAAGGATTCGATATTCGAAAACACCCAGATCTTATGGCAAAGATGAAATTAAGTAGTAGGTGCTGGGACTACAATGAATCATCAGCATATGTAAAGCAGTTGTGCTCAACAAAAAATGATGTCGATTCATTAAAAAATCTTTCGATAGTAACGTTAGTTCTTAGCGCTCTTGTAATCTTTGGAATTCTTGGAAGCGCCTTAGTAAGTAGATTCAATCGTTTTCTTCTTCTTGGGTTTTTTCGGATTGGACTTTGGTTTACCCAAATTTCTGTTGCACTTTTAGTAGTCGGAAATGCTGCTTTAGCAATTATGACTATTTACTGGGCTGAATCTTGGTTTATCGGAAGAGTTCATGTGGGCTTAATCGGCGTTTTAGGTTTGGTTTCTGGGCTTGCAGCTCTGCGTATCGCTATCGGATCATTTAAGTTTTCGAGAACTGTTCAGGCTAAGGTTTTTGGGAAGAGACTTGGCCGCGTGGATTACCCAGGCACTTGGAATTTTATTGAAACTATAGCAAAAGAAGCAGGCACAAGGCCGCCCGACCATATTGTTGTTGGGCTTGATCCAACCTTCTTTGTAACCGAAGCTTCAGTTATGTGTATCGACGGAACGCTAAATGGTAGAACTCTGTTTTTGTCCTTACCATTTTGTAGAGTATTGGATCGCAAGGAACTCGCATCAATTGTTGGCCATGAATTTGGTCACTTTGTCGGAAAAGACACTTCATTTAGTCGGTGGTTCTTTCCCATCTATAGAGGTGCCTCAGATACGGTCCAGACCTTAACTTCAAATATGCGATCTGATACTAATGGACTTCAATCGTTAACATTCATGCCACCTTTTCTTGTCATGAGTTTTTTTCTAAGTTCATTTGCAAGAATCGAAAATGAGATCAGTAGGAAAAGAGAACTAGCTGCCGACAAATTAGGATCACTCATCGCTGGATCTGACAGCATGATAAGTAGTCTTATAAAAGTGCATGCATACGCAACGATTTGGAATTACACTCAGGATCAGATGAAGGAAGCATTACAAGAAGGAAAAGTATTGACGAACGTAAGTGCACACTTTGCTTCTGTTGCTTTAGTTTTGCCTGACGAGGTGTTCAAAAAGGATTTGGACAAAGCTCATCCAGTACATCCTACAGATACCCATCCGTCATTATCGAGCAGGCTTCAATCGCTTGGTGCGGACTTAAATAATGCACTTTCCAAGCCAATAAAAAAGGTTGAAGACAATGATCGAGCAGTAAATATAATTGAAAACTTTCAGACGTTAGAAAGCGAGTTGTCAGATCTTGAGCACTATAGAATGGTAGAAACTGGGGTTGTCTCACTTGGCACGTTTGAACCAGATAAGTCCGATGAAAAAAAAGAGACCGCTTAAGGTTTACACATACGCTGGGACATCATATCCCGCCTCAAATCTCCATAAATCAATCTATAGGAAAGATGGTTTTTGTCAGAATTCAATTAGTAGCGTTACAAGTCGCGGGATCGCGGCATACCAATTACTATTCCAGTTTCAGTAACAAATAGAGTTCCTCCATTAAGGGTTGAGCAGCTACCTTAGAAGGTACAATTTAGAGCCAGTTCAAAGCAAAAGGAAGAATTTGACACTGAGTTGCCTCAGGCCAAACCTTTCGGCGGAAATGACAGGGATAAAATCATACTTGTTTAAAAATATAGATTGCATAGGATTGACTTCTCTCATCAGCTCGGAAAGCTCGTTTTACCAGTGTGGAGCACCACAACTTCTTCTGGTTAAAAATTGATTTTAAAAAACCATTAATATTTTAGGACTTAGAGTAGTTGGCAAGTTCATAAAATAGGCCCGACGATTAGTCCAAGTCTTGCTCATACCAAGATTCGCCCATCAAAGATTTCTCAAGCTCTTCAGTAGACACATTAGCGTACATCTCTCTTAGTTCTTCGAATTGGGATTTTTCATTTTCTGCAATCTCTTTAAACTTAGGTCTGATCCACGGCATAACATCGATTAGAACCTTGATTAATGGCGCATCTGCGCTGATAAGGGCCTTGGCAAAGGTCTCATCAAAGTCGCAGCCATTCTCCAATAGAGCATCGTAGAGGGCAGCTACCTTGCGCTTATGCTTTGTTCCTTTTTTAATACCTGCATTGGCAGGTCTTGGCGTACCTTTTTTGAATTGAGCCATGTGTAACCCCGTAAATTCTCGTTTTTTTGCCGTTATTTTATTCATTGGAGCATCGTTTGCTTGTGGTAATTATACTTAGGCATAAAGTAAAAGTCCCAGCTTAAAGCACGGTATATATCGGTCTGTTTTGCTGATTGATACGATTTAGGACCTGGCAACAAATAAGACTTTGAATGGATGAATCAGACTAGAATCATTCGGACTGCTTTGGAATGCAAGAGTAGACTTCTGACAAGAATTTAGCAGAATTAGCAACTTTAGCATTAGCACTCTTCTAGTTTTAATATCTTAGATTGAGTTAGCATTAGCAAGATTAGCGGAATTAGCAGTAGCAAACCTAATAACTAAAACTCAGACCTCTAAATCTTTTAAACAGTGAATATGACCTTTGCACGAGCTACAGGAAGTTGATGCCCTGTAAATCCAAAGCCAAGGCTGCTTCTGCTTAGGGCAAGGAACCAATTCAGGGTATTTCCTCAGCAGTCTCTTGGTCTCATAGAGTTCACCAACAAATCCATGAGGAAGTGATGTTAACTCTCTCTTTTCAAGCTCAGGCATAAAGAATGCCAACCACTGCTTTATAGAGATTCCTAAGGATACCATTTCTGTCGGGTCCTTACCTATGGCAGGTGGGAGATAATCAGCCCTGTTAAAACGATCTCTGATTTTGCGCATTGCGCTTTGCCCAGGCCCAAGTTCACCATCTTTTATTTCATCATAATCAGTTGAGATGAAGAGTCTTGGAGCATTGTCTAAAACTTTTGCCACCGAGCCGACAATGGGCTTGTCAGTTCCTCCAAGAGCTACGACAGAGACATGATCTTTGGCCTCCTGAAATATCAGATAGGCATCCAAAGCACTTTCAACTATCACAACGGGATTCCTCCCTTGCCCAAGCATAATAGGAGATGAACTTCCCCCTCTTATCTGCCAATATTTCGGATTCAATGAAAGATCTGAGCACCTAATCTTTAGACTTATTATGTTTTGGTCCTGGAATGAAGGTATAAGCAGCCCCTTTGGGATTCTAATTTTTTTGCCAAAGAGGCCCCATTCCTCGGCAGGAAAGTATCTATCTCGGGGATTCCAGCCGATCTTGAATTGCTCTAATGTTGATTGCTCTAAGAAGCGGGCCTTGGTCAACATCAAGTATTCAGGATAGGACTTTAATTGAGTGTCTTGCCAACAGTGTTCTATAAACTTTGATGCCTGTTTCTGCCAAAGTTGAGTTGGCTTCATTAGATTTTCGTCTTGGGGAGCTGCTACTGCGGATTCTGCGAATCTCGGCATTGGAGCCTTAACTGAATCATAGCCAGTATTCTCCACGTCAAGCTCCCTTAGGGCGTGATGAAAGCTAAGTCCTTCTTTCTTTAGAAAAGCTATGCCATCTCCTTTCTCTTGGCACTGACGACAATAGAATTGACCGCCTTTTCCTTTGTTCGTCCAAACAATAAAGCGGTCCCTACCCCTACACCAGGGGCAGGGTCCACAGTACTCGTGAGCTGATTTGCGCGTCAAAGATGTATAGAAGTCCAAAATTGTCTTCATGCTTCGCCTAAAGGAGTTATTTGAATTTGAGTAAGAGGCTCTGAGCCTTTAAAACATTAATCTGCACTTTGTAAGTCAAGCCAGTTGCTAATGCGAATCTTGCGAATGCCATCTTGAACGTTAACCTCGGAGTCCACTAGCATCCTTCGGTACTAACTTAAGTAACCAAATCTGGATTAACTTCCAGGTACCCGCAGTCCGCGGCCAACCTAGCACGATTTTTTTCTGTTAAAATCTTGATTGCTGCATCTAGATGTTTTCTCTCTCTAACACACTCTGGTCCTTTGTTAAGAATTTTCGAAGTGTGAAGGTTTTCATGATTATTCTCTGACAACTGCTTGATCAGCCAGCATTCCAGCTTACGAGCATTGCCTACAGCACTTAATTCTGATGCGCTAGCCTTTCCAAAACAGCGATTTGCCTCATCTAGGTGCCAGAGGGCCAACTTGCATCCTCGCTCCATAGAATTGGCGTCTACTTCAAGAATAGGAAGTCCATTTGAAGCTGCAAATAATGCAGCGATTCTTGCAGCATTCTCAGCAATTTTAGAAGTCACATCTTTAATGGACTCATACTTTCCTCCTTTTCTAAGTTCGGTCTCACACTGATCGTGAAACTCAGCCCATATTTTATGGGCATCTTTATTAAGCGGTATATTTTTAAGGGTCAGGACCCCGTTTACAAAGGTATGCTCAAGTTCTAGTAACGATCTAACTTTCTGATTAAAAGCATCGAGCATCAACATTTTGTCCGGTGCTGCTTTATACAGCCTTTGCCCTTGTGTAGAGCAAGGATATGAAAATAGACACCTTGCAATAAATCCAACATTGCGTGCAATATTTTCATTAGCTCCAAAAAACTGGTCAAAAACACCAGTTTGAACTTGCAAACCCATACTTAGGCGAACTCCTGAAACTTTGAAGGACTTGGAAGTCACACGCCCAATCTTCCAAGGTTTACCATCCCAGATATGATCGTACATAGACAAGGTTCCATTAATACTTTCTTTGTTGAGCGCACGTGAAGAAAGTACCATGCCGCCTTCACTAGAAATAATTCCAGCAGAGGGCCATTCAAACATTAAAGCATGGCGAAGGTTTTCAGGAGTATCATCGGTCCTTAGAATAATTGGGACTTTAGGGGCAATAGGTTCTTCTTTTCTAAGCTCGGCGCGTTTAGATTCCAATTCTTTAATTAATTTCTCTTTCTCAGTTTTGTGGATTTCGGCAGATAACTTCTCTATTCCACGGTCAATTCCTTCAACCTTGCGAGTCCAAGTAGCTTTATTTGAGATGTACTGGGAAACTTCCTCTGCTTTACCTTGCTGAAGCCTCATTTCTGTAGCTTCCAATTCGTTAGAAAAGAAATTGTCGCAAGATGTTTTCCGCTCACCGCTTTCAGCTATAGTTAGAAAAAATAGCGAGGTTGGGCCAATTAACTTTGAATCTCGGCAAACATTGAAATGCCCCTGGCATGCCGTGGCCAAACAAGCTAATGCTGAGTTTGCAGCTAAAGCAACGGGTGCTTGAATAAAACGACTAACTTCCTCGACAGCACCTCGAATGATTGGAGGCAATGCATCAATAGGATAGGGCCTTCCTGGAGAAACTTCTCGAAACGGCAAAACGGGCCCCCATTCCATTTGGCTTCCGCTTTCTAGGCAGCCATCAGTATTGCCAATCATTGGATTATGATTATTCGCAGAATTCGCATTATCAGCGCTAGCTAATTTAGTTTTATTTGTCTGGCTGTATTTGACACTGTTTACTCTAGCTAAGAGTAAGGCATCTACTTCTGCTTGGCTTAGGACTACTTTTTCTTTGACAGATGTGTTATTTATTTGATTGCTAATTGTGTCGAGCGGGGTATTCATAAGTTACCTCCTCGGCTTTTTTTTATTTGGGCAGAAATCCATTCTTCGATTTCATTTTCTAGCCAGCCAACTATTTTGGCTGCCAACTTGATTGGCTTTGGAAACGCCTCTTTTTTGATCAGGTCGTAGATTGTTGACCGGGCTAAGCCTGTTTTGGACATTACCTGCCGAAGACGTAGGATTTTACCGAACTGAGATTGCGGACTGCTTTGATCTTGCATAGAAAACCTCGTTTGCAAATGGATAAGATTGTTCAACTTTGCAAAGGGTCTACTAAATTCCAAAATAAATCATTTGTAGGCCTGTAGGCCGAATAGTTTTTTTAAAAAGTCTTAATATTTCAGGTTAACAGGTAAGAGTTTCAATTTGATATATAAATGGCAATTGGTTGTTGGGCATTTCATTTGGCGGGCCTACTGGGCTTTGTACCGTTAGCCAGCCACTCTTTTTTAAGACCTGCCGCTATTCTTCGAGCTTCGGGTGATCCTGTCGCATTTTCTTTATCAATCGCATGATTGGTCAATTGGTCAAAAGCTAAGGCAACTTCTTTTTGTAAACCTTTAGGCAGCTTATCGCCTGGTTTATAATCTTTATAAATGTTATCGAAAATCTCTTGGTAACGGGCAAATATACCTGATCTATTGTCAATAGTTTTGCTTTGAGAAAGCGCGTTTTTCAAATCGTCTGGTAGTGGAAAACCCTTTGGCAGACTCCAACCCTTTTTAAGTGCTCCCTGGCCACAATCTACTAAATTAACAAAATTTGCTTTCCAATCTGTCACATCTGGTCTTTTTGCTTCGACTTTTTTGAAAAAATTATCTTTGTCTG
>CAIMVM010000023.1 GCA_903844895.1 uncultured Pseudomonadota bacterium
ATACCGCTCTTATATGAAAGTCAGATTTCAGGAGCGTCGGGCTATGCAGCAGCGAGTTTAAGACCAAATAATCCGAGTGGAAGAGCAGGGCTTTATTTTGTTTCAGGTCTTGTTTTAGCAGGGCTGATTTGGCGGTTTGCGGGAGGCCACCTCAGTGTTGCTGAGGAAAGTCATCTTGGATTTCCAGGCTGGATTCTAGCTGGGCTTTTGGTGGGTTTTGGGGCCCGCTTAGGAGGAGGGTGTACGAGTGGACACGGAGTTTGTGGGCTTGGCCGGCTTTCTCACCGGTCTCTTGCAGCCGTACTTATTTTTATGGCTTTTTCTTTTTTAACGACAGCAGCCATGAGGAAGTTCTTATGAGACATGGCATCTATGTAGCATCCGGTCTTATTTTTGGTTTAGGACTCGGGATCTCCCAGATGGTCGATCCTCTTATAAGTAAAAAGCTTTTTAGCTTTAGGGACACCAGACGGA
This sequence comes from uncultured Pseudomonadota bacterium, assembly GCA_903844895.1. Classification (GTDB taxonomy): domain Bacteria; phylum Bdellovibrionota_B; class Oligoflexia; order Oligoflexales; family CAIMVM01; genus CAIMVM01. Next base: position 475 of record CAIMVM010000023.1, read on the forward strand.
TATTCCCCCAACTGAAATGAATTAGATAGGCAGCATGTTATTGAATTTATTGAGATAATATTTTTCAGAAAAATGCGTTTACTGGGTACACTGCCCAGGCGGGGTTAGGTCGATTTTGAGGGCTCCTAGAATTTTAGTTTGGCGGACATCTGGTTTAGGAAGAACTGTTAGCTCTTGCCCAGCAACCGTATACTTTAATAGACAGATTCTTGAGAGTGCGGATAGTGTGCTCTCAATGGTTTCGCCTCCCTTTTCGGTTGTGCCTAAGGATGAATGAAGGGACTGTTCCATTTGTCTGGTGATTTTGAGAGCTAACATAGAAATGAAAACGTGTCCCAAGGTGCGACCTTTGTTTCTTAAGAAAATAGGCCTGACTTCTAGAAGACCAGTCTTCATTGTTCTGAAGTCTCGTTCGACTTTTTGAAGGTCTTTATAATGGTCGTGAACTTTTTGAGTATCTAGGGTTGAAGGAACTACATTAGTCTCAATCACGTAACAACCATCGAGCAGTTCGTCCTCTGCTTTTGAATCTTGGTCAATAGTATAAGCAATAGAATTTTCTTTGGTTTCTAAACGTATAAATTTAGAGATTTTATACTTTCGGACCCAAGATCCCAGTTGATTTAGATTTGACTGTATGGAAGCACGTTTTGAAGTTTCGAGCTTTAAATTAGCCTCTTGGACCTTCTTCTCAAGTCGCTCTAATTTATCTTGGCGACGATGTTGTTCTTTTCTAAAAGTCAATTCATCGCGACGCATAATATATCGTTTTCCCAAGGATTCGACTTCGACAACGGTCTTGTCAAATAGAGTTGGCTGAATAACCTTACCCTTGATCAGAGATCTGATTTGTGGATCCGTAATGGCAGTTATGTATTTAAATCCATCTACCTTAAGAAGGTCTTTCGCCTTAGCCTTGACCATCCCTCTGTCCCCAACAAAAACGATCTCTTTAACCTCAAACCTTTTGGCTAGCTTTTCAATTTGATCAGAAACCGTTTGAGGATCAGATGTATTGCCCTGAAAAACTTGGACACTTAAAGGCTCGCCGTCTTGGGCAGCAAGAAGTCCAATCACAATTTGCTTCTTTCCCTTTTTCCCATCGCGATTGTAGCCATAAGCCGCCAGTTCATTCTGCTCCCCCTCAAAGTAGGAAGACGTAACATCATAAAGGATCAACGTCGGAGGCTGACCACATTTTTTAACATAGAGTTTAAAAAGCCTATTCTCGATTCTATCTTGATTTTTAGCCGCCCAATCTAATGCTTTGTAAAGGTCGTCTTCGTCAAAAGCTCCAATTCCTAGGACCTCCTTTACGGCGTGATCTTTAGCCCAGCGAACGGTCGATAGTCTCGAACCTTGATGGGCAATTCTAGCAAGAACCAGAAGTTTGGTAAGTTGCCCCTCCCGGCTAGGTCCAAAGACTTTTCCGAACTGAAGATCTTGAGCTATTTTATTTAGCACAAAAAGACTTCCGTAGATGGGGCCGCATTCTGGAGCGGTAATTTGGCTGGAAGCAGGGGCTGCTGATCCTGTTAAAGCCAATTTGATACTATCGACAACATGACTTGGCAGCTTACTTAGAATGGCAAGGCTGCGCTTCTTGACTTTGCCTTCCTCACGGAAGGATTCGCGCAGAAGAACTGCTGGGGGAGAATTGCGATTTGGTATGAATTCTATATACATGGGTACATAATAAGCAACTTAATATCATAAATCAAGCTATTTAATCATTTATTTACATGGGTACAAATTGAGGTTTTTAAAAACCACCAACACAGGCGGTAGCAAGGACTACAGGGATTTTAGGGGGTGTTTTTCGGGGGGAAGGTCCGTCAGAGTTCTCTTTAGTTTGGGGTTAGTTCTTGGTTTAGTTGAGGCCTTCGAAGCCAAATTGGTCTTTGATCACAGCCGTTAGTGCGGCTGATTGTCGTCGACCCTAGCAGTCTAGCAC
>CAIMVM010000024.1 GCA_903844895.1 uncultured Pseudomonadota bacterium
GACAACAGCATTTGCTGTTTTGTCGGCGAATCCATCAAGCTTCAGCAAATCTTCAGATTTCAAATTTCTTACTTCAGCCAAGGTTCCATGGTGATGACAAATTTCAACCCAACTCGCTTGCCCTAAGCCACCGATGCCGAGGCCTCTTAAAAATTTGGTTAATGCAGGATGTTTTGATGCCTGAATGTTATCAAACAGTTTCTGAGCCATCTTTTCTTTAGTTGCCGGAAGCTTCAACAAGTCTTCCGGCTTCATCCGATATAAGTCAGGGATAGACTCCACGAGCTTTCCATCCATGAGCTGCTGAAGTCTTTTTTCGGATAGATCTTCAATATCGACAGCTTTGATCCAATTTAAAATGGCTCCACTGCGCTGAGCTGGGCACGTTTCCTTTTGAATACATAAAAGCCTTACCCCATCAAAGGTAAGACCACCTCCGCAAGAGGTACACATGTCAGGCAATTTGCTAGCTCCTTCCGCAGCTGAAACTACAGAAAGAAACTTAGGAATAACCTCCCCTGAGCGAATGATCTCGATTTGATCGCCGATTTTTAAATTGTAAGACAACACATGAGCTGCGTTATGAAGGGTCACATTGGTTAAATTGGCACCACTGAGATATACGGGTTCAATAATGGCTACCGGAGTTACAATACCCAGTCGACTTGTGGCCCAGAGAATATCTTTAATTTTCGTTACCGCGGTTTCTCCCGCCCATTTGAAAGAAAGCTTATATCTAGGATGGTGAGAGGTGGAGCCGAGTTCACGATGTTTCTCCAAAGAATTGAAGGAAAAAACAACGCCGTCGACCTGCACATCTCCTTCATCCATAAATTTTTGGGCAAAGTCTAAATAGGCCTCCACTTCATAAGGAGAATTACATAATTTATGGTCTGGAAGCTTAAATCCTGAACTTTCAAGCTTTTCAAACTTTTGAACTTCGGTATCAAAAGGCGCAAATCCGCTACCATCTATAAGATCGAAAGCAAAAAAATCAAAATATCTAGCCAAATCCTGGTGCTGCTTACGCCCTAAAATACCGGAGACAATATTTCTTGGATTCGAAGGTCGTTCCATACCCCTGGAAACCATGTCTTCGGCAAGTTGAATAAAAGAACTATCTGAGCAATAGAGTTCGCCTCTAATTTCCATCTCACCTGACATTTGTATTTTGGGTATGCACTCTGACACCCATCTAATTTTGTCTGTAACATCCTCGCCTTCTCGGCCGTTGCCCCTGGTTTTTGCTAGTTTTAACTCGCCGTCTTGATAGACGAGGGAAAGACTATTACCGTCAATCTTCAAAGTTGCCATCACGGGCTGATTCTCGGCCCACTCTAAAACGTCACTTTTAGCATAGGTTTTGGCGAGTGAAAGCATCGGCACTCGATGGCCGGCTTTTCTATATTGAGATTCACTTCCATCGCCAACAAGTGACAAAACGGGATGATCAGGAATCAAAGCGCGTAGAGATTCTTCAAGAGAATCGTACTTGGGATCGGAAATCTCTGGCCTTCCTGCATAATATGCTTTTTTGTGATGTAGAATCTGTTTTACAAGTTGATCCACTTTTTGAGCATTTGTGGGTTCTTCTGTGCTTTTTTCCATATCCAAAGCGTCTCCTCAGCAACTACAGGTAAAGGGGATGGTGCCGCCACTCGGTAACATCCCATTAATGTGAAAGACTCCGTAAAAAGACGAGTCATAGCTTCCTCTTGAATCGCAAAGGGAGGCCCTTTAAATTCTCCGTGTAGCTTATGAAAAGCAATAGAAGAGAAAATGCCACCCGACGCTAGGACATCCGTTACCGCTTTTACATATCTCGGGCGTACCTCAGGCGAAAGCGCACAAAGCATTGCGCGATCAAAAACTAAGCTGTATAACCCTTTATGATTCAGGGCATATTCCTCATTGGTGGAAGCTATTAGCTCAAGCCCCCTTGTATTTTTCCATAGGTCTTTAGCCGTGCGTATCGCTTCTTCAGAAAGGTCTACCCCCGTAACTTCTAAACCTTGTTTTAAAAAAACTGCGGCATCATGGGCTCGTCCACAACCTGGAATCAAGACTTTCATCAATGGGATCCGCCAACCAATTAAAAGCTGCATCAGCCGCTCCGTTTCGGGGTGAGATCCTTTTAAGTCCCAAGGAGTATCTTGGGCTAACCATCGTGATTGCCAATTTGTCATGAAGGATCTCCTATTCTGCAATAGTTGCATCGAACCCCGCCTGCAGCCTTGCAGCCAATCTGAATCCATGATTTAAATGGAGCCCATACACAATGTCAATCTTTGATATAGTGCAAGCTTGCTAGGCGCTCTTATAACTTTTAGAAGATTTGTTCGTTAGCTTACGATTTTGGTGCCCTTTTCACATGCTTGCCCTGGAACCGCAATAACTCGAGTTCAAAAGTACTCGAAAAAACCTAAGTCTATACCCTTCCTTTAGTAGACTGGCCGTTGATTCTGACGTTTGATGACGGCCCTGGGATTAAGACGTAACAGCTGCTTTAGTTTTTCAAAGAAAAAGTTGTCAAAGCTACTTTTTTGTCACTGGAAATATCGCTAAGAATAGCTTAAGCCCTAACTCCTTGGCCTAAAAACGTAACGAGCCGAATACATCTCTTATTTTCGAATCGTTGCTTTTTATCCCAAATTTTGCATTTACCTTTCTCATTTCCAGCAAAGCTCTGCCAGACGGGCTTTTGCCGTCTTTGAAAACAGAAGACTCAATGGTGGCTTGATGTTCCTGGCTGCGGTTTAAAATGGGCTAATTTCTAAATATTTGGGATGGGAGGCCCTTGGGGCTGTTCGAATGCATTGCAGTTGCAAAGTAGAGACTTATTCTATTAAGAATATGAAGAAATTTGTGCCGCAAGTTAGGCTTTCTGATCCCTAGTCGGAGAACTGGGCTTTTGCCGTCTCTACCTAAAAGTGCGGGGGTTATAAAGTATTTCTTTCGACGGATATCAAGCCATTGATGAGACTCAGGCTCAGGAAGCATCTCTTGCCTAAAGAGGTTGATAATATTGAAGAACATAATGCGAACAAGCATGGAAGCCTCGGTAGGATAGAATCCATTTAAAGCAAAGCCCTCCAAGGCAAAATCCTCTTTGTTTTCTTTTATGATGTTCTCGTCATTGGCACGAAGGGGATATTTTCGCCAGAGAACTTCACCGGATTTATCGGACGAGGTTATGTAACGTCCATACTTGCAGTTTAAGACTTTGGCATCTTCTTCAGGGAATAAAGATAGTGTTTTGCCACCCGTATCTGATCCAAGTTTTGAGAGATCCTTTCGGATCACTATATATCGGCGTTCTTTCGTCCAAGACTTTCTTCGATGCTTGAACTTAAACTCTCCTACTGCTACTCCGTGGCCAAGATCTAACCATTCTTCGAGCCCATAGATCTCACTTTGAAGAATGAGAATCATTGGAGTGGCTACAACACAGTCCAGCTGAAGACTCTCCAGGTAATCAAAGAATTCGACTTGATAGTAGCCTGAATCCGCTAAAACCATTTGTACTTTTAAGCGGCCTGACAGGCGACTTAGGATTTGCTTACTAAACTCAACAATTCCATTTCCACTCGAGCAATCTCCCCGTCGATTCCACAGGTTCACCACATATCTCGATTGATTGAGAAATGCGAAAATAGGATGATGGGATTTGCGGCCTGTTTTTCTCAGATTATAGCCCTTTTTTGCATCATCCTGGCTCCCGTATCTGGTCACCACTGAAGAGTCGAAACTTAGAACGTCCTCACCTAAAGACTTGAGTGGAATGACTTTACTAAAGAGGAAAGCCCAAAGCCTTTCTGAAAAGAATTCTTCCGTCGTTTGTGTGTTGAAACGATTGAAAAACCGTGTCACAGCAGTAATAGACTTAGGGATTTTTTCTACTCCGAACGCCTGCTCATAGATCTCCGCAGAGTCACCTAGAAAAGCGGAGTGGGTGTAGCGATGTCCACCTGCTGCTACGGTTAGGCCCAACTTCAAAATCTTGGGATATACCCTCATACCATTTGGCGATTCCTCTTTAAAAGGAAGCATGGCCTCAGCTTCCGACTGAAGATTCAGTCGCTTAAATAACGGACTTAAAGGGGAAACCCCCAATAGGCCGTCATCAGCTTATCAGTAAAGCTTATTTTTAGGGCGTTTCCGTCGATTAACTTCTCTAGCATATATTTGTACCTCCAGCTTTGCTTATCGGAAGCTAAAAGCTGGAGGTTATTTCACTGACTTGAGCCGCTAACTTAAAAAGCCAAATGCATTATTTGGGCTTAACGGCTATCTCTGCACTAACAAAGTGGAGACTGTGATAGATGTCGACCTGGCAAACTTCTTTGGAACTATCGGAAGTGGCCTAGCGCGACTTTATTAAATCAACCCACCTAAAACCCATCAAGCTGTTGCTGCCCAGGGGGTTGACGCATGTAAAAATGTAGTCACTGGATTTTATTTAAAAAATACCTGAATAAAACGTTTGAAAATCATGCGCTTATAGTGTTTAATGTGAGCATCGTAGTCACTGGATTAGTTCTTTTGTAAGGGTTGCTATGGC
>CAIMVM010000025.1 GCA_903844895.1 uncultured Pseudomonadota bacterium
AGTGATGAGAGTGATGAGAGTGATGAGAGCGCCATTTTGGAAGGTGGGCCAGAGGCCTCACCAATCTCAGAAGACCTTTCTGCACCTTTGGAAGCCTTAGATTTGGCTTCGATTGTGGAAGCAATCTTATTTGCTTCTCCCAAGCCCCTTAAGGTAGGGGACATTTTAGAGATTTTGGCTGACGAATCTGTAACCTCAAAGGAAGTTTCGGAGGTCATTTCTTCCCTCGTCCGATTCTATCGCGCCCGAAAAGGCGGGTTTAAGCTTGAAAACGTCCGGCATGGATATCAATTTCAGACAGATCCAGCGGCTGGCGAAGTCATGGAACGTATGTTCTCGTCCCGTCCTAGACCAATTTCTCGCGCTGCTCAAGAGACACTGGCTATTATTGCCTATCGGCAACCGGTAACCCGAGCTGATATCGAGTTTATTAGGGGGGTTGACGCTGGCAGTATTATGAAAAACCTTCTAGATCGAAACTTGATTAAATGTGTAGGGCGAAAAGAAGATTCGGGGCGTCCCATGCTTTTTGGCACTACCGATGAGTTTTTACAGGTTTATGCACTACATTCTTTAGCAGAGCTCCCGCCGCTGGAGGCGTTTCAGCCTTCCCATGAGATTATGAAAAATGCACTGGAAGCTATTGAAAAAGGTGATGAGACAGAAGGACCGGCGGATTTCGTGGGAAACTATGACGAGCAGATGGAAGATGACCTATCTATTGAGGAAACTCCCAGGGACGCAGTGGGCTTTAATTCTGAAGAATCGGGAGACACCGATCTTTTCACGGCGATTGACCATGACAACATGACCCAACCAATGATAAAGGAGGGGCATCCTCTTGAAACCAAGAGGGCATTGCAGGGCGCTACAAAAGCGAAAAACGATGAACATGTGGCACGTCCCCAGGGAGTCTTTCTTGGGGATTTAGATGGTGGATTTGAAGATGACGACAACTCCGAAGAAAAGTACTAATTCACCTTCTACAGGCGAAGAGGATTCGCCTGGGGTTTCTTATGAGCAAGGGGACAAAAGCCAGAAGAAACCTCCATTAGATGCAAAGTCAGATCGGTTAGCGGGCTCTAAATCTAGGAGGCCAAGCGCCGCGTCTACGTCGTTAAATGCGGACAAAAAGAACTTGAACTCCTATCCTAAAGGAAACCGCCGCGAGTCTTTAGATTCTAAAAAAATAGAAAAAAAGGATTCGATTTCAGCTAGGCCTCGTTCGCGAGATAAATCCCATGCTTTTGATGAAACAAGAAAACGACCTGGAGAATTCCGAGGAAATTCTGACCGTCGCCTTCCCAAAGAAAGTGGTGAGTCTAAAGGCACTAAAAAGTCGCCAACACTCGCCTCCCAAGATAGAAGTGTAGACAGCACTAAGCCGAAACCTTCGGCATTAGAAAGATTCAGAAATGGCAATCGATCCCCTCAAGAGCCCAAACCAGTTAGGCCCTTTGCTAAGAAGGCCCCTTTAAACGAGGGAGATAAAGCCGCAGTAGTCCCTAAGCGAGTTTCTCGAAATACAGAAAGAGAGGCTTTTCAAGTAGGCGAACGACGCCCCCTAAAGCCACGGGCAAGGGCGGCGAAAACCTCAACAACTCCTACTCGCTCCGTTAAAAACCGGGCCTTGACAAAGCCAAGACTTGATGGCGATCTTTCCGTGCAATTGGCGGGCGATTCTTCTCAAGGTATCAGGATACAAAAGTGGCTTTCTATTCATGGAATTGCTTCCAGGCGTGAGGCTGAGGGGTGGATTGAAGAAGGTAAAGTTTTTGTAAATGGGAAGTTGGTTACAGAGCAGGGAATGCGAATAGATCCTAATACCGATAAGGTTACAGTCCTTGGCCGTCATATAAATAATACTCCACCTCCTCGTGTCTATTGGCTCTTAAATAAGCCAGATATGGTACTCACATCTCGCCCCGATGGAACGGGCAGAATGAGCATTTATGATCTGCATTCCACGAGAGATTTACAATTTCTGGTTTCTCCAGTGGGGCGGCTTGATTACAGAACTGAAGGACTTCTTCTTCTGAGTAATGACGGCGAGCTTGTGCACAGGTTAGCTCATCCTAAATATAAGGTCCCTCGATATTATAATGTGCTTATTGACGGCCGATTATCTTATGAAGAGGAGTCGGCGCTTCGCAGAGGTATTGAGCTTGAAGATGGAATTACCGGTAAATCTGAGGTGATATTTGCCCATTCCGTAAACTTAGGCCAGTCGCGGGGCTCTTGGTATTTTATTACCGTTTTTGAGGGGAGGAACCGCCTTGTTAGGCGTATGTTTGAACATTTTGGATTTAAAGTGGTGCGTTTGGTGCGGTATGGGTTTGGGGATCTGAGGCTACCTGATGATTTGCCAGCGGGAGAATATCGCCAACTTACCAATAGTGAGATTAAGTACCTCAAAGATTCTGTAAACTTATCGGGAGATGTCTAATGAAACTTGGCACATTAAAGTCTGACTCGCGAGACGGCACATTAGTAGTGGTGAGCCGGGACAATTCTAGGTGGACTTCGGCGGCGCAAGTGGCTGCTAATTTGCAACAAGCATTAGACCATTGGGACACCGTTAAACCTAAACTTGAGCAAATATATAAAGAGTTAAATGAGGGTGCTTTAGGGCAAAAGGTAAATCCAGAAGATTTTCACTCCCCACTTCCCAGAGCGTTCGAATGGGTGGACGCATCTTCATATATTAATCATGTGCTCCTCGTTCGGCGGGCGCGAAATGCAGAACCACCAGCCACACTTCGCACAGACCCACTCGTATATCAAGGGGGTTCAGGTACGTTTTTAGCGCCCAATAGTCCGATCCCTTGGAAAGACCACTCGTGGGGGTTAGATTTTGAAGCTGAAGTCTGCGTTGTATTGGGAGACACTCCCATGTTTACTAAGGCAGCTGACGCATCGAATTACGTGCGGTTAGTAATGATCGCCAATGACGTATCACTTCGAGGTTTGATTCCTGCAGAACTTGAAAAGGGTTTCGGATTTTTTAACTCTAAACCTTCAACCGCTTTCTCACCCTTTTGCGTCACACCCGACGAACTTGGTGATGCATGGAAAGATGGAAGAGTTCATTTGGATCTTATCACTAAGTACAATGGCAATGTTTTCGGCCACCCCAATGCAGGCCCAGAAATGCATTTTTCATTTTTTGAATTGATTGAGCATATTACTAAAACGAGATCCTACACAGCAGGAACTATCCTTGGAAGTGGCACCGTGTCAAACGAGGATATTTCCCGCGGTTCAAGCTGCCTTGCGGAAAAGCGTATGATCGAAATTATTGCTAATAAAGTCGCTACAACTCCATTTATGAAGCCGGGCGACACCATAGATATTGAAATGTTTTCCAAAGATGGGGCATCCCTTTTTGGCAAGATTCACCAAATGGTGGAACAAGTCTAGATTGGAGTCCTCTCTGGAGCACTGCGTTTATAGAGCACTGCGTTTATAGAGCACTGCGTTTATAGAGCACTGCGTTTATAGAGCACTGCGTTTATAGAGGCTCATAATGAAGGAGATTGGGCCCTGACTAGCATTTTAGCTGCGGTTTGAAAATGGCAGCTAAAATAACACGAGAATACTTGCTTTCGGCGCTCAGTTAAACACGATCGATGGTTTAGGCGCGAGAAATTTTAACTGCCCTTTCTTTCCCCTCGCCGACGGAGTCAGAACTAAAGCCTGCATCAACAGCCTTTTGGTGCTGCAAACGTCGATAGTACGAATTTTGAGGGGCTAGGACGATTTCTTTTATGTCTAGGTTAGACGATAAAGACTGTATAGCGACATCGACGAGAGCCAGAGTAGCTGCTTCTTGCTCCATATCCTTTTCCTGTTCAGGCTTCCTTTCTCTCGGTCCACGGTCCAATCGGGCTTGTTTGGGCCTAGCATTTCTGTCTGGATGGGCCCCAACATCCTTTCGCGGAGAAGCATCTCTAGAAGGCGTTTTGCCTTCGACCGCGCCAGAAGGTGCTGCTCCGGCGATTTTAGGAGAGTTTTCCTGTGTTTCTGGATGAGAGGAAGGGAGCCTATTGCGCGCGTTAATGACCATTCTGGCGTATCGTCCCACGGGCGGGACCTGGTTAAAATCAACTACAGACAGTTTTGGCTTGGAATAAAGCCAAGTGAAAAAACTCTTGGAAAAATCCTTTAAATTAACGGAAAAAACCTGATCAATAGCCAAAAGTAAATCATTTAATGCAACTTGTAAGGGGCGCCCATCACGAGCATCTAGCATCCCGTTTTCTGAACAGATGCGTCTAAAATCCCTTTCCAGGTGGGCCATATAAATAGAAACATAGGTTAAATTAGAGATGCTGAGAACTTTGTTTGTCAACTCAGCCAGGTGATTAGAAAAATGCCACTCCAACATTTGGGTTAATGTTGAGGCAAACGAGGATTCCTTACTGGTTTCAATATAAGGCCATTCAAAATCCTTTTTGAACGAACCCTCAATTTTTTCATGAATTTTTACGGACTCATAACAAGAGAAAATAAATCGTTCCGTGCTGAGCACGGCCTGGGATGAAGCTAAGTACCCCTGCTTTATAGTTTCGCTGCTTAGGCTGCCAGCATATTCTTCTTTAGTTAAAACCTTCATATTGTGCCTTCCAAGCGATTAAAGAAATACACCCCTAACCTTATGGTTGGTGGACGCTTCCTTGGGGCTAAAGAATTAGAATTAGCCTCTGAGAACTCATGCTCTATTCATACGATTATTCGAGGAAAAATGCAGCTAGATTCATTGCAACCACCTGTGAGAATAAACGGCAGCTCTGAGGAATCTAAATTAACTACAGCAAATAAAGGAATTTAAAGAATCTTCCCCCTAAATCTCATTCACAAGAATAGGGGGGCTAAACTAAGAGATAGAGCCCTAGAGCATCCTGCTTGCCCCCTCACCTTAGCCAAGAGATCTTAAACCAAGGCCAGAACCTGAGCGATTAGTGCACACAGGCGCCCATCACAAGCCTCAAGAGTTGTGCAATTGCCCATCTAAAGGGCTTAAATGCCTGAATATAATCCTAGGGGTCGGCAAAAACGACTACGACAACTGCGCTAAAAAATTATTAAGAATTCACAATTTAGTGTTGACAGAATCCACCCCAAACATATACAACCCTTCCACTCGATTGACGCTGCTTTGGCAGTAGAGATTTGGTTTCCGGAGTGGGCTCATAGCTCAGCTGGTAGAGCAGCACACTTTTAATGTGCGGGTCCCTGGTTCGAGTCCAGGTGAGCTCACCACTCCAAAGTTGGTCCCCTTCGTCTAGAGGCCCAGGACACCGCCCTTTCACGGCGGTAACGGGGGTTCGAATCCCCCAGGGGACGCCACTAATGAGACAAAGCCATTTTCGATTTTATCGGAAATGGCTTTTTTCAAGTGTCATTCCATACTGTCGCGTTAGATCCCGGTTTCTCAGAATCGATGTTTACGTGGGTCGCTATATTTCCCGACTATAGCCCAAGTACGGGAACTGTAATTCCAAACTATGTTACTACTTTGATTCCAGTTCAGGTCCCGACTCTCGAGACATCTGGACTCAAGAGCAAATTGCCAAGACATTTCAAGCCGTGGTCCGCTTGTGGCAAAAAATCAATGAAGCTGTGAAGCGGCGATCACAAGAGAGTCCATATCTCCCGCGCTCAATGATCCTTTTAGCAAAAATTAAAAAGATTCTGAAATGAAGACAAAAGCCAAATTAAGACGCCAATGATCTTGTTGTGAACGGAAAAGGAATAGTTTTAAAATCAGCTGGTTTGGGCGCTGAGATAATAAGCCGCATTTATTGATAATTTTTCTGAAAACAGGCTTGAGGTTTGCGCTCAATCGTGGATTGCATTTTTGGCCCAATCCACTAAAGTATGCTTTGCTAACCGATATTATTGGAAAACTCATGGCTATTGTAAGAAAACGTTCGAAGTCAGATTCAGTCAAAGAGCTCCAAGCGGCCATATTAGAGTTCACCTTGTTGTTAAAAGACGAAGGCGAAGACGCTGCTAGTGCCGATTTAGAAAAGGCCGGCAACATGCTAGTCCAGGCAACTATCGATTCATCTGATTTCAAGAGTGCGCTAGGCGCCATTCGAGATTGTTTTGAGGGTGATCATGAGTTGATTGCTTACACCATGCGCAAGGCTAAAGACGGAGAATGGTCGAGTGCTGATTTACTTTTTTTAGCAAGTACAAAGGTTACAGGCATTCTCAGAAGATTTGGGAGCTAAAAAATGATAAATTGGAATTTTGGTTGGCCAGAATTCTTTATTTACATGCTCGTTGGTCTTACCATTTTAAAGATTCTCGATACCCGCCACAATACGGCGGCGAGTGTGTCTTGGATTTGGGCTGTAATTGCCCTCCCTTGGATCTCAGTCCCACTATATTGGTTTGTGGGAGGTCGCAGAGTTAAAGGCTTTGCGCCACAGTGGAGTAAAGCACCAAGAAGTTCCGATTTCTATCGACAACTGACCCCCAAAAAAACAAAAGAAGAAAGATTTGAACAGATCTTTTCAAGCTTTGGGGATGTCTATCGGCCCAACCAGGGTCAAGCCGAATTGCTTGTGGACGGCAAAAAAACCTTTGAAGAAATCTTTTTAGCTATTAGCCAAGCTAAAAGTTTCATTGTCGTTCAGTATTATATATTGCGCTCGGATAGTATTGGAAGAGCCCTAAAAGAGCATCTGATTAGAAAGGCCAATGAAGGCGTTAAAGTTTATCTACTTATCGATAAGCTAGGGTCTTTTGGATTGAAAGAAGAATTCTTCTTTGCGCTCAAAGATTCAGGAGTGCGATTCGCACATTTTTTGCCGCTGATGAATTTAGGGAGAATATTTTTTATAAATAATCGCAACCATAGGAAGCTAGTCGTTGTCGACGGTATAGAGGCATTCGCTGGTGGAGTCAATATTGGGGAGGAATATACCCGGCGTGCGCCTAACTTGTGGCGAGATACCCATTTAAAAATTGAAGGACCGGTAGTTAAAAATCTCCTGGATATATTTAGAGAAGATTGGCTTTTTGCTACGGGAGAAATTCTAGAATTTCCCGTTAGTGGTAGTTTAGGCTCTAAAGCCTGGCCATATTCGATCCAAGTGATTCCCACCGGACCTTATGATCGAAACAATATTGGCGGCATGGTTTTTTCTGAGATGATTCAAACGGTTGAAAAACGGATTTGGGTAAGTACTCCGTATTTTATCCCAGACGACTATTTGCAAAGGGACTTGGAGCTCGCAGTTCTAAGAGGTGTCGATGTTCGAATACTGATACCGAAGTTTGCATCGAAGCGTTTTGTGCACATGCTGACCTTGAGTTATGCTGAGCAAATGCAGAACCGTGGCGTCAAGATCTATACATATGAGCCTGGATTTCTTCATCAAAAGATTGTTCTGTTAGATGATGATGTTGCTTCGGTGAGTACATCTAACTTTGACAATAGGGCGATGTATCTCAATTTTGAAACAAATATTTTGATTCTTGACCGTGATTTTGCGTCTAAGGTAGAGTCGATGCTCGAAAATGACTTAAGTTTTTCCTCGGAATTTAAGCCAGAAATCAGAAAGATTAGAAAACTCATTAAACTTAGAAATAACGGCGCTAGAATATTAGCACCTTTGCTGTGAGGAACTTAAATGATTTCGACACTTCGAGTTAAAGATTTTGGGATTATCGATGAGCTGCAAGTTGAATTTTCCGATAGTTTCAACGTTCTTACTGGAGAAACAGGGGCCGGTAAGTCAATTTTGATAAAAGCACTTTCAGCACTTTTGGGTGGCAAGTTAGGGACTGAAATGATTCGATCTGGGTCTGAACGGGCTGAGATTACTGGTATCTTTACCTTAGAAGACTCTCATCCTATTGTCGCTGATCTTGAAGAGCTCGGCATTCCTATTGAGGAAAATGGGTATAGCGAAGTGATTCTTAGGAGATCTATTTCGGCCAAAGGAAAAAATGGAACTTGGGTGAATGATGTTTCTGTGTCTCGTAATGTTGCTCGAGACCTTGGCCAAAAGTTGATGGACATTTTTGGCCAGAATGATTCTTTTCGTATGGTTGCCAATCAAAAGCACAGCGAGTTATTGGGTAAGTTCATTCCAAATGATATTTCAAAGAAATTTTTTCAAAAAACCCAATCCGTTTTTTCAACTATCCAAGAAATTAAGGCTTCTGTTTCAGCTCTTTCGACACTGAAAAGCCAAGTCGACTATATCAAATTTAGAATTTCTGAAATCGAAACGTTTAAGCCAGATGTCTCTGAATTCTATCAGCTCAAAGAAAGGTCTTTAAATCTCAGAACAAGCTTAGAGTCAGCAAAATATCTAGAGAGAATGACTTCTTATTTTGCGGGATCGGACGACTCAATTGGGCTCATTCGGGGGGGCAGGGAGGTGGAACGTCAACTTTTAAAAATGTCCGATCAGGATTGGGCAAAGCCTTTACTTTTAAAAGTAAAAGATCTGATGGATCTCATGAGTGAAGTCTCCTTTGAAGTGGAAACAAAGTCGTCACAAAATATTGCGGATGAAAGTGAGATTGAAGACGTAGAAAACAGGCTGCATGCCTATCAAGATATTATGCGGAAGATGTCTTGTGCCAGAATAGAGGATTTAATCGAAGGATGGGCGTCTCTTGATCAAAAACTAAAGTCCATCCACGAAAGTGAATCGACGCTGTCTTCTTTAATATTCAAGCTAATTTCTGAATTAAATATTTGGAAAGAGCAAGCTAGTGTTTTGTCTAAAGCAAGACAAAATATGGCCATGTCTTTAGCCAAAACGATTAAAAAAGAATTTGAAGATCTTGCTATGAAAGATGCTTCTATTGAGATCAAGTTGGAGAAAAGAGCCCCTTCAACGACGTTTTTTTGGCGGGATGAGTTGGCTGCTTTTGTCGACGACGAAAGTCTCTTAGAGCGACTCAAAGTAGCTCTTGAAGGGTTTCACGAAGACGGTCTTGAAACTGTTGAATTTTGGCTTTCTCCCAACAAAGGGGAAGGATTAAAGCCACTGGATAAAGTAGCGAGTGGGGGAGAAGTGTCCCGAGTGATGTTGGCACTAAAAAAAGTATTGTCAGACGGCGCCGATGCATGTGTTTTAGTTTTTGATGAAATTGATGCGGGCATATCTGGAAGAGTTGCCGATATCGTCGGCGCAAAACTCAAGCAAATGGCCGAGGAGTTTCAAATTATTTGCATTTCTCATTTGCCACAAGTAGCTGCTTATGCCGAAAAGCACTTTAAGGTTGAAAAAGCGGTGGGAGTAACGCGCACCACATCGACCATCAGGGAGTTGAGCAGCACAGAAAGCGTGAGTGAAATTGCAGCGATGCTCTCAGGCGAAGAGTTAAGCCAATCTAGTATAACCCATGCTCGGGCCCTAAAAAATGAAGCAGCGAGAAAATCGAGAAATGTCGTCCCTGCTGCCACATAGGAGCAGCATGGGGAGACACCTTTTGTGATTGACTTGGGGTTGCATGGACCTAGTTTTCTTGTTTTATATCACAACTAAAATAGAGCTATAATTTAGTGTTTTTGGGCTTTGTTTTTAGGAGCTTTTCATATTGGCCATCTGACACTAAATAGGGAAATTCAATTTCAATTTTGCTCCCATCGTGAATCACATACGTAGAAGTTTTAAGCGATCTTTCACCATCAGAGCCATACTTCGTACTAGATTGAATAAAGTTATACTTTCCAGCGATGAAGGTCATTGTAAACGGCTTCCACGATGGCAGAATGTCTAATGAAAACCCCTGGGTAGGAGGCCCTCCTGCTTCAAAACGGATAAGGTCTGTGACGTACTGATTTTTTTGCTGAATGTTTGGTTTTAGAATCACTCTTCCAGTTTTTAATACAAATGGCGATTCGCTAGCAGAAAGGTTGTATTTTATATTTCTAGAACCTGAGATTCCAACTTTAATATTTTCTCCAAAAAACAAAACTGGAATATCAGAGATGCTTTCTACGAAAGGAAAATGGTCGTCTCCTTTGTACAGCATAATTTCGCCGCTTCCCAAGCATTTGATGTCATCATGAGCGCAACCCCAGTCTACTTCGACACTTCTTAGTTTTATGGTTTTAGTCTCATTGATTTGAATTTCGACATTTAGAGGCTGGGTGGAACTATCCAAATGTAGCTCGAAAGCGCCAGCTAATACAGGATATTTTTCATTGAGAGCTAGAAAGTGATCGTGTCCCAATTGAATTTGGTAGGGATATCCCCGCGTTTTGGCGATTCGATCCACATCGACATTTGCAGGAGATAGTATTTCGAGATAGCCTGTTTCAAGAGTTTTGCTCTCATTGGGCCCTAGGACCATTGGTACCGTTGTTCCATTAACAGATATATCATACTCTCCAGGCATTAAGAATTGCCAGGAGCCGAATTTTACTCCCTTTGTGACGGCCTGCTTTTCATTGCTTGAAGAAACAAAGTAGAAACCGTCTCCTTCATTCTTAGAGACGACTCTAGCGGCAGATAGTAAGATGGTGGATACTTTGCCCGGCTGAGGCTGCACTAGGGGCGTTGACGTCATGCTGATTAAAGCATTTTTAGGGCTCCCTAAGACATTAAGCCTAAATCGTTTATCAATCGTCTGTCTAAACATGCCGGTGTTATGACGGCTGCACTGAACCGAAAAAAAATCGCCTTCGCTGGGAGGAGTCGGTGGCAAAAAATTGATTGCTGATAGGTTGAGTTGCGCCGTTTCGCCGGGTCTAATGACAATTTGTTCATGGGAACAGTCGGCCAAAATAAGATATGTCCCCGGCTCGAAGGCAGTTTTACGGTTGCTGTAGATGATAATTTCACTAGTAAGTTGTAGGGGCGATTCTTGTTTAATTTGATAGATTTCTAAGGGTATGTCTTCGCGATCTGAGGATACTATAATATATCCTGGCTTAAATCTCGACGTACAAGAAGCGAAGAAGAGACAAAGGATCGTTAACAGGATTGACTGTTGCATAGAGTGTGGTCCTAGAGCATGGTAACGAAAGCCCAAAGGATAACCTTTGTAACTTTAGAACGCAAATAGGGCCTCAAGTCCAAGCGTCCAGCCGGTTATTCCGCCCATCTGCACGGCAACTGCAGGGCCTATTGATAAGCCTTCATTGAGGGTATAATAGCCCGCCTGAGAAAGAGAGATGCTAGGTTTATAGGATACCTCTACATTGGAATTTCCATATTTAAAAGAGGGCAAGCGCTTTAACTTACTGATTTCAAGCGAGGTTCCCGTCTTGCTTCGCCAATTGCCACGCTTAGAAGAAAATCCAGAGACATTAAGTCCAAAACTTGTGAGTGTTCCCCTATAGCCGCCTTTGTTTTCTATGACTCCACCGATATCTGCAGCGCTGTAGGAAAGGCCTATTGTCATGTTTTTAAAGAAACCAATGGACTCTGCCATGCTTTTAAAGACCTCTAGTCGAGCAAATCCTGCGGACTGAAGATCCGTGGCCCCCTCTTTTTTTCGGGTGACGCCAAATGAATACACAGCTCCCAAGGGAAGGGGCGGAAGTTCCATTGGTAAGACTTTTGAGTCCGCCTTATCGGCTTCACCATTTGAAGGTGTTTTCTCCTGAGTTGTGGCGGGGTCTGCTTCACCGGTATCATGAGAGGTTTCCCCTGTAGGTTTAGGGTCTAACGACTTAGGAGTGCTTTCAGCTCTAGCAACTGCTGTAGAAAGCAAGAAAGTGAGAGTCGAAGGAATTAAGAATTTCATATTTATCCTCATTAAATCAATAGCTTAATTTGAAGTAGGTAGCGTCTATCGATGAGTCGGTCATTGCTCCCAGCAACGGCGCCATGATCGATCGCATACGTTGCAAAGCGAAGTTTAATGAGCTTCACGTCAATTTGGGTACCAGCTGTGAGTTGACCATCGGATAGTCCAGTTTGCACTTTCAAAATCCGTCCTAGGCCCCATTCAGCTCCCATATTCAGTTTATGAGAAAAATGAGTGGGTTGATTTACCTGATGGGTATCTAAAGCTAATAGTACATACTGACTTCCAGTATCTATGGGTCTCAGAGACATTCCAAGGTTTACCGCCATAGGTCTGGCATCTTGCTTTCCTAAAGTATCGTTCAAGGGAGCAAGCCGGGTATCTCCTATATCGGCAATCATAACACCAAGTGTGGGAGCCATAGCCTTAATGGGAGTGAACAGAAGACCCGCATCAAATCCAACTCCTTTTCCGCCTTTAGCTAAATCTTTTAGTTTAGAGGAACTATCGCCGGAGAGGCTATTGATGGTATCGATGGACAAATTTTCGTCAGCCTCAAACCCTGTGTAGAGTTTTGCTGTTAGGCCTAAGCTCAGGCGATCGTCCAAAAAGTTCCTTGCATATGAGATTGGCACGAGGACTTCAGTTCCAAGATTCAAATGGATATCTAGATCGCTGTGGGCCTCTAAAGAAAAGCCTACATCCATTCCTATACCTAGGCCAAAATTCTTCTTTACGAAGTAGGGAGTCCATCCAGCTCCTACGTGATGGGTCTCGCCTACGTGTTTTTCAACAAAATCTAAAGTCCTAGCAAAACCAGCTCCAGACTTTCCAAGATCTGTAATTTCTTTGATGATTGAGATCGTGGCAGCAGACGCTCCAAACGAAGGATTCAAAATCTCCAAATACCAATCATCTAGCCGAGCTAACCCTGCGGGATTGTAGAAAAGACTGTTAAAGTCGTCTGCCACAGCTACAAACGCATTGCCCATACCTAGTGGCCTCACTCCATAATGAGTCCATGCGCCTTCTAGAGCCTGTGCCGAACCTGCGCTCATCAAAGCTAGAGCAGCGGCAACTCTGCAGGTTAACTTATTTGCCATTTTGATCTCCGAGGAATAATTTTTGCTTGGTTGCATATTTTAACACGAAACGACCAAATCTCGTCGGAAAGGCAAATCATTTTTTCAATCAATTGAATGATGTCGCTTTCAAGGTTAATATTATATCGGCAAGGTAGTTTTGTTTTATTTTTAAGCAGTCTGAAAAAGGAACCCCAACTTATATGTCAAAAGCAGATATTGCGGCAGAGCGAAAAGATCAAATTGTTCGAGCAACTGTCGAGTGTATTACGAAGTATGGCTACCATAATTTCTCAATGCAGGATGTCGCTAAGGTAGCGGGTGTTTCCAAAGGGATCATCCATTACTATTTTCTAAATAAAGACGATCTGATGATGTCTGTATTAGATAGAGTGGCTGGTGACATTGAACGTGTGATTCTTTCCGACATGAATAAAATCGAAGAGCCTGCTAAAAAACTTGAAATATTTATTGGAGTCGTATTCGATGTTGTAAGAAATACTCGCGAATACTACCAAGTGAACATGGATTTTTGGACTCAAATTAACCAAAAAGACGAAGTAAAAAAAGCAATCGCTAAACATTATGCCAAGTTTCGGGAGACTGCTTCAAAAGTAATTGCAGATGGAATTACTAAAGGAGTATTTAAGAAGGTTGAGCCCAATGAATATGCCTCATTTATTATCGCCGTTATTGATGGCATAAGCTTGCAATTCCTTTTTGACTCGTCTGCCGTGAACTACGACAAAACTACTAAGAATGCGACTGATCTTATGATTCAAGGTTTGAATAAAGCATAAATATGGTGTGAGACAATGAATGTTCAAAAGATTCTTTTAAAATGGGAAAAAATCGACGAGGCATCTCAAGATGATGTAGTAGCCGATTTGGGGGTGCTCGCCCTAAATGAATGTTGGGCCGCCTATTTTGAAATTTATGAATATTCTGAACCGAAGCTGACAAAGGAGGTTAGCTTAGAACTTGCAGCAAGCTGTTTGAGGCACCTCGTCGTAGATTTAGAAGATCAAGTCTTAGCAGCAGAATATCTTTCAAAATTAATTAGATCTAGAAACCTAAGCTTCAATGAAGTCGCCCATGATCTTATAAGGAAGGCCACAGAAGTAAACGATGCATCTACGGAAGCTTCACTGCTCGAAACAGTTATTCATTCGTTTTCATCAATTGAGGATAAAGAACTTGCCTTAGAGCGGCTTTGTATGTTGTTTGAGAAGAAACTTTATCTTGAAGACAAGCTCAAGCTAGCAAATGACAAACTCCTCAAAATAAATCCTCAAAATATTCAGGGGCTCCGGCACCTGAAAAACTCAGCTCTCCTTCACCAAAAATGGCATGATCTTGTAAGCATCCTGGAAAGGCTCTTGCAGGTCCTCAAGCGCCCCGAAGAGAAGCTGCGTGCGGCATTAGATTTGGCAGCAATTTACCTTTATCAATTAGGCTCTCCGAAGCAATCTTTAGCGGTGTTGGAAAAATACGGAAGCGGAAGAATTGATTCTTCAAAAATGCGGTTTCATGCCTACGAAGCTCTTCGAGAATGGGATTCATGTATTGCGATTTTAAATGGTTCTTTAGAGAAAACATTCGATGATGAAGAAAAATCAGCAATTCATTACTACTTAGGTAAAGTTTATGATCAAAAAGGCGATCTTAGAGAAGCTTACATTAATTTTTTAAAATCATCTTCCTTAACTCCTGAGCATTTGGTCGCCACTGAAGAAGGCATAAAAATAGCTCTTCATATCGGTGACATTGGTGAAGTCATGGGTCTTCTCAATCATTTACTAGATAAAAAGCATTGGAAAAAAGAGTTCATTATACGCGCCAATGATTTGATCGAACGGCTGAAGAGCATAAAGAGCACCCATGCAAATTAACTTTAGTAGAATTCCATTCAGAGTTGATGCTAAGCCGCGCGTAGAAAGTATTTTGAATAATCTTATTTGTGAAAGCTCGCTGAAAACTGGCAAAAGACCAAGTTTGATCGTGTCGCGTTCGTTAACACAATTGTCGGGAATTGATCCTGCTGAAAATTTCTATTTGATGGAAGATGGGCGCTTTGATGTGGAGACATGGCAAAAAGTTTTGCAGATTGGTGGTCCGCTAGTTGGTATGTATTCTAGCCATCGACTTTCCAATCAAATGGAATCTTTGATCGCATTTTGTGAGCATATTTATGGTCCTTTAAGCGATTTTGACGCCTCAGCAAGAAAAATTTGGATTGACCAAAAAGGTCAACTTACGGATATAGCTGTAGGCCCAGAATCGCTCTTTCTATTTAGCATTGAAGAATGCGGAGAGTTCCCGGCATACAAAGATGAGTTTATCGAGGGAACACCTTATTCGGTTCGTGAAGTTATCTTTCAAATTGAAAATATGGCCAAGCAGTCTAAATCTTTTTCCTTAGCTTACCCGGGTCCTATAGAGCATCACCTTGCAGAAGCAAACCTGGAGCCGCGCGACTTGCAAGCTAAACTCTACGATCGTAAATTTGGGTGGCATCCCTTTCAGTCGATTTTGGAATCCATGGCGCTGGGCATCGACACTATTATCGATTATTCTGAGTTTCCTAAAGTAAGGGCCTTAAGGCGAATAGAATGAAATCATTAGTTATAAAAGTGCCAAATTTGCCTTCGCTCTATTCAAAAGAAGCGCTATCGTTTCTTTTTGAGCTCAAAGAAGCCATTTGGTCGTCAAATCGACATAGCTTGTTAGTCCTGGTTCAGGAAGGATCTAGGCGAGATTATGGTACGGTTAATATTGAAGATCCTTGGTACTTAAGGGCTCAATTTTCTAAATATTTGAAAGACTGGAACGAAGTTCTTTGTCAGATAGACCAGCTTTCCATACCCGTAGTCTACCATGCCA
Organism: uncultured Pseudomonadota bacterium; assembly: GCA_903844895.1. Taxonomy (GTDB): domain Bacteria; phylum Bdellovibrionota_B; class Oligoflexia; order Oligoflexales; family CAIMVM01; genus CAIMVM01. The sequence continues at coordinate 15,699 of CAIMVM010000025.1, forward strand.
CTGGAGATGTTCTCGGCTCTTGGTTTGAATTGTGCATCGTATGCAAAATCAGGGTATTTTCGGATGCAGACTTTCATTTTGGCTTTCCTCAACTCAAAGAAGGAATGATTCCATTATTTGATTCCCTTAGGATGGCTTGGAACAATTGCGAAATTAGGCAATTTGAATTTTTAGAAGCTTCCCCTGTCAGATCCTGGCGTGAGTTTTATGTGATGAAACACTGGTATCGTTCTGCTGTGCCATGGAAAACGTTATATTTCGAAGTAGACTCAATCGAGTCATTGACTAAAATACTTGATGCTTCTATGCCAACAAATAGCTCGGAATATCATCCCTCTCGAGGTCCTGATGCGATTGAACTGAGTCTTAGCAGTGGTACCCCCAAGGCTCGTTGGTTTTTAAGGACGTGGGAAGCTTATAAGCGTTCTGTTCGCCATGCTAAACCTAGTTCCGGATATATTATTGACAATTTCTATAAATGGGCGTCAATGAACAACTGGTTTCACAGTCCTATTCCACCAGCTAAAGTGAAAAATCAGATTATTATTTTTATGATTGGCCAATATTTTCCACCAGTACAAGTGGTTTACAATGCGATTATTCAAGGCTGGAAAATTGCATTTATTTATACCGACAGAGAGACTGCTTTAAATTATTTACGCAATCTTCGTAGATCTCTTTTAGGTCTCGTGGGAGCAGCCCTAGGCGCTACAATCTGGCAAGATAGCATAAGATGGTTTGAAGCGTCTTTTGGCGACGGTTCCAAATTGAATAGTTTTGAGTTTAAAAGGGACGGAGACGTCAGCCACTCCTTATTTGGGGTTATTGGTAGACGAAGCTCTGGGAATCGGTTTAATACACGATTAGGTGTTATAGAGATTGACCATAGGTTTGTACATGCAGTATCGGGCATGCAAACCCTAGGATCACAAATAGTTCGCAGTCGGGCTCAAGAAATTCTAGGGGTATGGGCATCGGTTTATGTCCAAAAGATCTTTTGCAAACTGTTACTACATTATGAAAAAATAGGACTCGATCTCTTTGAAGCAGAAGTTTTCTTGCGGTCGAGGGGGTGGGGCGCTTTTGTTATGGCTCGCTATAGAGAACTCTTCTTTGATTTTTTTCCATTGACCGAAGATGAGTATTTGGACGTTTTGAAAACCGAAGTTCCAAGAACGCCGCCTGTATTTATAAGTAATTTAAGACTTTTGAGTCTCCACTTAAAAATAGTTTCAGGGATGCTTGCAAAAGAACTGGTGTTTAGAGGAGTTGTCGACCTGATTGATGATGCCGATCGCCTAGTAATGTCTTCCATTGAGGCTCCTGAAACTTTGAAGTCAGCGGTTGGCTTAGCTAGTGGATTTTCAGCAAAAAGAGTCGAAGAAGATTTTGCACTTGTTCCAGCATCTATTCGTCGATTTGACAGCCAAGGGAGAACCGATGTCATTTGAGAAATTTGCCTCTTTATCCCCCCTTTCTTTGGGGATAGATCCTCATATACACTCCATGCCGGCTTTTATGAAGAAAAAGCTTGAGGAGCAGGGATCTCATAGGTTTCTGGTCGACTTCGGGTCCGTTTTTCTAGAACTTGCTCTGGCAGAGAAAGTATCATCTCTAAAATTGCAAATGTCATTTTTTGAGTCGCAAGGAAGCGAGGGCTTTAAGGCTATCCGGACTTTGACTTGGCTCGCAAAAGAAAAGGGCCTTTTTCTGATACTAGACGGAAAACGAGGAGACATCGCCAGCACCATGGCGGCATATGGATCGTCTGCTTTTGAAGACATGGGTGCAGATGCTATCACGGTTATGCCTTATATGGGAACGGACTCTTTCAAGGCCTTGCTCCCTTGGTTTAAAAAGGGGAAATGTGTCTATTCTGTTTGTTTGCCTTCTAATCCATCAGCCGATCTCTATGAAAAAAATGAAGGAGCCAAGGCATTTGCATTAGGTTTAGCCGCTTCTATTGCTCAATTCTTTGAACAGGAAAAAATTTTGGATTCTCTGGGCTTTGTCGTGGGTGCTAACCGACTAGAAACTTGGCTCTCACAAAAATCTCTAGCAAGCGAACAGCCGCTTCTTATGCCGGGCATTGGTGCACAAGGAGCAAAGCTAACTGAAGCTAGTACTGTATTTCTCAGATCCCGCAGTTGTGACCTTATTCCTGTAAGTAGAGGTGTTTCTGGGTTCGGTGAAGGCTATCTTGACCCAGAACTCGTTAGTATTGCGAATTGGACAGACTATCAAAATTGGATGGCTACTAAAATTCAAGCGTTTAAGAAAAGCATCATTACCTAATGATGTCCAATTTGAAAACATAGATATTCCAATCTATATATTTTGCTAAGTCACGCTGGGAAACCGCTCTATCGTATTCCAACGCAAGCAAACCTTTGACTGCCTGTTTTCGTTTTCGCCTCCTCATACCTGCCTGATTGGGCGATAGCCTGGGAATTTATTGTAGAAACCAGAATATGTGTCAGACCCTTGGCAATAGAGTCTAGATGAGATGCCTTATTCGTTTTCAAGAGGGCAGCTTAAATTGGGAGATTCTTCGGGAAATGCGTTCCTGGTAACATGCAATACGGTGACAATAAATGGGCTAGGCAGAATATTGAACCCTAACTTCCTTAAGAACCTACGTAACAGCGATTCCTAATTCTTTGAAAATGACTTGCGATGAGCGTGGAACTTCGGCAGAAATCCACTCGTTTCCAATTCGTATTTTGGTCACCCGGGTTAACCTCATGAGAAGGTC